>CAVILQ010000016.1:0-38615 GCA_963643715.1 bacterium | reverse complement strand
AATCGAAATGTGAAGAAAATCCGAAATTCGTAATAGAAAAGCCCTCAGTGCGCTGAGGGCTATATTTGTTTATTTAGGTTATTAGTTTGTTCTCTTGTTTCCGAAGAAGAAGAGAGCGAGTGTTCCAGGACCGGTGTGAGAACCGATGGTGGTACCGATGCTATAGATTTCAACTTTTCCCTTCATGTGCGGGAATGCTTCTTCGACCATCTTGGCAACAGTAGTAGCATAATCCATGCAATCGGATTCAGAGATGAATACTTTCTCGCAATAGTTTTCGCCATCTTTTGCATAGGTCTTCATCTTTTCGACGATAGCGGCTTCAACCTTCTTAATCGTTCTGATCTTTTCTCTCGGAATGAGGTGTCCAGCTTCATCCATGTTAAGGAGAGGGCAGATGTGAAGAAGATTTCCTAAGAATCCGGAACTCTTTGAGATTCTTCCGCCGCGGACATAGTACTTCAAATCTGTGGAGAAGAACCAGTGGTGGACTTCTAATTTATGTTCTTCGGCCCAGGCTCTTAAATCGGTGAGAGAATATCCCTCATCTCTTAAGTCGGCAAGCTTGTCCATCAAAAGACCATAACCGGAAGAAGCACCTAAGGAATCAACGATATAGATTTTTCTATCCGGATACTTTTCCATGAGCATATTGGAAGCTGTCAAAGCGGAGTTGTAGTCGCCGCTAAGACCAGAGGAAAGTGTGACGTGAAGGATGTCTTTTCCTTCTTCCATGAAGGGTGTGAAGTAATCGATGTATTCTCCGACAGAGAGCTGACTTGTCTTAGTCATGGCACCATCTGCCATCTTCTGATAGAAGTCGTGGAAAGCGATAGACTTTCCTAAGTCGTCTTTGTATTCTTTTCCATCCAATGAGAAGTGGAAGCAGACATAGTGGATGTCTCTGTCCAAGAAATGCTTCTCTGATAAATCGCATGTCGATGTAGTGCTTAATATGTAATCAGCCATAATGACCTCCTAAAATTAAATAAAACTAGTTTACTCTTATTTTCCTATAATTTCATCTGTTGATTTTTACCATGTGTCGACAAGATTCACGATTTCCTGTATCTTGTTGAAGCATGTAGCGAGAGGATAACCATCCACAAAGGCATGGGAGACCGTGATGTTGAGTATCACATGATAACTTCCATCCTCATTCATATGATATTTTCCCCAGCAGATGCGAGGAATGGATAAGGATTCTTGGTTTCCTGTCGGAAGCGGATGAGACATGGATACGTAGTTCAATATTGGAACACAAGTGGCAAAGACAACATTGGGAGTCCTACAGATAGGAAAGCGGTCCAATTCATCATTGACAGGCATGTTCTTGACCAGTTCAATCACTTCCTTGGTTTTCTTATAGAATTCTTTGAAACTATCTGTCATTTCAAATCCGCAGTTCTGATAGACATCTTCTTTTGTCATGACAGTGAAGGTAGGGTGGATCTTATCATAGAGATAGGGAGTATCATCTACGATTCTCATCCTAAGTTCTGTGACACTGTTGACTCCCTTCATGACAGCAAAGAGGAAATAAGGGAAGAAGGATTCCTTTCTGGATTTGGATGTTTTCACGATCTTCGTCACATCGATATCCACATCAAAACCATATGCAGAGGAAGGATAGTTCTTGAACCACTGGTACTGGTTTCTTTTCTTATAGGTCGTCATATCGATTTTTTCTTTCATGGTGCCCCCCAAAAAATAAGCGGCAAAGTTTGTCTTTGCCGCAGATATTTTATCGTATTTCAGATTGTAGGTATATGCTTTGTTCCGTCTTTGTCGGGATGTTCTTCCATATACTTGATGATAGGATCGAAGTTCTTATCCTTCTTGCCAGGCTTACAGGCAGAGAGTTTCTTCTGTTCGCCTTTGACGATGCTTTCTGCCATTGCATGGCATCCTGCATGTCCGCAGGCACCGCAGTTGAAGTTCGGAAGCATTTTCTCGACGTCAGCGATTCTAGTGTCTTCTTCGACATGGAAGACTTTCTCAGCCCAGACTAAGACAGCACCAAGAATCAATCCTAATGCTAATAGAATCAGAAACGCATATAGAGCGTAGAGAAGATATTCTTTCATTTTTTCTTTTCCTCCTTATGAGTCGCATAAATGTTCAGATGACAATGCTCTTCCTTGCATGAGGAGCATTTCTCTTCGCTTGGTCCTAAATCCTCGCATCCTTTCGGTACTGGTGTTTTCCTATAAAGGATGAATGTGACGATGAATACCGTGATGAAAAAGGCGATGATCAAGACAGCAAGGAAGATACGCAAACCGTTTGACATGCTTTAGGCACCGATTCCCATCAGTCCCATGAAGGCCATTGCCATCAAAGAAGCGACGATGAGAGCAATCGGAACACCTTTGAATGCCTTGTTTCCGTTGTATTCCTCGATTCTGACGCGGATGAAGGAGAACAGGACGATGACGATGAGGAAACCAAAGGAAGTACCTAAGGCGTTAGCCATAGAGAGACCGAAACCTAAGGCGCTGTCGGTGTTAGACTGAACGACGCCTAAGACTGCGCAGTTAGTTGTGATAAGAGGGAGGTAGATGCCGAATGCTTTATAGAGGGAAGGAGAATACTTCTTGATGATAAGTCCAGTCACCTGAACGAGTGATGCAATGACAAGGATGTAAGTCAATGTATCCATGAAAGGAATGTTCAAAGGTGTGAGGATGTAGGTGTAAATCGGCCAACAGACCAGTGCGGATAACAGGATGACTGCCATAACAGCGACACCCATTGAGAATGCGGATTTGATTTTGTTGGAGACGCCGATAAAGGAGCAGATTCCATAGAAGCGGGAGAGAACGACGTTATCGATAAGCATCGAGGAGATGATAGCGAGGAGGAAGGAGTAAATATAAGGTGTTGCAGACATGTTATTTGGCCTCCTTATGCAAAGCATTCTTCATCTCTTGCTGAAGTTTGAACTTCTCGACTTTCGCTTTTCTCTGATTGATGGCGGCGATGACAGCAAGGATCAGGCCGAAGACGATGAAGCCGCCGGCCGGATTGGAGAAGAAGGACATTGAGAAGTCATATCCGTTTCCTTTGAGAATCGGTAACTTAGTAAGAGGGATGAAGGTGAAGATCTTTCCGAATGTAATCTGTCCGGTTCCTAAGATCTCACGGATGATGGCGATAAGGCAGATGGCCCAAGTGTAGCCGATGCCATTACCGATACCATCGAAGAAAGAATCTAAGACAGTGTTATCCTTAGCGAAGGCTTCCGCACGTCCTAAGACGATGCAGTTGACGACAAGGAGGGAAAGGAAGACACCTAAGGAAGAGTAGAGTTCAGGAAGGAAGGCTTCTGTCAGCATCTTGGTGATGGTGACAAAGGCGGCGATGACGACGATTTCACAAGGGGTTCTTGCCTCTTCTGGAATGAGTTTACGGATAAGGGAGATGATGACGTTGGAGCAGGTCAGAACGAAGAGGAAGAGTAGTCCCATGCCGAAGGCAGATTCAAGGCTTTTCGTGACGGCGAGTGCAGGACAGGTTCCTAAGACTGAGACAAAGAGAGGGTTTTCTTTTACGATTCCGTTCAGGAATGAATTTTTATGTTTATTGTCTTTCATAATTCACCTCTTACTGATATCTTCTTTCGCTTCGGAATACATGCTGTTGATGAGCTTTGCACCATACGTGGCGCCGCAGCTGACAGAGGAGAAGTCTTTTGTCTTTTCGTTGACCGGAGTGATGTAGTTGTCCTGTAAGGTTGTGCCATAGGTCTCCGTGTTCTCTAAGACGACCATGTTAGCGAAGTTCTTATTGGTGTCAAAGCCGATGAGCAAAGAGACTTCACCATAGCTGTTCTTTCCAGTAGTCTTATAGATATATCCGATATCGTTGTTATCCTTATCCTTTGACTGCCAGATTTTCTCGATGTATTCGAAGGTTGAATCGAATTCGACTGTGACAAACTGCTGATTCTCATTAGAGAATACCTGCTTTAAGCCATTCTCTTCCTTCTTGACTTTGTTCTCTTTGATCTTATCTGCCGTCAATAGATTCGTAAGTCCAATCAAGAGAGCAGAGCCACCGGCGATGATACCTAAGGTAAGAGAGACGGTAAGATACTTTTTCAATGACTGATTCATATTAAAATGCCCTCACACATGTTGCCCAGATGATGATGAGAAGAGGAAGGAAGATGATGATTGCCAAAGCGGTGAGATTCTTCCAGTTGTATTCGTCAGTGGACCATTTGTAGTAATCGATGACAGAGGTAGAGATGTTGGCTAAGAGGATGGAGAAGGCGACACCTTCCGGCAAAGCGGCAAAGAGTCGAATGATGACAGTCAGTGAGCCTAAAACAGCTCCATACATCATCTTTCCTGGCCTTGTTATCGGTGCAGTCACAGGGTCGGTTGCCATGAATGTGGCACCGAAGAGAAGACCGCCGGATAGGAAGTTGTACATGACGTAATTGATGATGTTGATGCCCTTAGCAGCATGTAGGATGATGCCGACAAAGAGCATATCGAAAAGGAAGACTCCTAAATAGAGAAGCGGGATTCTCCAATCGATTGTATGACGGATGACAAGATAGACAAGACCGATGATGATGGTGACTTTGAAAATTTCGCCGATCGTTCCTGGTGTCTTTCCTAAGAAGAGATCAAGAAGGGAATATTGCGTTAGATTGAAGCTTTGTGCACTGTAGTCAAGATAGCTTAATGGTGTAGCACCAGTGCTGATACTACCATCTGTGGCGTGATTTGCAAAGTAGGAATTCTCCGGATAGGTGTAGTAACTTCCGAAGCAGAGCTTTGCAAATACCATACCGACAGCGGCAGGGTTGAAGATGTTCTTTCCGGTTCCTCCGAATACGAGCTTGCCGATGACAAGTCCGAATACAGAACCTAAGACTAATGCGACATAGATGATGGATCCTGGATTTGAGGAGGCCGGCATGATGAGAGCGAAGATCAAGGCAGAGACAAGCGGAACGAGGAAGTTATTGATGGTGTAGGCTTTCTTCTGCTTTTCAAAATGCTCTTTGATCGTATGCTTTGTTCCATCATAAGGGATTCTGTTTTTGATTAGAACGAATACGAATTCGCATAACTCCATCGTTAGGACAGAGACTAGGATATTTCTGACGGCATCCCATTTGAAGATGACAATGGAGAAGACAATGGTTGGAAGCAAGGCGATGACGACGTCTAACATCATCATGGCCAGATTGTCTCTTCTTCTGATATGCGGTGCGCTTTCTTTAATGATTTCCATTATTTTAACCTCGCTATCACTTTGGCTTTCCTGACATAGTCTGTGACAGGAATCTTGCTTGTGCAGCTATAGGTGCATAAGCCACATTCGATACACTTGAGAGGATTGAGGAATTTGACCTTTTCCTTGTCGACTGGCATGCTTCTCATGGTGTTCATGATTTCGACAGGCTTGAGATGGACAGGGCAGGACAAAACGCAGGAACCACAGCGGATACAGGGTTCCTCTTTGTATTCCTTCTCATCCAATACGATGATAGAGGTGACTGTCTTGGTACAAATGCAGTCATCGCTCGGTAAGGAGGCACCCATCATCGGACCGCCGAGAATGAAGACTTTCTTTTTATCCGGATTCTTGTATCCTCCGCAGCGTTCGATCAGTTCTCCGACTGGAGTGCCGATACGGACGATGAAGTTAGAAGGATAAGTAATTCCGTTTCCAGTGACTGTCATACGGCGTTCCATGACAGCCTTATTCTCACGGATGTTCTGCTGAATGCCTAAGACGGTGGAGAGGTTGAAGTTGATGATTCCGTATTTTGCTGGCAAGGTGCCAGTCTTGACATCGATACCGGTCGCTTCCTTGATCATCTTGATCTCCCATCCCTGAGGATAGTAGTTTCCGACCTTGCAGACTGTGATTCCGGAGTTGGGATAACGGCGAAGCATGTTCTTGTAGATCAAGTCAAGATCGACATACTTGGACTTGATGCAGATTCTAGCGTCGTGGCAGTTGAATGCCTGCTGGATGAACTGAATGCCTTCGATGATCTTCTCAGGCTCTTCGATGGCAGCTCTATGGTCAGCGTTGATATAAGGTTCGCATTCGATGGCGTTGATGAGAATCGTATTGATCTTCTCATTCGTCTGGAATTTGATGTAGGTCGGGAAGGAGGAGCCTCCTAAACCGACAGAGGCACAGTCCTTTAAAATCTGTGTCATGTCATCTTTGGTGAGTTTTGCAATCTCTTCATCGGTTCGATGATGAATGCTATCATCCATCGTATCTTTGAAGTCGTTGTGGAACTTCATGAAGTTGACTAGTTTTCCGCTTCGGTGATAATGCTTTTCATATCCGACGAAGGTGCCGGAGCATGTCGACTGAATCGGCTGATCGAAGAAGGCTGCATGACGGATACCGATGGTCTGACCGCATTTGACATAGTCTCCTTCTTTGATGAAGATTTCGAATTTTGGACATCTCGCATTGTCTGTTGCAATGTAGAGATATTCTGGAACTGGTGCTTTCAATGTCGGTAAAGCACCTAACAGTTTCAAAGTGTCTTGAATATGAGTTGTTTTCTTAATCATATTGTTCTACCTTTCAGGTAGTAGTCTAACATGAAATATTTGAATAAAAAAGGCATATTTATTTACTTTTTTAGAAAAACAAATAAAAAATTCACAATTTTAGTATAAATGAAACAAGAATTGTGACTACATTTTCATTGTTTTCTGCTCAAAATGCACAAAAGATGCAATAAATAGTAGATTCATGCCTAGGAAATGCGCATCATCAGGAAAATGTTTCCCTTGAAAGGAAGTTATAGAAGAAGGGGTCGGATTGAGTTGAATATAATGGTGACATAAAACTGAAATCAAAAAAAGACAGATCCTTCATGGCATTGGAATCTGTCTTATATTCATCATAGTGGTTCAGTTATTAGCTGTTGAATAGAAAAGACTTGTCACATTATTGGTCTCGATCAGTATGGAGTTCTGATTCAAGGCGACGATGATTTCATCACAGATGGTGTAGACAGTCTTCTTTTCGATGTCTTCTAGGATGCAGCCGATGGTTTCTTCCTTCGTGATATTCTCTTTCTCATCCTTCCAATAACCATTTGCATCGAATAAGGTACAGCCGCCTGTGTATTTGACACAGATCTCTGTCACCTTCTCTTTGCAGGTATCATAGGGAATCTCATTCTTGTAGGTGTCTTTGTCATTGGTTCCGATATAGAGTGTGTATTTTGTTGTTTCAGCCTGTTTATCCATATTTGTTTTGATCTGGAATCCTAATAGGACAGCTGTAATGACTAGGTTGATTCCTAATACGACAGTAAGAATCATTGTGACTAATCTATTTCTCTTGAATTTTGTTTCATCCATGGTGTATGTACCTCTTTTTATCAAATCAAGATATTGTAGTCATAACTAAGATTTGAAGCAAGGAGAGCGAGAAGATGAGAAGGCAGTGATTTGTTCTTTACTACTTCTTTTGCGATTAGGATAGAGCTGGCAAAAAGATTATGGGGTAATAGAAAAAGAAACGAAGGATTCTATTTATCCCATCTTGTACAAGAAGATAAGAAACTTGTGAAAGAGGTGAAAGAAAAAATTTAAGATAACGGAAGAAAAGGTGATTTTTATAACCAAGGATAAAAATAGTAAAATAAGGTGGTTAGAAAAAGGATATTTGGTTTCCGAAGGAAATAGAGCCTCGGGATTAGTTCACATCTTAAATGAGCAGGCTTTACATTTTAACCGAAAAGGAATTTCGGCAAATTTAATTCCTGCTCTTATAAAGAAGGCAGTTGAAGATGCGAAAATTGTCGGCAAAAGTGGTAAAGACAGAGATGTATACGAAACCACAATGAACGGAAAAATTGTGCATATAACAATCACCATAAGTGATAATGGTTATATAGTCGGTGCACATCCGGTATCAATTAAGAAAGGAAAGAAATAAGATGAGAAAACTACAGCTGCTTCTTGAATATGGTTGCTATCCTGTATGGTCATATGACGAAGACGGTGTTTTAGATTGGAACGATTTTTCTGAAGAAAATCAGCTGGGAGAGCACTTGATGATTATGCCTATGAACTGAAATAGATTGTACTTAGATTTATTTGATGTGCAAAAGCGGCCTGTTCTGTGGCCGCTTTTGCTTTGCCACCCAATATTTTTAACGAAATAACGTCTTATACCTACCCTGCAGAATCTGAGATCTGTTATTTATAAGTCACAGCTGCTATACTGTTCAGGGGGGAATGAATATGGACGACTTATTCTTGACTAATTACTCGAAGGTTTCCTTTCTAGAGAAAATCAAAGACTCATTGAATCGTTGTAAGTCTTTTTCTTTTTCAGTCAGTTTTATCAAAAAAGCTGGCTTGGATTTATTGATACGAGAGATGGAGGAAGCACTTCAAAGAGGTGTGACTGGCAGACTGATAACCTCTACCTATCAGAACTTTACTGATATCGCTAGTATAGATGAATTCTTGCGTCTTATGAGGACTTATCCGAATTTTACTGCACATATCGATTACAACTGCTTTGGAAGTGATGGTTTCCATACAAAAGGATATCTTTTTGAATATGAGGATTCCTATGAATTCATTGTAGGATCATCCAACATCACATTCTTTGCTTTATTGAAGAATATAGAATGGGATGTTTCTCTCTATTCAAAAGAGATGCTTCCTTCTATGAATAGCGCATATATAGAGTTTGAATCGTTATGGGAAAGGACGTTGCTGCTCACTGAGGATATCAAGAATAAGTATTCACAGGTATTGCAGTTTGCTATTGAAAAGTGGGATATGGATTATTTCGATCCGGAACTAGAGATGGATAAACCAAATGCAATGCAGCAGAAGGCATTGAAGGAACTGAGAAGAAATCGAGACCTGGGTGTAAAGAGATGCTTAGTCATCGCTGCGACGGGCTCTGGAAAAACATATCTAGCTGCATTTGATGCTAGAAACTATGAGTCGAAGAGACTTTTATATATAGTCCATAAGGAAACCATTCTTCTTGATGCGAAGAAGACGTTTGAAAAGGTTTTCGGAAATACAAGGACCTATGGCCTTTATACCGGCAATCAGAAAGATAAGGATGCTGATTTTGTCTTTGCTACGAATGTGATGATGTCAAAACACTTGGATCAGTTTGATCCGATGGAATTTGACTATATCTGCATGGATGAATGTCATCATGCAACAAGCAATAGCTATCGTTCTATTATGGATTATTTCCATCCAGGATTTATCCTAGGTCTTACAGCAACTCCAGACCGTATGGATAATGAGGATGTCTATGAACTGTTTGAAAACAATGTTCCGTTTGAACTGAGACTGAGAGATGCTATCAACAATGATTTAGTTGTTCCATTTCATTATTATGCAATACGTGATACCTTTGCCGATTATTCATCGGAAGATAAAAGAATTGTGGCAAGAGAGATTTCAAAGACGGCAAACATAGAATTCATATGCAGACAGATTGAACTTCATAAAAAAGAGGGAGAGAAACTGAAATGTATCGCCTTCTGTACATCAATTGATCATGCAAGACTGATGGCAGAACTATTTGTCCAGGAAGGATATGATGCTCTGTCTTTGACTGGCAAAAACACGGTAGGAGAAAGAATCAAGACATTCCATGATTTACAGGATGAGAATGAATCTCTTGAAATCATCTGTACGGTCGATATTCTAAATGAGGGTGTCGATATCCCATCTGTAAATATGGTATTGTTCTTACGTCCGACGGAATCCAGTACAATCTTTATTCAGCAATTAGGCAGAGGACTTAGAAAGTTTAAAGGAAAAGAATATGTTACCGTCCTAGACTTTATCGGTAACAACTATGAGCGTTCTGTTCAAATTGCTATGGCACTTGGAACCCTTAGCAATACGACATATCTTGAAAAAGGATACTTGAAATCGTTAGTAGCGGAAGATTTTAGATCTCTTCAGATTAAGGGTGTTGAAATCTTTTTCGATGACTTATCTAAGGCGGAAGTCATCGCACATCTTGATAACACAAACTTCAATAAATCTAGATTCTTGAAATCAGATTATCAGAATTTTAAATCCTATTTGAACGCAAAGACCTATCCAAAGCATATGGACTATCTCAACTCAGACTGCGCTCCCAATCTAATCCGATTCATGAAATCAAAAATCAGCAATGCGAAGAACAGAAGTTACTATACATTCTTAAAAAGAATTGGTGAAGAAGACTTGCCTCTATTCAACGATTCTCAAGTAGAGTTTATTGATAATGTATCTGAATTATTGCCTTTAGTGAGATTGGATGAATATCTGATCATCAGAGGGATGCTGAATTCAAGGCTTGTTTTATCTTCTTTGATTGATTTAGATTCTAAGGTTACCAATGAGACATTGAATCATGCTCTTGAATTTGTTTTGGAAAAGAAGAACATCGTTAAAGATGGTGCCTTGAATGTAGATACAATCAGTGATGAATTCATCAGTTATATGGAAGACCTTCTTTCCTATGGAATAGAAAGATATAGAAAAGAGTTTGGAGACTATACGACAAAGTTCAAGTTGATGGGAAATTACTATAAAGAACAGATTCAGATGATAAAACTGAGCAAAGGACTCATGTATATGAAAGGAACGGAATTTGATACTGCTACTGGCGAAACATATTGCTATGTTGGTCTTAACAAGGACTTAGGTCAAGACACTAGACTGAATTATAAAGACAAATTCATTGATTCTAAGACATTCGAATGGGAGTCTGAGGTCAATACGACATTCGATAGTCCAGTGGGTATAAAGATTGTGAACACAAAGGTTGTGCATCTCTTCGTCAGAAAAATGGAAAATGAAGATGGTATCACCTTACCATTTACCTATTTCGGGACAGGCAAATTCAAGAATATCCGTGAATCCTTTACCGAGGAGAAAGGAAAGAAATCCCCTACGCTATTGATGGATATTGTATTGGATAATGAAGTGAGTGAAGATTATTTCTTAGATTTTGAAATAGAGAAGAAGGCATAATAAAATGAAACATTATGAAGTGGTATGCGCTCTGATATTTAACGAGAATGATGAAGTATTCGTCTGCAAAAGAGGACCTAACCGTGCTCTTTGTGGCTTTTGGGAATTTCCTGGTGGAAAAGTAGAAGAAAAAGAAACTCATGAAGAAACCATTGTCAGGGAGATTAAAGAAGAACTAAAAGGTGACATACAACCGATCGAATACCTAGGAAAATCAACTTACGAATATCATAATTTAGCACCATACAATGACTTTTCAATCACCTTGTATGCGTATAAGTGTTCCCTGATAAAGGGGCCTTTGGTTTTGACTGAACATACTGATTCGGCATGGGTAAAGAAAGAGAATCTAAAAGATTACGACTTTGCCAATGCGGACAGACCAATTGTTGAATTGATTCAGATGCATAAATAGACAGTGATATCTGTCGTAAAATTTGGCTGATTTATTTGATAAACATCTTTAGTAGATATTAAAGAATTATATCTTACAGTCCTTTTATATAACAAAAAACACGGATTTCTCCGTGTGTTTTTCTAGATGGCGGGGGAAGAAAGAATCGAACTCTCAATAACGGTTTTGGAGACCGCTGTTATACCATTTAACTATTCCCCCAGTGAGAACAGCAAGGAATATCATATAGAAAAATGGAATAAATGTCAAATCAAAAAAAGCAGGAAGAGGTCTAGCCTCTTCCTGTATGACTTACTTCTGGTATTCTTTTGCGATGCGGGAGACAAGGCCCATGTCGGCTTTTCCGGCATAGTTGGTCTTGAATTCGCTCATGATGGATTTGATAGAGTGGTCTTCAAGCTTATCGATGATGGCTCTGATCTCATCTTCACTCATCATCTTAGGAAGATAGGATTTGATTATCTCCATCTGAATGGCATCCGCTTCTGCCTGTTCTTTTCTTCCGTTTGCTTCATACATCTCTTTCTCTTCAGTGAGTTCCTTCAGTGTCTTGTTCAAGATAGATACCATATCGGCATCGGTCATGGTCTGACCTTTGCCCTGCTTGTCGATCTGCATTTTCTGATAAGCGGATATGACAAGACCTAAGACACTCTGCGCATTGGAATTGTGTTCCTTTAATGCTGTCATCTTCGCTTTCTTCAAATCAATTAATGTAACCATAGTTTTTCTCCTTTCATTCGTCATGCTTTTCTAAGATGATCGATATAGACTTTGAATCCTTCTATGATGGTTTCCATCGGCTTTGCCGAGACTCTAACAGGAATGGATAAGGTATCCTGTAGATAATCCTTCATGCCGTTAAGCAATGAACCGCCGCCAGTTAAGATCAAACCATTCTTTGTCAAATCGGCAGCTAGTTCTGGTGGAACAGTGGATATGATATCCGTGACTTTCAGTGCAATATAGTTCGCTAATGGAATGAGTACGGATTTCAGTTCACCGGATGAGACGACAATAGAGGATGGTAGTGAGGTGATGGTGTCTCTTCCTTTGACTTCAATCAGTCTGTTTTCCGTGATTGGTGCAATATTGGCGATGCGCATCTTGATGTTTTCAGCCGTTTTCAGTCCGATATTGAGATGCTGTTTCTGTATCATGTAACGGCGGATAGCTTCATCGAATGTGTGTCCAGCAACCAATGCAGAATCACAGGAGATGATCTCTCCCATGCTGATGAGTGCGATATCGCTGACACCGGCACCAATGTCGAGGACAAGTGTAGATGTTGGACTATAGACATTCTCACCTGTTCCTAGGGCAGCGATTTTGGCTTCAGGTTCGATATAGATTTCTTTGGCGTATAGCTTTTTTCCTAATTCGACAAGGACCTTTCGATTCACTTTTCCACTGAAAGAAGGAGTTGTGAATATCAGGGATGTTATTCGATTCCTCTTATCGAACTTTAACTGAGAAAAGATTGCAGCTAAGAACTGATAACAGGCTTCATCATCATTGACAAGACCATTGACGATAGGATTGATGACTTCGAAGTTATAGGGTGATTTTCCTTTGATTTTGCTTGCTAAAAATCCGATGTCTTTCACAGAATGGGAAAGAGCATCATAAGCGATGCAAGTCGGTTCTGAATAGATGACTTGATTGCTCTGAGACGAATAAATCGTTGTGTTATCTGTGCCTAAATCGATAGCTAAGTAATCTTTTTTCATACTAATATCTTACACTTTTCCGCCTCATAAGAAAAGAAGCGATTTCAGATAAAGGAAAATAGGAAAATATATCGAAGAATGATAAGAGATTCCGAGTATTTTGTTTATAATATCGAAGATATATTTTTGGGAGGTATCCATTATGTTGAAACTTGAACACATCATCAAAAATTATGAGATGAAAGGTGCAGAAGTAAAGGCACTGAAGGATATCTCTATCTGCTTCAGAAAAAATGAATTTGTCTCAATATTGGGGCCTTCTGGATGTGGCAAGACCACATTGCTCAATATCCTTGGTGGATTGGATCACTATACCTCTGGAAATTTGATCATCGACGGAAAGTCGACGAAGAATTTCAATGACAGAGATTGGGATGTTTATCGAAATCATCGTATCGGATTCATCTTTCAAAGCTATAACCTGATACCTCAGGAGAACATTCTCGAGAATGTAGAGCTTGCTCTTACAATCGGTGGTATTTCCAAAGAGGAAAGAGAAGAAAGAGCCAAGAATGCATTGGACCGTGTCGGACTGAAAGACCTGTATAAGAAAAAACCGAATCAGTTATCCGGTGGACAATGCCAGAGAGTTGCGATTGCAAGAGCTCTTGTCAATGAACCAGAGATTTTATTGGCTGATGAACCGACTGGTGCATTGGATAGCAAGACCTCTGTTCAGATCATGGATCTCATTAAAGAAATATCCAAAGAACGCCTTGTCATCATGGTTACCCATAATCCGGAATTGGCTGAAAAATACTCTTCTCGTATTATCTCTCTTTTGGATGGACAGGTTGTCAATGATAGCAATCCCTATACGGAAGAGGAAGAAGAGAAGGAAAGAGAGAATAAGCCAAGCTATCAAGCGAAAGAAAAGGCAAAGATGAGCTGGCTGACTGCTTTTACTTTGTCTGCGAAGAACTTGTGGGTAAAGGCTAAGAGAACCGCAATGATCATTGTCGCTGCCTCTATCGGAATCATCGGTGTGTCAGCTGTCTTATCCGTTTCAGGTGGTGTGACAGGGTACATTAACTCCATGCAGGATGAAATGCTTTCTGGAAATCCGGTCACGGTTGATAAGGAAGGATATGATCTTAGCAAGCTGATGAGCGGAACATCGCTTTCCACTCAGTCATCGACTGTGAAAGAGGGAATCAAAGACGGATATGTCAATGTCGATTTCATGGTTGAATCTTTGATCAATTCGGCAAAGCAAATGGGAAGCATGATGATTAGCAATGACATTACGGAAGACTATGTAAACTACGTCAAACAAATGCCAAGAGAATATTATGAAGATATCTCCTATCGATATGGCATCAATGTCAGCAACAATATTTATACCAGCGATGATATCAATGGATACGATAGTGGAACGAATTTCTCCCTTTCTGCCATTCTATCTATTGCCTCAAGCATATTAGGAAAGACAGATTATTCATCCTATTCCAGTATCATCTCTTCCATGGGAAGTAGCTTCTCACAATCTTTATCAAATACGGACTATCTTCTCAGTCAATATGATATCGTAGAAGGAAAAGTAGCGACAGAAGAAGATGAAATCATGATTGTTCTTAGCAAGGATGAGAACATCACAGATTTCCTTTTGACGCTTCTAGGATATTATAGCCAAGATGATTTCATGAACATCATCTATAAATTCTCTGATGATGAGAAATATGATGATGATAGATTCCAAGAATCAAAGAAAATCGCTCTCACCAAATTGATGAATAAGGAGTTCACGTATTATCCAAATGATACTGTAATCACGGAAAATAATAGTACATCGGATAAGAAAAACAGACCGTTTCTATATTCTTATACAGAAGATGCATCTTGGAATACAGGACTGAAATTGAAAGTTGTCGGTGTCCTTAAACCGAAGGAAGGAAGACAGTATAGTTCTCTTAGTACAGGTTTCTTCTATACAACGAAATTCACGGAGAGATATCTAAGCGATAACTATGATTCGAAAGTTTCCAGCTTTATCCGTGACTATCTAGCTGAGAATAGTAGTGCTAGCGGATATCCCTCTGGATGCTATGAGAGAACTATATTAGGATATACACAGAAAGTCTATTACGGAATTTATTACACATTCCCGTTAGAGTATGAAGGAACAAGGTACGAAAACAATTACGGATATTTAGGTGACAGCAATTCGATGGCTAGCCTTTTGAGTGTATTTACAGGTTCTTCCGCTATGACTTCTACGACATTGACATTGAATGCAGTCGGAGGCAATAAACTTCCATCTGGAATATCGTTCTATCCAAAATCCTTTGATAACAAATATCTAGTCACGGATTATCTAGATAAGTGGAATAGTGATGAGACTCTAGTTGTCAGTGGAAAGGAAATCACTTCTCAGGATAGAAACACAATCACTTATCAGGATAATCTTCAGGTTGTCATATCCATGGTGAACAACATCATCGATATTGTCACCATTGCCTTAGTTTGCTTTACTGCATTATCCTTAGTCGTTTCCACTGTGATGATTGGAATCATCACATATGTATCTGTCATGGAACGTATCAAAGAGATTGGTATCATCCGTGCATTAGGCGGAAGAAAGAAAGACGTCTCACATCTCTTTAACGCTGAAACATTCATCATCGGTGCCATGTCCGGTGTCTTTGGAATCGTTATCACATACATCATTCAGATTGTTTTGAATGCGGTTATACATCATCTCTATCCAATGATTACAACGATTGCATCATTATCTCCGATATCTGCAATCATCATTATCGTAGTGTCTATACTTCTAACGACGATTGCAGGTTTGATACCGTCTCGTTCGGCAGCTAAGAAGGATCCTGTTGTTGCTCTTAGAACCGAGTAAACTAGTCAGTTTTGTACGATTTTCATGTGCCTATTTCGACAAGACAAAAATATGTTTCTGACAAATGAGTTATTTTGTCGAATAACTTTTTGAAATTGTTGTGTTTTTTTGTTGAAAAACAGTTGATTCTTAAATGAAACTTAAAAAATAAAAATAACTTTTGATTTTTCAACTATAATATATTCAGGAGGGCATAGCGAATGTCAAAATTTAGATTGCTGAACGTCTTATTCGTATTCAGTTTTGCATCCATATTTTCACCTGTCGTTAGTGCCATAACTCCCGAAAATGCTGATTCCGATATCAGTCTTGCTAATGTCAAGACTGCTACATTGACTCCTATTGAATCAGATAAGTATTTGAGCATGAAGACCTATTTTCGACATCTATTTAAGAACAAGCCTGAAAACGATTTTGGAAGTTGTGGCTTCGTTTCTTTGGTCTCGTGCTTGTCATACTATGATTCTTACTATAATGACACGATAATTGATGAAAAGTATGATGTAGAGTCGAGCGGTGTTTCGATTGCAGATGTGGCTTCTGTTTCACCAGGCGTGACAAAAGTAAAAAACGATGTTGATTTTTATGATGGGGAAATGACGGAAGATGATATCGATGCGTATATCAAAAACTTCATCATAACGAATTCAAAAAACGACTTCCAATATAAACTCATGTACACCTATAATCTCAAAGTTTTAGACAAGTCGATTTCTACTTTAAAATTTGACACCTCTATTGGTATGTGGTCCTATCAGAAACTATTAGATGAGTATTATGGCAAAAATAAGATCAAATATAACTACATTACGAGCTCGATTTATGGGACAAACATCAAGTCTAGTTCTGTACAATTGAACATGAAACAATATGTTTATGATATGCTTGATGAAGGATATCCTGTCATATTACATGTAGTCGATGGACAAAATGACAAGACCAAATATTATCATTCAATAGTTGCATATGATTATGATATTGGTGTTTTGAATTGCAATTTCGGATATAACTATTCCAATTATTCTTGTGTAAACATCAACAATCAAGAATTCTATATTGCAGAAGCTGGTAGGCTTGATGTCTCTGAGTTCTCTGAAATGCATTCGGCAAATTATGTTGTGAATGGAAGACCCTATTGTGGTTGTGGTTATTCAGAATAAAGTGAGGAATGAAAATGAAAAAAACGTTAACATGCTTAGTGCTTTTACCTTTTCTCATCTCTTGTTCGGAAACGAAAGAATTTAAGGAACCAAGAAAGACATTGTCTGCGATTCCGACAGTCTCCAATGAACTATCTCGGACCTTGAAGGACAAATGCCTGGAAAACAACTTCGGCGTTGAGGATGGCCTTTATTCTCCGATTGGATCAAGGCTCATCGAACAGTATAAGAAAGATGATACTGGCTTTAATGATTTGTATGCCAAGATGAATGTTGAGACTGAAGACTTGGTTTTGAAGGATACCTTTGCTACGGCTGCAACCAAAGGCTTGAAGGACAACGGAAAATTCCGTGATATGGTTGCAACCTTCGAAGGCACGAACGATGAACTGAATCAAAAAATCAAAGACTATTTCAAGGTGACTGTCGATACAATCAATGAATCTGGAATCTACTATTTTTCCTACTTCTATCTGAAAGATTCGTTCCCTATGATTTGCAGTGAAGTCGATAATCTTCCTTTCAATGGAAGCGGATCACATAAATATGTCTCTTACTATAGAAATGGAAAATATTTTGAAAACGATGATATGGCTATGGTTGAATTAGCCTTGTCAGCAACAACGTTCCGTGTCTTAATGCCAAAAGAAGGAAAAACAGTCAATCCGAATATGATGTTCAATCAGGAGATGACTTCCGGTTTCATTGATGTACAGATTCCGAAATTCGAACTTCATACAGATAGTGCAAGTGGTGTAGCAGATGGATCGGCCGAAAGACAAATCAACGATTTCCGCTTTGATAAGAATGGTGTCTATGGTACATCATTCACCTATAATGCTCCAACATCGGATGGCAAAGAAAAAACAGTAGACTTCGAATTCAAATTCGATAAGACATTCTATTTTGCCTCTATGGCAGGTGATATGCCTTTGTTCTACGGTCAAGTTGCTGAACTATGATCGACTAGTTGAACTAGGCCTCTCTGGTCAAAAGCCGGAGAGGCTTTTAGTTTGACAAAAAGAAAAGGATGAATACCTACAATTTTGCAAAGTGAAAAAAGGATGTATAAATTGAGTACAAAGAAACTTATGGATGATATTAGATTGTATAGAATTGCAATATGATGAGTTTTCTGTTTTGCATTCGACGTGGACAACATATATCAATATATCGACTAAACTAATTTCACTGTTTCCTAATACCTTTTTACAATTGTTTTATGGCCTTGATTCTACCCCTTGCTTTAAGAGAGGATAGACAGTTTTGAAATGCTCATAATGTGTTTTATATGATTTGTGGAAGAATGAAATGCTATAAGGTCAAGGTCATACTTGCTATAGAATGACCTTACTTCATGACTTTATTTAAGAATCGCTTTGCTTTATCTACCCAAGTTGCAACAAGCTTGAAATCTTTTTCGTGTTCATCGTATCCATTGGCATTGATGCACTTTGATGCGGTGGATAAGCCATGCCAAAGATGAGGATAGATGACACATTCATGTTTCACATGAGCTTCTGTTAATGCCTTATCCATCATGATGGTGTTGATAACAGGGACACAATCATCTTCATTTGTTGCCCAGATGAATGTCGGTGGATAATCTTTTGTGACATGTTTCTCAACAGATAGCAGTTCCTTTAGTTTCTCATCTCCACCAGTGATGATGTTTCTAGATTCACTGTGTGTAGCTTCCATCATTGTGATTACTGGATAGGATAAGACTAGTGCAGAGATTGTAGTGTCTCTATCTTTGATATTCAATAAGGAATGAAGTTTTTCATCTCTTTCTAACATTCCATAGCTAGCTGCTAGATGACCACCAGCTGAGAAACCGATGACTGCAATCTTGTTCACATCTACTTTTAGGCTCTTCGCGTGTCTTTTGATGTAATCGATAGATGCCATCACTTCCATTTGAGGAACAGGATAAGGGGTAGAGAGTGTATACCACAAAGTGAAACAGCAGTAATTCTCAGCTAGAAAAGTGGAGACAATAGGATCTGCTTCTCTTCTAGAACAGAACTTGTATCCACCACCGGGAATGACAAGGATCGCCTTTGTGAATGGCTGATCATTGTCGTTATCAGAAAGAATCGGCCTATTGATCTCTAAGATTGGATCATTGTTTAACGGATAATGCTTCTTTAAGTGAATCTCTTTATGGAACATAACTCCTCCTTGATGTGGTTAGTTCTATTCTATCATCTATGCTTAGTCAGATAGGTAGATATTGTTTACTTTTCTTTTTGCATTGTATTGTATTATCATATTTTGGTAAGCGATTACATAGTATCAATTCAATCATTGGAGGAATACCTATGGATATCAAGAGACTGACTGCAGTTGAGAAGGTAAAACTAGTAATGGGTGCTGACTTTTGGTCAAACGATAGTCTTGATGGTCGAATCTATAAGTTTGTTGTATCGGATGGTCCTGTTGGTTTAAGACATCCTAGAAAAGGAAGTCAGGTAAATGAAGGTGTTGTTCCATCCATTGCCTATCCCTCTAGCCAAGTCCTATCCCAGACATGGAATAAGGAGATGGCATATTCGGTTGGAAAAAGCATTGCAAATGATTGCATTGAGCAAGACGTTGATTTGATTTTAGGACCGGCTGTCAATATCAAAAGAAATCCGCTCTGTGGAAGAAACTTTGAGTATTATTCAGAAGATCCTTATTTAGCTGGAACTATCGCAAGAGAATATATCCTTGGCGTGCAGTCTATGAATGTTGGAACGTGTTTGAAACATTTCTGCTGCAACAACATGGAATTCTCAAGACATTGGGCAAGTATGGAAGTAGATGAAAGAACTTTGCGTGAAATCTATCTCAAGCCATTTGAAATCGCATGTGAAGCAAAGCCTTGGACTATCATGTGCTCCTATAATCTCGTCAACGGAAGAAGAATGAGCGAAAACGAGAAATTATATAATATCGTAAAGAATGAATTCGGATTTAATGGACTGATTATGTCGGATTGGGATGCTGTCAAAGATCCAGAAGCCTCGTTGAATGCAGGCCTATCTCTTGAGATGCCTTATAACGAAAGACACCATAATGAAATGGTCATGAAAGCTGAGAACGGCATATTGAATGAGGAAAAATTAGATACTGCTGCTAAGGAAGTTATCCGCCTTGCTGAAAAATGCGAAGAAGGCAAGAAAAAAAGAAAGATGGATATGTCCTTAGAAGAGAGAAGAGATGTTGCGTTGAAAGTAGAAGAGGAAGGAATTGTTCTATTGAAAAACAAGGACAATGTCTTACCGATGAAGTCAGGTAAAACTGTCTTGGTTACCGGTGTACCTGCATTCCGATATTACTATGGCGGTGGATCGAGCAATGTCACACCTGAATTGCCTTTTACTCCTTTAGCCGATGCATTAAAGGATGAAGGTATGAAAGCAGAGTATTCTGAGTCTATATGGGAAGTCGGACATGGACTTTGTGATGTTGGAAATGTAAAGCATAGTCTTGAATTGGCTGTGCAATCGGATTATGTGGTTCTTGCAGTTGGCGATCCTTCGGATAAAGAAACAGAGGCATTCGATAGACAGTCTATGAAGCTGACAAATGAAGAAGAGACTGTCATTCATGAATTTGCAAAAGCCGTGAAGAATCTTATCATTGTCATCGAAGCAGGGGCTCCAATCGATATGTCATCATGGATTGATGAAGTCAGTGCTGTTGTCTATATGGGATACGGAGGAGAATTTGGCCATAAAGCACTTAGTGAAGTATTAATAGGTAAAGTGAATCCGAGTGGAAAACTATCTGAAACTTTCCCTCTTCATCTTGAAGATGTTCCATCAGTCAATTCTTACCATGATGGATTAGTCATCTCTTATCAGGAAGGATTGAATGTCGGTTATCGTTATTTTGAAACATTCAATAAGCCTGTTCTTTTCCCATTTGGCTATGGTTTATCCTATTCTACTTTTGAATATTCAAACATGGTAGTAGAAGAGAATGGTGAAGATTATGTTGTCTCCTTTGATATTGAAAACACATCATCTATTGACGGAAAAGAAATCGCTCAGATCTATGTTTCGGAATTGGTTCCGGAAGTCTATCGCCCTAAACTTGAATTGAAGGACTACACAAAAGTATATGTAAAAGCACACGATAAGGTCCGAGTCAGTCTAACTTTGCCTCGTTTAGCTTTCTCCTATTATTCTGTATCTTACGATTCTAATCGAGTCAAACCAGGAACGTTTGAGATTCTTATTGGAAAGAGTTCTCATGATATTGTTTTGTCTAAGAAGGTTGTTATCAAATAGGAAGGCATCGATCATGTTCAATTTTGAAAAATCGTTATGGGATAACAAAGGAAAAAGACCATTTGTTGTAGCCCATCGTGGAGTTTCGACAGGAAACATTCCTTGCAATACTTTAGCGGCATATAAGATAGCTATGGATTGCGGTGCTGATGTTGTTGAAATCGATGTCGATATCACCAAGGATAAAAGATATGTGATCTTCCATCCTGGATTAGAGCATGTCTTTTTAAAGAATGGGAAACATATAGAGGATTGCACATTCGATGAAGTCAAAAAATTCCGTTATCTGAATCAGGATGAAACAATCACCTCTTATCCTGTTCCTACCCTTCAGGAAGCTTTTCAACTATTAAAAGGAAAGACTTATATCGCTGTCGACAAGTTCTGGACGGATATTAAAGGAATCACAGAAGAAATCTATAAAGCCGGTGTTGAAAAACAGGTTCTAATCAAGATTCCTGCTAATATGACCTATGTTGAACAAGTTGAGAAATATGCTCCCAATCTGATGGTCATGATGGTAGTCAGAAAGGATGATCCGATAGAGGAAATCAGAAAAAGAAACATCAATCTTGTCTGTCTTGAGACTCTCTTTGAAAACGATGATAATCCTCTTGTATCGGATGAATATATTTCTTATCTTCATCAGAATCATATCATGGTTCATGGAAACAGCATTGTCTATGATGAAACGAAAATCATCGGGTCGAATCATACCGATGATATGGCTCTTGTTCATGATGTGGATATTGGATGGGGATACTATTACAGGAAAGGATTTGATTTTGTTCAGACGGATTGGCCGCTTCAGATGCTTATCTACTATAAAGGATTAGAAGAAAAGGAATAAGAAAGGAAAACAATGATATGAGTACAGTAGTCATTACAGGTTCAGCTAGAGGATTCGGATTTGAACAGGCGAAGAAGTTTAAAGAATTAGGATTCAATGTCGTCATCTCTGATGTCAATGTCGATAATCTTAAGATTGCCTATGACAAGTTGAATCTCATCAATCCGGAAAAGACGAAGGCCTTGATGGTAAAATGCGACGTCACAGATTATCAGGATTTAGAGAATCTCTATAAAGAGGCGGTCGCTGAGTTTAAAGCAGTTGACATCTGGATCAATAATGCCGGTGTCAATCAACCGGATAAACCAGTCTATCAGCTGACACAAAAAGAGATTGATTTCATGTTAGACATTGATTTGAAAGGTGCCATCTATGGCTCAAAACTCGCCTTTGAAAAGATGAAGGAACAAGGATTCGGTCAGATATATAATGTGGAAGGATATGGTTCCAACGATGCTATGATGACTGGTCTTTCAATCTATGGAACGACGAAAAGAGCAATCACCTATTTCACTCTTGCTTTAGCAAAGGAGTCAGAGGATGTGACCGGCGGAAAGGTTAAAGTCTGTCGACTCACACCTGGTATTATGATTACAGATTTCATCAAGACGGCAAACGGCGGAAACACTAAGATTGAACTGCCTGAAAAGACAAAGAAGGTCTATAACATTCTTGGCGATTATCCAGAGACCATTGTCAACTACTGTGTCCCAAGGATGATCAAGAACACGAAAAACAACGCAAGAATCATGTGGCTTACGAATCGAAGAGCATTCAGAAGGTTCCTCTTTGCCGGATTCAATAAGCGTGACTTCTTCAAATAGATAACAAGACAAACAAAAAGCATCTCCTCGTTCTAATCTAAGAGATGCTTTTTGTTTATGGTTTATTTCTCGAACTCTTCGGGATGGTGAGCTTCGTATTTCTTTCTTTCAGCTGTATTGAGAATCTTCTTTCTCATACGGATGGATTTTGGAGTGATTTCGCAAAGCTCATCTGTGTTGATGTAATCGAGACAGTCTTCAAGAGACATTCTTCTAGGTGACTTTAAGACAACGGTCACGTCCTTGTTAGCGGAACGCTGGTTACCTAAGGATTTAGTCTTGACGACATTGACAGCCAAATCAGAATTGTACTTGTTTTCGCCGACGATCATACCTTCATAGACTTCAACACCAGGCCCGATGAAGAGGGAACCTCGTTCTTCTGCATATTTCAAAGCATAAGCGGTGGATTTTCCTTCATCAGTAGCGACAAGAACACCGGAGGCTCTCTGTCCGATGGCCTTGTTGACCTTAGGACGGAATTCCTTAAAGGAGTGGTTGATGATACCATAGCCTTTTGTGGCAGTCATGAACTGGTTCATGAAGGAGATAAGGCCACGGGACGGGATGACATAGACGAGTCTAGTCTGACCATTTTCACTAGACATATTGATGGTCTCAGCGGAACGGTTTCCGACGAGCTGCATGACAGCGCCGGCAAACTCGTCCGGAACATCAATCTGTAAGTCTTCGTATGGTTCACATTCGACACCATCGATGACCTTGATGATGACCTGTGGCTTGGAAACCTGAAGTTCGAATCCTTCTCTTCTCATCGTTTCGATAAGAACGGAAAGGTGAAGTTCACCACGGCCTGTGACAACAAAGGACTGATCAGAATGATCGATATCGAATTTCATGGAGACATCTCTCTGAGATTCCTCATAGAGACGGTCCTGGATCTTCTGAGCGGTGAGCAATGTTCCCTCATGTCCGCTGAACGGAGAGGAGTTGGCTGCGAATGTCATACGCATAGTAGGCTCATCGATACGTAATAACGGAAGAGCCTCTAAGCAATCGCTCTGGCAAACGGTCTCACCGACCATGATGTCCGGAAGACCGGCAATGCCGCAGATGTCACCGGCTTTGACCTCGTTGACATCGATTCTGTCTAAGCCATGGAAGGCAAAGAGCTTAGCGACTTTAAACTGAGTTGTCGAACCATCGAGACGGATGCAGGAAACAGTGTCATTGAGATGAACGGTTCCTCTATCGACTCTTCCGATACCGATTCTTCCGACATACTTATTATAGTCAAGAAGGGAAGGCTGGAACTGAAGAGGCTTATCTTCTTCGGCAGAAGGAGCAGGAATTGTCTTGAGAATGGTGTCAAAGAGAGGATCCATTCCTGGTTTCTGATCTTCAATCTTGTCCGAATAAGAGGAAGTCATGTTCAAGGCTGAGGTGTAGACGACAGGGAAATCGAGCTGAGAATCATCGGCTCCGAGATCCATGAAGAGTTCCAAAACAGCGTTGAGAGCACGTTCCGGATCGGCACCAGGACGATCGACCTTGTTGATGACGACAACAGTCTTAAGATGATAAGAGATTGCCTGCTTCAAAACGAAGCGGGTCTGAGGCATCGGTCCATCGAAAGCATCGATGAGAAGGCAGACACCATCGACCATGTTCATGATTCTCTCGACTTCACCGGAGAAATCGGCGTGGCCAGGAGTGTCGACGATATTGATCTTGGTTCCTTTGTAATCGATGGCAGTGGTCTTAGCAAGGATTGTGATTCCTCTTTCGTGTTCAAGAGGATTGGAGTCCAAGGCACGGACCATGACTTTCTCATTATCGCGGAAAGTGCCGCTGGTCTTTAAAAGGGCGTCGACAAGGGTGGTCTTGCCGTGGTCGACATGGGCAATGATAGCAACGTTTCTGATTTTATCGTTCATAAGCAATCTCCTTACATCAAAAAAGCAACATGAAAACAAACTTTAGTATTATATATATACTAGTCAAATAAATAAATCATTTTCTTGAAAAAAGCCCGTGAAAATGTTTACATCGCAAGATTCAGGTCTTCGTAAAGTTTTTCTAATTCTTGATCGAGTTTTGCAATCTGAGACTCCAATTCGCTCATTTTCTTATTGTCGGTATAGTTGTCTTCAAGATAGCAGGCATCGGTGAGTTCTTTCTTCTTCTTTTCAGCACGATCGATTTTTTCGAGAATCTTTTCAGGAGATTCTCTTGTCAGTCTTGTCTTTTTGACTTCGATTTTTTCTTCCTTCTTTTCTAGATATGCAGTCTTCTTCTCTTCTTTCTTTGCATTATTCTCTTCATCGATTTTCTCTTTTTCTTCCTGGATGATCTTTACCAATTGTTTCTCTTTGAACTCCTCATATGGACCTTCATAATAATATCCTTTTCCATTGTAGAGATAGAGAAGCTTGTTACAGGTCTTGTCGACAAAATCACGGTCATGGGAAACGATGACAAGCGTTCCCTCATAATCGTTGAGCGCATCGACTAGCTCGGAGATAGATAGCATGTCGAGATGGTTTGTCGGTTCATCGAGAAGCAATAGATCGTAGTTTTCCAAAGAGAGGTGAAGAATCTCGATTCTCATCAGTTCGCCGCCGCTTAAGTCGCAGAGTCTTTTCTCATTGCTTTCCTGATAGGTGAAAGCATAGCGGCCAAGTCCGGAATAGATTTCTTCGTTTGACATTCTTGGATAGAGATTTCTGAAATGCTCAAATAATGTCTCATCAGAAGAGTAGGAACGGATGTCCTGTCTTAAAACACCGATGCTCATATGGAAGTATCTTCTTATGTCACCGGTCAAAGGCTTCAATTCGTTCAAGAGCACTTTACCAAAGGTGGATTTTCCGATACCATTGGCACCCATGATGGCAAGATGGTCTCTTCCGAATAGGGTGAAAGAGATATCGGAGATAAGCGGCTTCTCATATCCGATAGAGACAGAGGAAAAGTCCATCAGCTTCTTTCCTTCACGGATTTCGCCTTTCAGTCCGATGGAGAGATTTCTCTTTTCACGAAGAGTCGGATCCTTGATGCTATTTGCTTCTAATCTTGCTAATTTCTTTTCTCTATCGTGTGCACGGGAAGCAAAGCGAGGCTTTGGCATATAGAAGGTGATGAAGCGTTGTAGCTTTGCTTTCTCTTCTTCCTGCGCCTTGAATTGCTGAAGTGCATTTTCGTAATTGTCCTTCTTCATCTTGGCGAAGTTATCGTAATTGGTGTTGTACATTGTATAAACGTGATTGTCGATGTCCAAGATGTGGTCGGCAAGTCTCTTCACAAAGGCAATATCATGTGAGACAAATAGAACAGCACCTTGATAGGAAGAGAGATAGTCCTCTAACCATTCTATTGAAATGATATCGAGATGGTTAGTAGGTTCATCCAGAATCAGTATATCAGGATTCATCAAAAGGAGCTTAGCAAAAGCGACTCTTGTCTTTTCACCGCCTGAGAAGGTTGATATCTTTCTTTCATAACTATCCTTGTGGAAGGAGAACATATTGAGGATCATGTCGATCTTGTATTTGTAATTGTATCCGCCACTTGTTTCGAAAGCGTCCTGTCTTCTTGAATATTCGCTTAAAAGCTTTTCATCATTTGGGGAATTTGATATTTTATCGGAAAGCTCAGCAAGTCTTTTCTCTTCTTCCATCAACGGACGGAAAACAGAAAGAGCTTCTTCATAGAGAGTGTTCTCAGGGTTTTCAATGACATCCTGTGAAAGATAACCGATTCTTACATTCTTTGAGATGATGACTTGACCGGTTGTCGCCTCTTCTTTTCCTAAAAGAATCTTGATCAGTGTCGATTTGCCAGCGCCATTTGGACCGATGATTGCAGTCCTATCATGTTCACGCACGATAAAAGAGACCGGCTCAAATAACCGCTCACCTGAAAACTCCTTTGTGAGCCCCTGAACGTTCAGTAAGACATCCATAGCATTTATTCTTTTTCGATGACGAAATCACCTTTTTCCTTATCGTAGGAAATCAACTCTTCAACGATAGGAGGAACAGAGACCGGTTCATCGGAATAGTCGAAATAATTCATGACGGAAGGAACCAAAGAGTTCATCTCCGGTCTTTCGCTGTACATAGTGAGCAACAAGTCACCTTTAGAAACCTTGTCGCCAAGTTTTTTGTTTAAGACGATACCGGCTGCCATATCGATGACATCATCTTTCGTTTCACGTCCGGCACCTAATTTCATGCTGGTCAAACCTAATTCCATTGTGTTGATGCTCTTGATGTATCCGCTCTTTAATGAATGGACTGGGATCTGATACATAGCAGTCGGGAACTTAGATAGGTCATCGATGAAATCAGTATCTCCGCCTTGGGCTTTGACAAATGATTTGAACACCTTATAGGCCTTTTCATTGTTGATGACTTCCTTCAAGGCCTCAATTGCTTTTTCTCTGTCGTCGAAAACCTTTGCCTGGAGAAGCATTGTTGCACCGGAGGAAAGGCAAAGCTCCGTGAAGTCACTAGGACCTTTTCCATGCAATGTCATGACAGCTTCCTTGACTTCCAGAGCATTACCGATTGCAAGGCCTAAAGGCTGATTCATGCTTGTGATTTCCGCGCGGACATCGCGGTTGAAATAGACGCCGATCTCAACCATCATCTTGGCCAATTCCTCAGCATCTTCTTTTGTCTGCATGAAAGCGCCACTTCCATATTTGACATCCAAAAGGATGCAGTCACAGCCACTGGCTAACTTCTTGCTCATGATGGAAGATGCGATAAGAGGCATGGAATCCACAGTTCCAGTCACATCTCTTAATGCATATAACTTCTTATCGGCAGGGTCAAGGTTCTTGCTTTGACCAATGATGGACATACCATTTTTCGAAACATCATCCATGAATTGTTTGATAGAAAGATCGATTCTCATTCCAGGGATGGATTCTAGCTTATCTAGTGTTCCGCCTGTGAATCCAAGTCCTCTTCCTGACATTTTGGCAACCTTGATATTGGGACTGACACTAGCAATCATCGGGCATAAGGCCATACTAGTCTTGTCACCGACGCCGCCAGTAGAATGCTTATCCACTTTGACACCGCTGATCTTAGAAAGATCTACTGTATCACCAGAGTGAAGCATCGAGTCGGTAAGATCGAATGTCTCTCTCTTGGTCATACCCTTTAATCGAATAGCCATCAAAAGAGCCGAAACCTGATAATCGGGAATAGAGCCTTTTGTATAACCGTCAATCCAGAATTTGATTTCTTCTTTGGTCAACTGCTCGCCATGTTTCTTCTTTTCGATAATGCTGATAATGTCCATACTAAAAACCTCATGAAAAATTATACCATAAAAGCCATCCTTTAAAGGATGGCAGTGAATCAATCCATGTAAATCACAACCCAGCGATCATTGTCGATGCCGTTAAGGTTGTCATAGACACGGATGAACAATGAGTGTTCACCGGTCTCTCCGACATAATAGAGTGCGGAATTCTGATTGATGTAAACATATTCCTGATCGTCACTCGTCTCACCGTTTGCACATAGGGCTCGTTTGGCTTCGAAATAGCGTTTTGCGTTTCCGACTAAGGTATAGCCACAATCGCTAGCCTCATGGACTGGAATCTTTCTTCCGTCACGATGCACGAAACAGATCTGAGAGTCATGCACGAGTGTACCTTTAAATACATATTCGGTACCGCCGAAGAAAGCAGAAGTCTGCTCGTAAAGCTGGTGCCTAACGTTTTCCTGGACGAGATAAACGTCAGCTCCCTTATCCACTTCTATGCACTTGCTCACTTCTGATAACGGCTTTGCCTGCAACGGCTTGACATCTTTGTCCGAGTCAGAACATACTTTGACATAGGTTTTTTTTGATGACATATTAGTTTCCTCCGCTTCCATAAATGGAACCTACACTAATAATATAAAACCATAACGCTTAAATGCAAATGATATTTTCAAAATTAAAAGAATTTTACAAATTATCGTATACTTTTTTTGCAATTGTGTTGATGTAAGCCCTTATATTATTCATAGTTTTATTTCGTTTTTTTGACTTTTTTTATTATATTTGATGAAAAATCAATCCAATTTTCAAAAAAGAAAACGATGAAGTGAAATCCATGATAAAATAACCCATGAATGAGGTGTCATATGAACCAATCCAATTCTGATTCTTCCGTTTTCTCTTCTCTTCTTGCCCCTTATTGCACAGAAGAGGAACAAGAAATATTTCTTTCTCACCTAAGTGATGCTCCTGTTTCTTCCTTTCTTGTCAACACATATAGAAAGTATTTTCCTTCCTTTTCTTTAGCAAAACAAGATGAGAAGGATGCTCTTCTTTACCGTTTTGACAAGATTGCTTTGCCTCTTGGAAAAAGCGTAGATCACTTTTCTGGTGCTTTTTATATCCTAGATCCATCTAGTGCGACAATCAGTCACTATTTAAAAGATTATCTTCCTAAGAACTTTGTTTCTTTGGATCTCTGTGGTGCACCGGGAGGGAAAACGATATCTCTTGCCATGAGACGACATGACGGACTCTATCTTTGTAATGATATCTCTTATCAAAGAGCAAATGAAATTAGAAAGAACGTGGAACGCTTAGGACTTAGCAATGTTTTATCTTTATCTGTTGATCCACAGAAGATTGATCTCTATCCTTACTTTGATTGCATCATATTGGATGTCCCTTGCTCGGGAAGTGGAATGATTCGAAAAGAGGAAAAGATGAGAGAGGATTGGTCTTTCGAGAAAGTCGATCGACTCCTTCCGATTCAGGAGAGCCTTTTGGAAAAAGGATATCAGTTGCTGAAAGCAGGTGGCGTATTAGCATATAGCACTTGTTCACTTTCTGTTTCCGAAGACGAAGAACAAATCAAGAACTTCCTGAATAAGCATAAAGACATGGAACAGATCATTATCGAAGAAAGAACGGGCATGAAAAAGGGAGTATCCTCTCTTGGCTATCATATGATTCCAGGTATCTTTGATGGAGAAGGAATCTATTTTTGCTTGCTTAGAAAGACGGAGGGATCATCTCCAGTCTTGACAGCAATGAAGAAAGAAAAAGACGGCAAAGTCATTTTTGACTATAGGAAGAACAAATATATCGTGGATAGAATGTATAAGGAATTTGCAAAATTGCCTTATTTAGCACCTGGTGTAAAAGTCAAGGATGATTCCGAACATCCGAAATGTGAATATGATCACGCCTACTCTAAAATAGTAGACGATATATTGCATGTTGATGTCGATGAGAAATCCGCAATCGAATATGTAAAAGGAAATGAAATCAAAGTAAACACATCAATTCAAGATGGACTCTGTGTCATCACATGTCAGTCTTTGCCGTTAGGATTTGGAAAAGCAGTAAAAGGCAAAATCAAAAACTATCTTCCTAAAGGATTAAGGGAAAGTCTTATTCCTATCAAGTGATTTAGAACTTTACCTCTCTTCACATATAGCATAGATATAGTCATCGAGTCTTGTTTCTTTTATCGTCCAAATTCGTTTATCAATGTCTTGAGTAAGAATAATGTCATTGCCATTAGGAATGGCAGAGAACCTTTTCATGTTCTCATTGATTCCGGTTCCAAGTGCCTTCAGAAAACTCTCCTTAGCCACCCATATTCGATAAAAGTCTTCTGCTTGGTTATCTGAATTCTCTAAATATTCTTGTTCCTTTAGGGAAAAACATCGATTGCTGATTTCTTTTTTCATATCCGAAATCTGTTCGATGTCACATCCTATTTCTTTATCGGATATAACACAGATTGCCTTCTTTCCGGAATGGGAAAGATTGAAATGGATATTTGGAAAATCTTTTAGATACGGTTTATTGAATTCTGAATAGTTGATGATGACATTCTTTTCACTAAGATTGTATTCACATAGTGCTCTATTCAGTGCAACACCAGCCGCAAGACATAGTTTTCTGTCCTTTGAAAAAGCATAACGACCGGCTTTTTCTTTTCGATGCAAGGAAAGCTTGTCTATCTCCGATTCAGTCAATGAGTCACAGTCAACTAAGTATATCTTTGTCATAGATGTTCTCTTTCTATCTTCTATTATATGCTAGAGGAATGAAGTCTTGATGCCTTTGTTAGAATAACCGATTAAAAATTGCTAGAAGAAATTACCTATCGAATCGTTTTTTAGGGCGACTCTTCGGTTATAATATTACAAGCTAACAAGGAGGGCATATGGCATATTTTATACAACAGGATAGAGATAACATCGTTGTATCAAAAGAGATTGTGACACTGTTTCAAGTCACAACATTTAAGATACTGAACCTGAACAACGATGATATTACATCTTACACTTTTTCAGATACTGGAGAAGATTTTTATGTTCAGGACAAGTTGAAGGAATCAGGTGTTTACGAATTGCTGATTCCTTTATTCAATCAGGATATCCCTATTGAACGACTTTACTATGATGTCGAGAATCTGACTAAGACTAGAATCATGGTTCCAAAATTAGGAAAAAGAATCGTATTGAGGGAAGAAGACAAAGTTAAAAGAATGCAGCTAGAAGAAGAATTTTATGACAAAGTAAAGGAGAAAGCAGAACATGTACTCGGATAAAATTGATTGTTTTTTAAAGGCAGAGAATATAAAGAAGCTGACAGAAGATGATATTGATAATTTATGTGAACTGATTTCGATAGACAAACTTAGAAATGGTGTCATCAAGTATTATAAGAATTCTTCAACAAAGGGAAAGAAATATGGAAAAGGAGATAAAGCCTGGAACAAGGTAGATCATGGTAATCCAAGCGGTGGATTTATCCGAGCCTTCTTCAACTATAAATTATTAAAAGAAGATCCTATTGATGAATTGGTATTGGAAATATTAAACGAAAAGTATCTGAAGACAATCTTAGGTAAGGCCGATTATACGAATCCGACGATTGAAAAGATTGTTGAAGCAATCGATAAGAACGAGAATTACAAAGATTATGATAGATGTCTATTGAAAAGAGTCATCGGTGATGATGTGTCAGAAGAGGATTTCAAAAAGGCAAAGGATGGTTTGCCAAAACCGATTGATGAGAAGGTTCCAGTCACCATCGTTAAGAAAAAAGCAAAGGTGGAAGATTTGAATGATGAAGCGAAAATCGATCAGCTCAATAAGCAGATTGAGGATTTAAAAGCTCAAAATACCGCTTTGAAGACGAAGTACAAAGAACTCGAAAAAACATTAGAGGAAGAAAAAGAAAACACAAGTGAGTTGAAGAAGAAACTGAAAGAGAAGGACAAAGAATATAGCGAATGCAATAAGGAATATGTCGGACTGCAACAAAAACTGAATCTCCTTCTGAAGAAAGAAAAGGTCCAGATCAATTATGAAAATGGTGATTTCGATAAAGAGAATCTCATGAACCTTCAGAAAGCTATCGAGGATGGATTTAAAGCCAAGGATTATAAAGCACTTCAGAAAATTATGGTTAAGACCTATGTCATCTTAGGTGTCTTTGATGGAGGCAAGAAGAAATGAACTACGACTTGGATACGATGACATTTCTTGTTAACTCTTCGGAACAGGATGTTTTAGTAAGACTTTATAAAGCGGAACCCGTTCAGCAAAGACTGGATGGAACCTATTATGTTCAATGTTTCCTGTTGCCAGTCTCTGATGAGAGCGATACTCTAGATCAAATGGATGTCTTCTGGGATAAATCCATGGTCGATGGTCATTACTGTTACAATGCAACGGGCAATAACATTTTATCCGTAGCATTCGATGAATATAATCCTAATGAATTGAAGACACTGGAAGATGCTCAGGAACAGTGCTTAAAACTGAATCGATTGCTAAAGGATAAGATCATTCGAATCAAGCCGTTCTTCCGCTTTGATGAAACGAAAGGCTTCTATTACCGCAATCCTGATTTGAATGTTGGATTTGATATTTATCCGTCACATCTTGATTACGAATCATTTTTTAAGATTCCAGTTCTCAATGAAAAGAATTACACGCTCTTGAAGGAACACAAGATCATTTCCTTACAGAATTGGAATATGGTCACATTTGGTGTTCCGAATTTCCTTATATACAAGAATCGTTTGATTTCAGTGAAGCTGACAACAACAAAAGTCAGTGAATACAACTGCTGCTGGAAAGAGGAAGACGATTTCTTGGAACTGGAGTTCGATCTAGATACTTTAAAATCCAATTATCTCTACATTCACTATGATGAAGATAATTATGCCTTCTTGGAAAAGACGATGCTACCTAACATGAAGAAAATCGAAATGGAAAAGAAGGAGGATGAGAACGAGGGTGCGGAAAAGAATATAGTCTTAAAAGAAGATGAGACAAAAGAAGCACTCAACAAGTTTGAAAGATATCTTAGGTCCAAGAAACTCTATTATTATGAAGAGGACATTGAGAACTTACATGCCTGTCTGAAAAGCAGAATCCTTACCATTCTTGCCGGCATGTCTGGTACTGGTAAGACAAGGCTCCCTTTGGAATATGCTCAGTTCTTCCATATGAATGAAGAGAATCATACTCTTCTGTTCCTCTCCGTTTCACCAAGTTACAACGAACCCTCTGATATCTTAGGATTCTATAATCCAGGTGATAAAACTTATGTCCCAAGTGAGACAGGACTAACCACATTCTTAAAGCATGCCTCGGATCATAAAGATGAGATGCATATGGTCATTTTCGATGAGATGAACTTGTCTCAGATTGAATATTACTTTGCTCCATTCTTATCCATCATGGAAAAAGATAATGATCACCGAGTGATCACATTGTACGATGAAAACCTGGAATGCAAGAATAAGGATAAGTATCCTGCTAAGATAAAGATACTGGATAATGTCCTATTTGTTGGTACAATCAACTTAGATGAAACAACAAAAGATTTGTCAGATAGATTACTAGATCGTTCCTTTATCATCTCTTTGAAGAAGACTACTTTCGACCGCTTCAATGCTGTTATGATTTCTTCTAGTGATGAAGAAGAAACAACGTATACGGGAGACTATAGACGCTTGATGGGAGAGGTCAGTTCTTCCTTCTGCTTCAACGATTACCTGACTGCTGAGATGAGAGAATTCTTTGACTCGTTTGATCAGCTCTTATCGAAAGATGATGCCCAGAGAGGAATCTCATTCAGAACAGTCAAGAACATTGCACTCTATTTGAAAAATTCCAAAATCGATGAAAATGATTCCTCCTCCGGTTTGATCTTTGACTATGCCCTAAAGCAGACTGTCATGAGAAAGATCAAGGGCAACTATGAGAGCATCGCTGACTTAGTTGGAACAATTGATGATAACGGAAATCTACAAAACTCCTCTATCTTGAATCTGTTTGAACAATATAAGAATGTCTCCTCTTTTGAATCATCCAAACAGGCTCTTAAGAGTAAGGCTCTGGAATTGAAGAAATATGGATATTGCAGATAAGCTGATCTATACAATCAATAAAAAAGAGGAGAGGGTAGTAGATCTTAGCCGTGAAGAGAGCAAAGTCCTCTTCACGATAGAAGAGACTTCTTTTCTCTATGTCCGAATGGAGTGTTCCTCGAACGCTAACGTGAAAATAGAGTGTGATACCTATACACTTGGTGAAAAAGAAACAAGGAATACAGACGGCATGCTTGTGCTCAATAATCAGATCGATTATCAGCTTTCAGGTGGGGATTTGTATTACCTTCCTGGCCAGTATAAGATTCTTTACACGACTTCAAATGGAACAAAGGAATTCTATTTCCATGTGCGTCGGAACAAGGAATTGTCCCAAGAAGGATATTACACAATCATCGATCGCATTGAGCAATTGCTACACGGCCTTGTGTTTGATATGAGAAAGAAAGGCAAGACTCAATCCACCACTTATTCCCTTTTTGCCTTAAAGGATACATTGGAAAAGGAATATGAGCCTTTTCGAAATGAGTTATCCTATCTTTTAAACCATTTGAATAATGATCTGAAGAATGTATATGTCCGTTCTGATTCAATCGGAAGAATGGATTCTAAGACAATCAAAATGAATCTGACTCATCCGTCCTATATCAATAAGCCGATATCCAAGAAGAAGGAAATGACATATGATACGCTTGAGAATCGGAATTTGAAGAAAATGATTCAGGAAATGAAGAACGAACTTCTTCAAATCATGATATCAATCGATTGGAAAAGAGAAAACATCGTCTTTGATGAAGAAGAGGAGATACAGTCCTTTTCAAAAAAGATGGTGAAGGAGAAGATGGAAAAGGATAAGACCGAGATGGATGCGTTTCTAAATAGCGTAGGAGCAATCTGTCAGAAATACTTTTCCCTATGTGGTCGTATCCTTAACCATCCCATCATGAAAACAATCAGTGACATTCCGACACGGAATTATCACTCTAGGAAAGAAACGGAATTAAAGAAGAGAATCGATGACTTATTGGACTCCTCTAAGACTGCATATCGTTTTAAATCATCTCAGCAGATCTTCGAATATTATGGATATTACTTGATTCATAATGCTCTTTCTAAGTCTGGATATCAGCTTATCACTGAGTTGGATTTCACCTCATTCCGTGAGAATGATACCTGTATTTATTATGTCTCTAGCAATAGAATCGCAGCCGTTTACTATGGCCCATATTGTGAAAACTATCTTACGACAGATAAAAGAGATATCACCGTATCAGTTAATTCAGATCATAAATCACCGGATTTCATTATTCGCATGTATGATAAGAACACCGGTGAATTCCTCTTTGAGAATGTCTTTGAAGTGAAGTATATTCCTTTCTGGAAAGTAGAAGCAATCAAGGATAAGAAAGAAGATATTATAGAGACAGCATCGGATTATCTCCAATTCGGGTACCTGACTGAGAATGCTGAGTTGAAACTTGGCGTGATACATAAAGTTTTTGTGCTTTTTGTCGCTAAGGAAGAAAAAGTCACTGACTTGAATGATCTTCATCGTATATTCTTACTAGGAGTTACAGGAACAGATAATCAAAAAGTTGAAACATTTCTACACGATAATCTATTGAATTAAGTACAAATAATCTGTTTGTTCAACTGAAAAATGGAGGATGAAAGTCTATGGATTACGTTAAATTATCCAAGGAAGTATCATATGCTTTAAGGCATGCACCGTGGGAATATGAATTAGAACTCGATGAAGAAGGATTTGTTCCGATTGAACAGTTGCTTCATTCTTTGAATTCAGCAAAAGAGTATGATCGAGAAGTCACAAAAGAAGATCTTGAATTTATCATCACTCATTCTGATAAAGTGAGACATGAGATTGTGACAGATAAGATAAGAGCTCTATATGGTCATTCTACACCTATCAAAATTGAAAAGATACCTGCTATTCCGCCGGATATTCTCTATCATGGAACGGCAGAGAGATTCTTAGATTCCATCATGGAAGAAGGACTGCTTCCAATGAAGAGACAGTATGTTCATCTATCCGCTGATACTGATATCGCTAGCCTTGTTGGCAAAAGAAGAGATAAAGATCCAATCATTCTAAAGATTGATGCTAAAGCAGCATCGAAGGATGGAATCATCTTCTATGTCGGAAATGATAGAATCTGGTTATGTGATAAGATACCGGCAAAGTATATCCGGATCCATGAGAAGTCTGAATAAAGGCTGCCGAAAATGAAATAAGTGTCGAACAACCATCTATTCTGATACCTTGTGGCTGTATTGATGACTTATGTTCCCTTATTTGAAATGACGGAATAAAAATTCCCAAGCTTACACAAACTCTAGGTTACTCTTACCTGCTGAGCCAGCCAAGCTACGAACTGACGATAGTGGCCGAGCCGAAAATCACTCCTTGGACTAGTCCAAGGAGTGATGAACAATATCTACGGTAGTTTTTATTAACGTGTCCTTGACAAAGGGTACACATTATTTTTATATTGCTTACGATTTAGTTTTTTTATTTTTTGGTGGACGCCGAATCTATTTTAACATATTCACCTTTTTCATAAAGCACAAGAGCAAAAGGAAGGGAATCTGGTGTTTCTATCATCAACGCATCGCCTTCAAAAATTTCGCAAACCAAGCCGATAGAACCGCTTGGTACATGTATCGTTTTGATCCCCATGGAGCATCTTTATCAATCAAAGTTTTAATATAATCCCCCATTTTCATATTCATTTCCATTTTTTATCTCCTCCTGGTATCAAGGCTATTAATCTAACATATCCATTTTTTGACAATTGCCAAGCTGTTGTAACGACATAATTATTAATAGTTGTTTTTGCATCGAAATTAGAGGAGACGAACTTAATTACGCTAATCTATTCTATTTTTGGAAATAATGTAATATCCACCAATTTTACGTGAACCGTTAAATTCAACATAATCACTTAATTTTCTTTTTAAAGAATTTCGAATGATATCTATAGTTATATTTGAGTACTGTTTTGTTAATAATTCTAGCAATTGTTTGGCATTGGATCCTGGATACAAACTTATTGCTCTAAGTATAGAAACGTCAACATCATTTAATTTATCATTTCTAAATTTTAATGAATCATTTATTTGGTCATTTATTTGGTCATGAAAATTTAAGTTAGGTAAACGAATAATAAAAAAGTTTTCACTTGGAGAGAATTCGGGCTTTTTTTCAGAATCTTTATAAGCCTCCAAGATTCTTTGGATGCCAGTACCAAAGTTTTCAATGTATTTGAGTTTTGAAAGAATGTTAACAAGACCAGGATTTCGGTAAGTTTGAACTCCGTCGAGAATTTGTTCAAGTGTTGCCTGATAAATTCCGCCTGGATTTGTAATCTTAACTTCTTTATCGAAAAATTCAACTTTTATATTAGAACGTATGAAGTAATTAGCGTGAGCAAAAGCATTTAATATTGCTTCACGCAAACATACGCCTGGATAGGAAATGGTTTCAATTCTTTGCCATGAATTTCTATCAATGGTAGCTGATATGTCATTATAATTCGATGCATTCTCTAAAACATTATTCAAAACTTTCAAAAGAGAGCCCTCATATTCTTTTTTTGTAATGAAATTGAGATTTTTATCGTATTTAGCAAATTTGACTATGATTGGTGATTGATCAGACATTAAATAGGCAAGATTTGTATATTCTCCATTTTTGTTTATCATTCTTAATGATTTCAAATTTCTAGCTTCGTGAGTGATGTCATTTTCTTCGCATAATTCAAAGAAATATTTAAATGTAAGATCCTGTTCCTCGGAAATGTCTGTTTCATAGTTATATTTTTTCGATTCAAGCAACATTGATAGAATTTCACTGTTATTAGCCATTCTTGTTGTAGAACCCACTCGTTTATATACGCCGCTTGGTTTTGGTCCTTTTTCTTTAATATAATAAGGTTTATCATCGCCTTTTAATATTTCAATGGTAAGAACTTTGTCATCATTAAAATAGTGTTTGATACAATTTACAGGTGAAGGATATATAGCTTGCATTATCCAATTAGATAATTTAATATCAAGATCATCTCTATCCTTATAGTTTTCAAAAGGGACAATTTCTCCATTATCTTTGACACC
>CAVILQ010000015.1:0-46687 GCA_963643715.1 bacterium | reverse complement strand
GTTAACAAGAGATGGCAAATTTAATTATTTAGCTGAAATTCTTGCAGATAAAAATGATATCGTTATCAATGTAGCAACGTTTTCTTCAAATGACAAAACAAAGTATTTGAAAAGAGAAGAATTTGGTGGTAAATGTTTACTTCTTGCAATGGAACAAGCTAAAAATTATATAAATTCAATTAATCAGACATATGTTAACTTAGAAACTACACCAAGAAAAGAAATTAAAATGTTTGATACAGAAGCTTTTGAACAAGCTTGGATTAATGCTTGCGTTCATAATAAATGGAGTGAAAGCAATCATCCTGGTATTTACGTTTATAATAATAGATTAGAAATTGAATCTTTTGGCGGAATTCCCAAAGTGTTAACAAAAGAACAATTTTTAAAGGGAAAAAGTGAACCTGTTAATAAACAATTGTTTGATATTTTTAGAGCGTGCAATTTTGCTGAAGAAAGTGGACATGGAGTTCCTTCGGTTGTTAGTGTATACGGCGATGATGCATATGTTTTTTCTGAATATTTTATTGATGTAATTATCCCATTAAATAAAGATGGATTTAATAAAGCAAAAAGTATTAGTAAGAAAAAACAACCGGCTGATATTAGAAAAGAAATATTAGAGATATTAAAAAATAATGGACGTATTTCAAGAAAAGATTTAATTATTATATTAAATATAACAGAAGGAAGTGCTAGACATCATTTAAATAAACTTCAAGAAGAGGGAAAGATAGAACATATTGGACCAGATAAAGGTGGTTATTGGAAAGTTAATGATAATGATTAACTAAATTATTACACCTTAATGCCAAATAATACAAGAAAATGCAAAATAATGCGTTTTACTGCAGGTTCACCTGAAAACGGTGCGTAGTGCAAAATCACCGAAAAATAAAAGACAAAACTCCCGAAAAACCAAACGGACCGTTTTCTTTCCTGTCATTTATCTTTTGTGCTGAAGCAAGTAGTAGCAGACGGCAGCGACTGTTTTTCCATCTGCAATCTCTTTGTTTTTGATCATTTCGCAAAGCTTTTCAAATGGAACGAAATAGTATTCAAGTTCTTCCCCTTCATCGAGATGCTGATGAGTCTTTTTCAAATCGGTTGCTAAATAGAGATGAATGGCTTCATCGGTATATCCGACAGAGGGATAGAAGAGTCCTAACTCTTCTAAGTGTCCGGCTTTATATCCGGTCTCTTCCTCAAGTTCTCTTAATGCCGTCTCTTCTCCACTTTCTCCGTCGTCTCCTTTTCCAGCCGGAATCTCTGTGATGATGTCATCATAGGGATAACGGTACTGATCTTCCAATATGACTTCGTCTTTGTCGTTGAAGGCGAGAATTGCTGCGGCATGACAGTGCCTTATCACTTCTCTTTTGGAGATGCGTCCACTAGGAAGCTCTACTTCATCGGAATAGACGTCTAGGATTCTTCCTTTGTAGACTTCCTTGCTAGAGAGTGTCTTTTCTCTTCTTTTGCTAATCTCTTCTTCAGTTTTTCTCATACGTGTTACCTCATTACTATATATTTATGATAGAACTCATCACCTTTTTTCTCTACTTTATTTGTTATAAAATAATGCTTATGAAAAATATCATTGTATTTGCGACATCGAATGTCAATAAAGTGAGGGAAGTGAAGGAAATGTTAGAAGGAATGGAAGTAGAGATCCTCTCTCTTTCCGATTTAGGCTTATGCGTTACCCATGAGGAAGATAGTCCGACCTTTGAAGGCAATGCTAAAATCAAGGCAGAGGATATCGCTGAGAAATGCTCTTATCCTGTTTTAAGTGATGATTCTGGTCTTTCCATTGAAGCGTTGGATGGATTCCCAGGTGTTCATTCTGCTAGATTCATGGAAGGACACCCTTATGAAGAGAAGAATCTTGCTATCTTGGAAATGATGAAAGACATGGAGAATAGAAAGGCCGCTTTCTATACGGCGATGTGTTTCATCGACAAGAAGAAGAAAATCGAGAAAGTATTCTTTGGAAAGAATGAAGGATCCATCACAAAAGAGATGGATTATCATCCTGTTTCTGGTTTTGGATATGATCCTATCTTTTTCTCGGATGACTTAAATAAGACCTTTGGTCAGTCAACGGCCGAAGAAAAAGATTCTGTCTCCCATCGTGGAAGAGCATTGATGGCATTTATGGAGTACTATAAAAATGAATACGAAAAATAAAATCAAATATCGGACACCATCCATTGTCTTTGGTATCCTCACTTTAGTTTCTTTTGTTTTAGGAATCGGATTGTTCTTCTTTTTTTCCACATTAGGAGAAGATAGAAAAGAAGAGGCAATCTATACTGTATCTGCGCTAGGAACTTTCTTCTCCTTTTTCTTCTTTTTCGTTTTTGCCCTTCTCTTTGTTATTTTCAGCATCCTGAAAAAGGTAAACGCAAGGAAAATGGAAAAGGAAAATAAGCTTCCTGTGATGGAAGAGGAAAAACTTCCAGAAGATCAGGAAGCTCTTTATACCTACTCTGATGATCGCTGTATGAAGTTATGGCACTATTTCAAGGGAATCTATTATGCTTCTCCTGTTGCTTTCTATACGCTTTTATTCTGTATGATTGCTTCTTATTTCCTTCTTCTTGTACCGATTAAGACAAGTCTGAACGGGGCGATGGGATGGGTCTGTGCTATCCTTGTCATCCTATTATTCACTTATCTGTTCCTCTTAATTTTCTTGATTCAGCCTCTCTGTAGCATTCATGCTACGAAGAAGGCAAAGGTCACATCTATCAGCAAAGTCTATGAAGATAGACTCGTTGTTGTGAATCAGGCTGGTACAAGCAGCTCATCTACCCAGACAAGGGTTACAGTGAATATAATCGTTGAATTTGAAAAAATAAGCAAAATAAGGAAAGACAAATCCGCGTTCTATTTCAATTACGTAAATGAAAAAGGACAGTCAGCCTGTCTTGTTGTCACTTATGAGGGAGTAGAAGGATTCCCGATGTCTTTCTTCGATGAGAAGATGAAACAAATCGCAAATAGATAAGAAAGAGGTAACTGAAATGAAGATCATTTTAGGTATTGGAAACGTCGGTGATATTTACACCGACACAAGACATAACTCAGGATTCCAGGCGCTGGATCTCTTTGCCTCGGATTTCAATATCGAAATCAAGAAGAAGGATTTCAAATCCCTGATTGGAAAAGGAAAAGTCTTTGGAGAAGACGTTCTTTTGATGAAGCCGTTAACCTATGTTAACCTCTCCGGAGATGCCCTAATCATGGCGAAGAACTTCTACAAGGTCGATATCTCCGATATTATCGTCCTTGTCGATGATATGGATACAGAACCGGGTCATATCCGTTTGAAATTCAAAGGCAGCGCCGGAGGACATAACGGATTGAAAAGCATTATCTCTCAGCTAGGAAGCGATGAATTCAAGAGAATCCGTATCGGTATCGGAAAGCCGACAGTAGGCTCCACTCCCGACTTTGTCCTCTCCGCGCCGAAGGACAAGGCTATTTATGAAGCTTGGAAAGATGGTATTTCAAAGGCTTGTGAAGCTTTGGAATGCGCATTGAAGACGAATAATTTTGAAAAGGCGATGAGTCTGTATAATAAATAATGCCATTAGATAAAATTTCACTTTTTTCCTATCTTTACGGAGAAAAGGAACTAGAGAATCTATCGGAAAACAAGGAAACAAGTGTCTCTTCTGTAGAAGGGCTTGCTTTGTTGACTGCGCTTTCGTATCTAGAAAAGAAACGAAAGATGTTTTTCCTATTTCCTACGATATATGAGGCAGAGAACTTCATTCAGTTTTTAGGCGATTACATTGATGATAGTGAAACATATATCTTTCCCTATGATGAGATTTTCCGCACCTCCGCTATCGGTGTTTCTCCTGAGATGAATGAAGAGAGATTGATGGCGATCAGTTCAATTCATTCCAATAAACCATCTATCCTTGTCGCGCATATGTCTTCCGTCTCATTATCAATCATGTCTCAGAAGGAATATGAGGCCTCCCTATTCCCAATCAGAATCGGAGACATGATGTCGAGAAAAGAGTTCATCGACCGAATCTCTAGATTGGGTTATCTTCCTGTTGATCATGTCACGCAGATCAATCAGTTCTCTGTAAGAGGCGGTATCCTTGATATCTATGATGCCTCTTATCAAAATCCTGTCCGTGTTGAATTCTTTGGCGATGAAATCGATGATATCCGATTCTTCAAAATTGAGGATGAGAGATCCTTTGAACATATCAAAGACATATTGATCCATCCTGGGTCTCTACGTCTATTGAATGAGAATGAAATCGAAGAAGGGAACAAAAGAATTCAAGATCTTCTTGCAAAAGAAGAGAAAACGGCAGAGAGACTTTCATTTGATGATCTTAATGAGAGAATGACACGTCTTTCTGAGACAGTAAAGCAAGGATTTTTAGAAGAAATCGATAGTCGCTTCTATCCTCTGTATAAACAAGAGACTTCCTCTCTTCTCTCCTATCTTTTTGGGTATGAGAAGTTCATATATGATTACTCTGAATCGATGTCATCCTATACCGATGCCATAAAGAAGGAAGAGGATTACTTCAAGAAGAATGTCAAAGAGGGTAACTCCTTATTCGGAGAATCTGTCTATGTCAAAGAAAAACCGGATCTTTCTGATTTTGTCCTTGTCAGAAACAGCGATCAAGGATTCCTTTTAAGAGATTGTTCTTTCCATGCACCTAGCTATATTCAAAGCGATGTCATGATCCGTGAGTATTTAAAGGAAGGGTATAAAATCAGACTCATACTACCAGAACCAAATCTTACCAATTATGAAAACTATCTGTCGGAAAGACAGCTCGTCTATACGATATATCCGACTCATTCTCAGATTATGTTTCTGGAAGGAAAGCTTTCCCATGGCTATGAGATACCAGAACAGAAACATGTGTATCTTTCTGCAAAGGAAATCTATGGGGTCTCTTCCCAGCGTTCTCGCTTCCTTTCCCGTTATAAAGAAGCGAAACTCATAAGACGCTATGAGGAACTGAAAGAAGGAGACTATGTCGTCCATGAGATTCATGGTGTCGGTCGCTATCTCGGTGTCGAGATGATCGACGGATTAGAATATCTGAAGATTCAGTATGCGAACGAACAGATCTTCTTCCTTCCATTAGCTCAGTATAAGATGATAAGAAAGTATGCTTCTAGAGAGGGATATGCACCGACTCTTGATAGAATGGGAGGCTCCACCTGGGCAAGAAAGAAGTCCAAGATCAGAAGCCGTATCTCCTATCTTGCCGATCAGTTATTAGCCCTTTATTCTGAAAGACAGACAAAACCAGGTTTTGCATTCCCACAGGAAGAAGAACTTCAGAAGGAATTCATGTCTACTTTCTCTTATCCTTATACCGAAGGACAGCTTTCTGCCATTCAGGATATCAGAAATGATATGTCCTCTTCTCATCCGATGGACCGCCTTGTTGCAGGAGATGTCGGATTCGGTAAGACAGAAGTGGCATTCAATGCTGCTTTTACTGCGCTTTTGGCACACAAACAGGTTGTACTCCTTTGTCCTACGACTATCTTATCGGAACAGCATTACAAGGTTGCCGTTAACCGATTCAAGGAGTTCTCTCCTCATATTGAAGTCTATAACCGTTTTGTCAGTAAAGCAAAACAGGATGAGATCAAAAAAGGGTTAGAGGATGGGAGCGTTGACTTTGTCATCGGAACCCACTCTCTTCTTTCCGATTCGATTCATTTCAAAGATTTAGGACTTCTGATCATTGATGAGGAACAAAAGTTCGGAGTCGCGCATAAGGAAAAGATAAAAGAAAAGACAAAGAATGTTGATTGCCTTACTTTGACAGCAACCCCGATTCCAAGAACGATGCAGATGTCACTTCTCGGTGTAAGAAGCATGTCTCTTCTCTCCCAGGCTCCTATCAATCGTATGCCAGTGAAGACGTATGTTGCAAAACAGGACAATGAGCTGATCTATGAGGTCATTGGAAAAGAACTCGATAGACATGGACAGGTCTACTATCTCCACAATAAGATTGCATCCATCGATAAAGTGGCGGAAAGATTGTCTAAGAAATTCAAAAAGGCAAGAGTCGCTGTCGTCCATGCTAAGATGACCCAGGATGAGATTGAGGATGTCATGGATGAATTTTACCGAAATGATATTCAGATTCTTGTCTGTACATCCATCATCGAATCCGGATTGGATATCCCTAACGTCAATACAATCATTGTTGAGGATGCTGATCACTTTGGCTTAGCCCAGCTTTATCAGATCAAAGGAAGAGTAGGAAGAAGCGATAGATTGGCTTATGCCTATTTCTTCTTCCGTGATTCGAAGAATCTGACCGATGAAGCAAGAAAGAGACTGAAAGCCTTAAAGGAATTCACAGAATTAGGATCAGGTTACAAGATTGCAATGCAGGATCTGAACATCCGAGGTGCTGGCGATATTCTTGGAAGTGAGCAGGCCGGCTTTGTCGACTCGTTAGGATATGAAGCCTATATGGAACTATTAGAGGAAGTCATGAAAGAGAAGACGCTGCAGGTGTCTGCTCTTTATGATACTCAAAAACATGATTTTGAACTTTCCTTCTCTTTGGATGCCCATATCCCGGAAGAGTATGGAACAAAGGAACAGCGTATTTCCATGTATCGAGAATTATCTGATTGTGATACAGATGACAAAATAAAAGACTTTTCCGAAAAACTTAGAGATGTTTATGGACCTTATCCAAGTGAAGTCAATGCGCTTTTGATCAAAAAGAAGATTGAGAATTATCTGAATTCCGTCTATGTCTATCGCTTTGTGGAAGGCTTAGGATTCTATACAATCACGATGAGTGATGAGTACTGCAAAAAGCCACAGCTTTTTAAGAAACTGGATGAATTATTAAGACCATTGAGCGTAAAACTTCGCCTTCGCATTTCTGATCAAAAACTAGAATTCGTGCTTACGAAGACAAAAGAATATCTAAGCGACCTCTTATATCTTGTTCAGAGCCTTGAAGAGGCATATAAGAAGTCTTAATCGGACTCTACGTTATAGATGATTCGGATGGAATCTAGACTTAACAAGTCCTGATATTTTCTTGATGTGAGATAGTAGAAGGAATAGATTCCATCCTCTGTGATGGAACTATCTTCTTTTAAGTCTAACATACAGTAAAAAGTATTCGGCTTGGAGGCATAGTAATAGAAGTTGTCGGTAAGAAGGGTAAGACCTTGATCGACAAGTTCCCCTTGGACATTGTCTCTTTTATATGCCTTATGTCCTTTTGGAATATCCATGATGAAATAGACTAACATCAAAGTCTCTTTCAGTTTTCTGTTTGTCTCTTTTTCAGATGAAGATATCGAGTAATCTTCATTTGAGTAGAAGTCGTTTACATCCTTCTGAGAAGAAAGAAAATACATGTTTGCGTAGTATGTACCATCGATATCTTCGCTTTGAACTTTCTTTTGAACGATGTTATCTTTTGCAATGGAAAAAGAGGAAACCATCATTTTCCCAAGAAAACATCGATAAGTATTTGTCTCGACACTCTGGCCACATCCAGGTAGGAGGGATAGTGCAAGAAGAGAAAGAAAGATTTTCTTTTTCATATTTCAATTATAGAGGATTTGACACGGAAAAGGGTATCTTATTCGACAAGAGATTGCTTCTTTTTCATAGATAATTGCATGTTTGATTTGTCCTTGGTGGCATAAATATATATTCACTTTTGAAAAAAACATCCGTTTGATGCTCTTATCCTATCAACTATAGATGTGAGTCATCAAATGCCTTTTTGATAGTTGTAGCACGTTCTGTAACGATGAATAATTAATTTAGGAGGAATAACTATGATCAAAAGAAAAACCAAAGACGTTGAATATAAAGAAACTGTCTCTAAAAGTTACTTGAAGACTGTCAGTGCGTTTGCGAATTTCAATGATGGCACAATTATATTTGGAATAGCGGATGACGGAAAGGTTGTTGGAATTAAAAATCCAGTCGAAGAATGCTTGAATATAGAAAATCAAATAAATGACTCTATCAAACCTAAACCTGATTACAGTTTAAAACCTAATGAAGATAATACAATCACTTTAAAAGTCTATAAAGGGCTTGAAACTCCTTATAGATATAATGGGAAGTGTTATAAGAGAAATGATTCATCAACAATCGAAGTGGATACACTTACTGAAAATAGATTGGTACTAGAAGGTATTAATCTGTCTTTTGAAGAACTTCCTTCTAAAAATCAGGAGTGTACTTTCGATATCTTAAGTAAGAATCTAAAAGAAACAATAAACTTACAAAACTTTAATGAGGATATTCTTAAGAGCTTAAATCTTTTGAACAAAAACGGTTACAACAATGCGGCAAGCCTTTTAGCTGATACAAATAGTTTTCCAGGACTTGATATAGTTGTTTTTGGCTCAGACATAAACCAAATAAGAAAAAGATATACATTATCGAATGTTTCCCTTTTAAAACAATATTATGAAGCACTAAAGATATTTGAAGATGAATATATTATCGATAAGATTGAAGGGGGCTTTAGAAAGAAATATGAACTGATTCCATATGAAGCGTATAGAGAAGCAATTGCAAATGCGATCATACATAGAACCTATGATATTTCTTCTAATACGAAAATTGAAATGTATACAGATAAGATACTAGTTTCCTCTCCCGGTGGGTTAATGCCTGAAATGGATCCGAGTGCATTCATCAAAGGAAGATATTCATATTTAAGAAATCCAATTATAGCCAATGTATTCCAGGACTTGATATAGTTGAAATATTTGCGACGGGCATCAAACGTATAAATGAATCATATAATGATTTTGAAATCAAATCTACATTTGATGTCACAGATTCCTATATTGCAATCACTTTACCAATAAAGAAGGAAATACAACTTTCTAATAATGAAAAGGATGTTCTAAATTTCATCAATTGTAATCGTGAATATACAAGAATGGAAATCGAGAATCTAACAGGATTGAAAAAAGATACCATTATAAGAACTCTTAATTCGTTAATTGCTAAAGGCCTTATTATAAAGAAAGGCAATGCAGTGAATGTTTCTTATTTTAAAAAGAATTAGGGCGTGAAAATAGCTATTATAAAAAATCCAGGGATTTCTTAATTTTGTCCTATAAAGCGGAAAAGATGTACTCCATATATCTTTTATTTCCAATACTTCAAGAACGTTTTTATACACAATGCATTGTTGCTGACATATTATGATTTTGAATTTTAAATTTTGTTTCTTCATTGCCTGTCTGATTGTTTGAAAAGAATATTTTTCGAACGATGGATAATTCTGATATAGGTGTTTGATGGTTATGTTTTGTCTATTTATGAATGCAAGCAATAATAAAAATGAATGAGATCAGCCGATCTCATTCATTCCATGATTTGTATTAGTATCCTTTTGTCAGGTCGACGATGTTCTCTAGTTCGTCTCCAGAAAGGTATCTTTTTACATTTTCGAGGACATCCATGACATAGCGGTGATGACCATCTATGACCTTCATAGCCTGATGAGGAGAAACAAGGATATTTTCTAAGGTATGAAGAGGATAAATGGAAGGCAGAAGGAGTTCGTCCATCGTGGAAGGCTTCTTATCCCATGTATCGATGGCTGCACCGGAAAGTTTATGGTCTAAAAGCGCGTAATAGAGATCCTTCTGATTGATGCAATTGCTTCTTCCGACATTGATAATGTATTTTCCCTTCATCTTTTCAAAAATATCCTTGTTGAAGAGATAGGTCGTGTCATTCGTCTTAGGAAGAGAACAGATGATGACATCACAGGTAGAGACTAGCTCGTCAAAATCTTGGACTAACTTGATGTCTTGATAGTCGTGGTGTCTATCGATTGTGTAGGTTTCAATATGGTTGTTCAGCAAAATTTTATGAATTTCTTTTCCAATATGCCCATATCCTAATAGTCCTACTTTCTTTCTGAAGAGACTTTCCCAATAGAGATTGTCCTTATCGTACCATATGCCTTGTCTAAGCTTTCTGTCTGATTCGGTTATCTTGTTGACTAGAGAAATCGATAACCCAAACGCATATTCTGCGATGATATTGCTATCAGCATGAGAATTGCTGACGATGACATTCATCTCTTTCAGTTTCGCTAACGGAAAATCATCAACACCAGTCTTATAGGCAAACACGATTTTCAGTCTGTCAGCAGTGCTAAGAGCTTTTTCACTCATCTTTTTTCCGATGAAGATGTCATAGCCTTTCAAGTCATCAACGTCAACAGGTTTGACATCGATGTCTGCTAACTCATCCAAGTCATCTTTCAGTTTAGCAAAAGAAGGATCGAGACTGGATATGCTTAGACAGATTCTTTTTCTTCTCTTCAGTTCATTGTCGATATAGTCTTTCACCATATTATGATCTCCTATAAAGATATCTCCTTTCATCTGATGCTTCAGAATGAAGGAGGAAACACCATAGTATAGGGTATCTGCCAATGAATAACTATGTATAAGCGCATACAGGATTCCGGCATCAAAACTGTCTCCTCCTCCAACACGCTCTTTTACATTGAAATAGATTGGATGAGGAAGAGAAATATGCTCCTCTTTCGTATGGATGGAGCAGTCTACAAAATGAAGATTGTTTCGAATCTGTTTTCGATTGCGAAGAATCAGGTATTTTGTATTTGGATAGTCATGAAAATACTGTTTCGCTATCTCGTCTTCCGTTCCGGAATAGGATAGGAAAGTCTCCATATCTTTTCTGCTTGCTAGGATGATAGAACAAAATGGAAGGATTTTCTTAAAAAGGGGAGAAGCATCCTTTTCTCTTCCTTCCCAGAGTCTTACACGATAGTTGAAATCAAAGCTGACAGGGATATCCTTATTTCTTGCTTCCTCTAAGAAAGCGAAAGAGGTATCTGTCATATTTCCTTTTAGGGAAAAGGATATGCCGGAAATATGGAATAGTTCGACGCCTTTGAAAATAGAATCGAAATCAAGTGCATCTCTTGTCATCTTCGTGACAGAGGAATCGTCTCTATCGTAAATCATGGCATCTGATCTTTTTCTTGCTTTCGGAAGAAGAAAGTATTGACCTAACTTGCTTCCAGTTCTTTTGATGTTATCGGTATTGACATTGAAATCGTTCAAAAGCTTTACGATATTGTCTCCGTCTTCACCCTTAGGCAAAGCGGTGACATAAGAGGTAGATTCACCAAGTCTTGAAAGTGCCATGAGAACATTGGCTTCGGATCCGCCGTAACACTTTTCATAGTCATTCTTCTTGAAGTCAATCTGAGAGGGATCGTCGATGTCATAGACTGTATTTCTTTTCAGCATTTCTCCAAAGGATAAGATACTCATGCTTGTTTCTCCTTGTTCATGATAACGGGTTCTAGAATTTCAAGATAGGACAATGAGCACAATAATGCCTGCCCACACTCTTTCTTTATATTCTTCTTTAGATGCGTGATCTCATCTGTGTTAGATGATGCTTTTGGATTGCGAGGCGCAAAATCTCTTTTAAGTACAATAGTAGATTCTTTCTTCATTGTAAACTCGTAGTCAAAGGTGAGACGGATATCGGAATAAGGAATGAAGTAGAACTGGTTATTGAGCTTGCTTTCCTTTAACGGAACCCTTTCTTCACAATCTTTGTCTTTTTCTACATAGGAGGAATAACGCTGTATTTTTCTTGTTAATTCAACGGCGGTATCATTGCTTTTTACAATGAAGTACATATTTGGCTTTCCACCTTCGAGAAGATCTCTTGCCAATCCCATGAAGACTTTGCTGAAATTTAGTTCTTCATAATCAACGCCTTCTATCATACTGAAATTGTTTTTGATTGTTTTACGCAATACATTTAGTATTTTTTCTTCGATATTATTATCGGTCAGTTTAATATCAATCTTTTCTTGGTCCTCTTTGGAGAAGAGGTCATCGAATTTCAGTGCTAATGAGATAGGCTGTGCAAATTTGTCTTTCCAAGTTGTCTTCTGCAATGAGCGATGCTCGATGAGAAGATAGTTGTCCTTAGTAAGGATAAGACCGTTGATGCCGATTTGATTTCCAAGTTTTGAGATAGAGAGAGGAGAGATGAAAGAGTGGAATTCATAGATATCGCGGATAGTCATACCGTCAGTCAGCTTATAGTCCATGCAACGATTGGTGACAAGCATGTGGTAGTAAGTGGAACGGGATGTTTCAAGGGTGAGTTCTTTCTCTCCGTTGAAATAGCAGTTATCCAATCGAATCGTTTCCGAATTGCTCTTCTTGGAATGCTTGTGCGCCTGTAAAAGGGAAAGAGAACTCTGCACAACAAATTTGGGTAGCTCATGAATCTCGGTGTGGTCGACGCATTTGAGCTTTGTGTTTTGTTTGACATTGCAGTAGATATCGATGGATGGAATCAAGAGGTAGGGGTTTTCCTGTGAGAAGTGCTTAATCTCATCCATCTGTTTTTTATAGTCTGAGGAATAGATATCCTTTTCCTCTGGGCGAAGTTTTTCTTTTCCGGACTGATTTAGATGATGCAGTTCCATGAAACTGCCGACAATGTTGTAGTAATTTTGATTCGTCGGGACTTCGACTCTTTTGTGACCATCGTATTTTCGGATTATCTTTCTTTGATCGAATTCGGTTTTATAGGATTCCTCTTCTTTTTTCTGGCTGTAGGATACAATTACACTGTAAATCAAAGAGACAATCATACCGATAAAGACAGAGAAGGATAATTTATCTCTTAGGAAGGAGAGAACTATGCTGTACCATTTGTCCTCATAAGTCGGAATGAAGCAGAATGCAATTGCTAAAAGGAGGCCTAGAAAATAGACTGTGAATTTAAACCAGGGCTTCTTCCATAGCTTTTTCAGTGTTCTTTTTCTTTTTTGATTTTTGACTGTCATGGCACGATTCCTTTCGTATCGAACTTTATCGGTATAAGTTGATAATCTAAATAAATGTTAGCAATTTCATAGGATAACTTCAACAGAAAGAGAATAAGTGTTTGAGATTTCAATGAAAAAGAGAGCCTATATAAGACTCTCTAGGTAAATTGCTTATAAAGGAAGATAGGAGAATAAGGATGCGAGTAACTGAACATCAGAGGCAGAGGAGGAAGGAGAGAGAAGACTTTCGAGCAATATCTTAAGACCGATGCCGATGAATACGATGCCAGCGATAAGACCAGACCATTCTTCTAGCCATTTTCCAACCTTCTTGCCTAAGAAGATAGTAAGAAGGGAAAGTGCAAATGTGACGACGGCAATGATAGAGAAGACAATCATCGCATTTGTGATGCTGTAGTTGAGATAGACAAATCCGATAGAAAGAGCGTCGATGCTAGTGGCAATACCTTGAACAAGGATTCCAGGAATCGTAAGCTTCTTTTTTTCTTCTGCCTCTTTTTCTTCGGATGGATTCTCTTTTTCCTTTTTTTCTTTGATTCTCTCTTTCACCCATTCAAAGATATTTTTGATACCTAATAGGCATAATAGTGTGAAAGCAATCCATGGAATATAGGCTTCTAGCTTTTCACGGAAATAGTATCCGACAAAATATCCGATGGTAGGCATCAGTCCCTGGAAGAGACCAAAGATGAACGCGATGAAGAAAATCTTTCTCTTCTTCATGTTTGGTTCCTGTATGCCATCGGTTGCACCGATTGTCATACAGTCAACAGACATAGAGATAGAAACGAGAATAATATTTAACCAATCCATAGGTGAATATTATATCAAGATAGGAAGGGCAAAATAGATAAAAAAACGAAAAAAACGGCTGACTTTCTCATTGTGGGCGACAATTATCAACAAATCTAAGCCATTTGGTTATATAATTGATTGAGGATTATACAAAATGAATAGTTATCTTTTGGTTGTAGATATTGGAACGCAGTCTTTGCGTGCATCGGTTATCGATGAAAAAGGAAATGTACTTGCTTTCTCCCAGCAAAAATATAAGGAAGCATATTTTTCGGTGGAGAAAGGCTATGTGGAACAGTATCCAGAGTTCTATATGAAGGAACTCTGCAAAGCCACCAAAGAGATCTATGATGCTGACCCTGATTATCTAAAGAACATTTCTGGAATGGTCATGGTCTGTTTCCGCGACTCTTCCTTAATCCTCGACAAAGACAAAAAGCCGATTCGTCCTGCAGTCCTTTGGCTCGATCAAAGAGTCACTAGAGATCCTCATATGTCCTACTTAAAGTGGTATGAGAAAGTGTTATTCCGTATCATCGGAATGAATGATACGGTCAAGTACAATGCTGAAAGAACCATCACCTATTGGCTGATGGAGAATGAGAAAGAAAACTGGGCGAAGATGAAATATTTCGTTCCTCTTCCGACCTATTTCAACTATTATGTGACCGGCAATCTTGTCGTTTCTGCAGGAGACTGTGCCGGACATTATCCATTTGATTTCAAACACGGAAGATGGTTCTCAAAAAAGCATCCAAAAACGGACATATTTTCTATCCCTCATGATGCGCTTCCTGAGATTGTGAAGGTCGGAGATGTCATCGGCGAAGTCAGCGAGGAATTCGCGGCAGCTTCCTACATTCCAAAAGGAACGAAACTCTTTGCTACTGGGTCTGATAAGGCCTGTGAAACCTTTGGTGACGGCTGCATTGATGAATCCTATGCCGCTGTCTCACTAGGCACCGCCTGTACAATCGATGTTGTCTCTTCCAAATATATGGAGCCTGAAACTTTCTTGCCTTCTTATATTGCTCCTTATCCGAATGCGTATGACATGGAGATACAGATCTATCGTGGATTATGGATGACAAAATGGTATCTTGAAAACTTCGGTGCCAACGATATTATCGAAAGTCAAAAGCTAGGAATCTCACCGGAGGAATATCTCAATCAGAAGATTCAGGAAATCCCTGCAGGATGTGATGGCTTAGTCCTTCAGCCATATTGGGGACCAGGACTAAAAAGGCCGAACGCCAAAGGATCTATCATCGGTTTCTCTGGTGTGCATACTCGTTTCCATCTTTACCGTGCTATCTATGAAGGCATCGCTTTTGCTCTTCGCGAAGGCATGGATGAAATTCTGAAAAAGACACATAAGGAGCCGAAATTTGTCGTTCTTTCCGGTGGCGGAAGTGCATCGGATGTCTTTGCCCACATCATTGCTGATGTCTTCGGTTATCCGTGCTATCGCTCATTTACAGTTGAAGCTTCCTCTCTGGGTGCCGCTATGTCCGGTTTCCTGTCTCTTGGCGTTTATGATTCTCCTCAGGATGCTGTTAACAATATGGTGAGAAGAACTGAAATCATCAAACCGAATCTAAAGAATCATAAAATCTATGATGAACTGTATAAGAAAGTCTATCTAAAACTTTATCCATCGTTGAAAAAAGTATACAATTCCTGCAAGAACTTCTATCTGGACTTTAAGGATGAATGAAATGGTATTCTATATTCCGGACTTCTATGTGACGGGCATTGGTTTTAACGCACTGAATAAGTCAAGAGAAGATCTTCTCCTTCTTTATCATGAGATGAACTTCGTTCCTCTGATCGAGGATATTATCACGGTAAATGACGAGAAGGTGAAGTATTTTGCTTCTAACATCAGTCTTTTAAGTGGGTATGTCGACTCGATTCTGAAGGCCATAGATGAGAAATGTCATGAGAACGATTACCTTCTCATGGATTTTCCTTTTGCCATCAAATTCCAGGGGTACTCGAAAATTGTGTCCTATGCAGTATCCAAGAAAGTAAAAGTCATCTTCTTCGTTCATGACTTGGATGGAATCCGATTCCAGAATCCTATCGTGAATATGACAGACTCTTCCTGTCTTGATATGGCGTACTGTCTGATCACACCGAGTAAACAGATGGATGATGTCCTTCATGAACAGCTTCATGTGTCTACAAAAGTCAAAATTGTCAATCATGATTACTGGGATTATCATCTCAATGATACGACAGTAAACGAGCATCGAAACGCCCTACTTTGCTTTGCTGGAAATCTGAAAAAATCAGAATTCATCAAAGAACTTCCTGATGTTCTTGTCTCACAGGGGTTCAACTGCTACGGAAAGGGTTTTACGGATGAGTACAAAGGAAATTTCATGGGAGAGTTTGACCCAGAGACTCTTTCTCATGTTTTAGATGGAAAGTTCGGATTGGTCTGGGATGGAAAGAGTGCGAACACTTGTTCCTCTAGCATTGGAAAATATTTAAGAATCAATACGTCACATAAATTCGGCCTTTATATTGCAAGTGCAAAACCGGTCATTGTATGGAAAGAAGGCTCAATCAGCGACTTTGTGATTTCTCATAAGATTGGCTTTGCAGTCAACTCTCTGTACGATATCCCAGAACTCTTATCTAATATCGATATCAACACTTATCAGCGCATGTTAGAGAATATCATGAAGATAAGAAAAGAGGTGATCACAATGGATCACCTCCGCAATGTCATTCTTTCTTCTTTCAAATAGCCTGAACAGCGTTTGGATCGAACTTCGGATTATTGACGTTCGTCAGAAGTTCTTTGTCCTGAATGATCTGACGATTGTCATTGTCGATATCATTCTTTAAGTCGGTGAAGGCATCTCTGACAGCGAGTCTGTCACAGCATTTATCATAGTCTGAGAGGTCGCTTTCATCTCTCTTCTTACCCATGATGTCGAGATAGTCTGCCACGGTATCTTTGATCTCTTTTACATATTCAAGCTCATAGACAGCATAGGAAGCAATCATTGTATAGAATTCTTCTGGTGTTGCTTTTCTAAGCTTTGCCTTGTTTGCCATATAGTCGTTGAGGAAAGACTTTGCTTCCGCCTTATTTCCTATAGAACTATCAGATGCAAGTTTCTGATTTCCTTTATCGGGATAGACTTCACTGAGACTCTTCTTTTCATTCTCTGCCTTAGAATAGATATCACAGAGAGTCACGAATTTACTGATCGTATCAAGGAAGGCGAGATAGCCCTGCTTCATTTTTGCTTCTGCTTCTTCTGGAGTACCTAAGTTCGGAAAATCTTTTTCGTTGGTCATTCTAGTTTTCTCCTTTGATTTTTTCGATTGCAACACATAACGCGGTCAAACTTTTCTGATTGTCTATCTCATCTTCGAAATCATTGACAGCGAAGGAAAGTAGATGGAACATCTGTTTCCTTACTTCGTCAAAGGGCATGATATCGATATCATCATAGGGGGATTCCATTGGTTGGAACCGATCTTCCGGATGTACTAGATAGGCATCAAGACCATATTCCTCTATTCCATCTTCGATATCCTTGATAATGAATCTGGTTCTCATGATGAAGAGTATCTTTCGATACATTTCATCTAGTAGTTCAGGAATATCGTCTTTGCTTTCGGGTAGGAGTATGGATGAGGTGCGATTAAATTCTTCCTTATAGGTGAGAACCTGATCGATATCTTCAATCAATTCTTCCGGGATGATGTCAGAGTTTCTTAGTGACGTTTGCAATGATTCAGAATGGGGAACAGAGGATTGAATCAAGGGAGAGATGACACTTTGAACGGAACTGACTGTATCAAAGAGTTCGTCATCGTCATCATAGCTTTCTTTATTCTGGAAGGCAAAACGATACCCTAAAAGAAAAGCAACGTCATCAAGACAGCTGTCACAGAGAATAGATAGTTCTTGGTTAGCCAAGAGAAAAGTTTTTCTGAGTTGTTTATTCATCTTAAATATTATACCTTACTAGCACCAATATGTGTTAGGAAAGGAAAACTTCCGCTAGTTATCTATCTGATATTGTTTTCTTTTTTCTGAAACGGATATAATAATTTCAGTCAAGGTGAATCTATGTATAAATTATTATTGAAATTATTCGTCAATGATTATCACAAGAAGGAAGACATCAAAGTAAGAGAAAAAACCGGATTTCTTGCTTCTGTGATTGGATTAGTCACGAACTTTATTATCTTCATTTCGAAAATTATCATCGGCTTTCTGTTAGGACTGTATTCTATTGTCTCAGACTCTGTCAATAACCTTAGCGATTTCGGAAACAATCTTCTTAGCATCTATGGCGTCAAAGTCAGTGCAAAACCTGCAGACAAAGAGCATCCATACGGGCATCAGAGAATGGAATATATCATTTCCCTTGTTATCTCATGTGTCATTATTGCATTAGGCGCCATTATGTTATATCAGTCTGTCAGCGATTTAATTGTCTTCATTCAATCCATAAAGACAACAGGGAAACCTCAAAGCAAGGAACTTTCCTATTTGATGTATATCGTATCTCTTAGTCTTCTTTCCTTAGCTATTGGCTTCAAACTCTTCCAGGCTTATATTTATTTTAATTTCGGAAGATGGATTGCATCTATGCAACTGAAAGCATTAGGAAAAGATGCCGTCAATGATTGCATTTCTACTACATTGGTCATCATTGGTCTAGTCATTACTTGGTTCACTGGATATGATGTGGATTGCTTTTTCGTCTTTGTTGTCGGTATCTTAGTCATCCTTTCTGGCATCGGCATCATGAAAGAGGCAGTTAATACACTACTTGGGGAAAAACCGGATGAAGGATTGGTTGATAAATTAGTGGACTTAGTAATGAGTCATAAGGATGTCCTTGGCGTTCATGACTTGTCTTTGCATACATATGGAAAAGTTGTTTATGGTGTAATCCATGTGGAAGTTGACGCAAAAAGAGATGTAATGTTGTCTCATGAACTATGTGATTTCATTGAAAATGAGGCGTGGGAACAATTGTCTATCAATCTAACCGTCCATATGGATCCTATCCTAGTGGATGATCCTGATACAATAAAATACAAAGAGGCAGTTGAACAGGCAATCCATAAAATCAGCAAGGATATCCATATGCATGATTTCAGAATCATATCTGGAAAAGAAAATGTCAATCTCATCTTCGATCTTGTCATTCCCGATGAATTATGCAACGAAAAAGATGAGTCGGAACTGAAGGATAAAATTTGGAAAGACGTTGATCAGAAATACGGAAAGAATATAAAACTGGTCATTCATTATGATTCACAGTTGACCGATTTCCTCTCCGGTACGAAAGCGGAAGAAGTAGATGGATAAAGTTTTCTGAATAGGTGATTATTCATTGATCTTCCAACAGAGCAAATTCATCGGTTCCGGGAATGTGAATGTGATATCGGATATGACTTCAGACACCTCTTCAGTTAGACGCGAAACCTGTGCAAGTTCTATCACAAAAATGTGGTAATCGTTGAAGTAACCATAGTATTTGTAGATTGATATGTCATCAAGGGTTACAGACTCTCTAACAAAACTTTCCTTATCTTTGTTTATGCTGTAGTAATCTTCTCGGATAGTCAACTCTAGTTCCTTGTCTAAAGTTCCGTAATCTTTCATTGTGCTTGGATCGATGGTAATTTCATTTCCCTCAGCATCGTAAACACTTTGCTTAAAGTCGACTAGATAAGCTAAGTTGATCAAATCGTTTCTAGTAAAAGTAGAACTGATATCCTTAAATGGTGTAATTGTTCCTTGAGCAACATATGTGCTATCACATGATGTGGTAGGTTTGCTGTAGCATGAAGCGAGCAAAGCCATACAAAGGAATGATATCTTAGCAAATGTATGTTTCATAGTCTGCTACTTTAGTTTTTCTTCCATCCTATTAGTTTATTTCCTTGAGCATACGGATAAGTAAAAGTTAGGTCGAATATGATTTCAGTCCCTTCAACCGCTGGAAAATCTCCGATATCGGAAAAGCGAAGAACATGGTAGCCATGATAGTAGCCGCAATAATCCGCTATTTCGACATCGCTGAATGGGTCATCAGGATGAATGTATTGCTCTTTCTTTAATGTATCCTTGATTGAATTGTAATAGTCTTTTCTGATAGTTAGTTCGGTCTCATTGTCAAGAGGCTCAATATCTACTAGAATACTTTGATCAATGGTTATTTCGTTTCCTTCGGCATCATAAACTTCATGTCCGTTATTGATATATGCAATGTTGATTAACTCATTCTCGGTGAAAATGGATGCAATTTCTGAAAAGCTTGAAAAAGTTCCTTGAGCAACATATGTACTATCACATGATGTAGTAGGCTTGCTGTTGCATGAGGTGAGCAAAGCCATAAAGAGAAATGATATCTTAGCAAATGAATGTTTCATAATTGGCTCCTTTATAATGTGTGGCATACTTATATAAAAAGTGTATGAGATACATAAATGAATGACAAAAAACTCTAAGAAAAAAATGAAGACTTATTATTAAAAGCACTTGCGTGTTCTAAAATGCAATTGGATTTTCTTAAAAATATATTGAATAGAATTCTTACAAATTAATTCGAATTATAGGGGTAATTGACAATTATTGGTGCCTAAATTCTTATCTAGTTTATGATGGTTTGTTGATAGGAAATGATGAACTTGTAAAAACGGAAATCCGGTTTCCGATTTTTGTGTTTTATCTTTTTTATAATTGTTGTGCAAACCAAGAAAGGAGAAACAAAAATGAGCGCATTCGATAGAGTAATCGGTTATCGATCTGAAAAGAACAGGTTGATTCAAGTGGTTGATATGTTAAAGAACAGGGATTTGTATAAGAAAATGGGGGCAAAGCTACCCAAAGGAATTCTCATCTATGGTGACCCAGGAATGGGTAAGACAATGTTGGCTAACGCCTTCATTGAAGAGTCTGGTGTAAAGTCCTTTTCTATTCGAAAGAATAAGGGAAAAGAAAATATGATCAAAGAGATTGAGAAGACATTCATCAACGCCAGTAAAGAAGAGGTTTCTATTGTCTTTATCGATGATATTGATAAGTTCAGCGATAAAAAATGTGAAGATGTTGATGATGAAGCGTTTGTTGCTATTCAATCAGGAATCGATAGTGTGAAGATGTCGGATGTCCTTGTTGTAGCAACTGCAAACAATTTCCATAAACTACCAAAATCGCTCATTAGAAAAGGAAGATTCGATATTGAGATGCAACTAGAGTCTCCAAGTGAAGACGATGCTAAGAAAATCATAGCTCATTACCTTCAGGACAAACCAGTCAGCAAGGAATTAGATTATAACGATGTCTATCATCTTCTTGGCTATTCTTCTTGTGCTTATTTGCAGTCTGTGTTGAATGAGAGTGCAATCTACTCTGCTTCAAAAAGAAAGGAATGCATCGATATCGAAGATATTCTGATGGCTTGCAAGAGTGAAGAAGAAGTGGATATGGATGAGAATCAGAGACGTAGCAAAGAGGATATGGACCGGATTGCTATCCATGAAGCCGGCCACGCCTGCATTGCTGAAGTTCTGAAGAAGGGAAGTGTCGGATTCATCAAAGTGAATTTGAATAAGCAGACTATTCAAGGCGGATATACGAATGTAGAAGGAATGACAAGAAGACCGGAAGTCGTTCTTCTTGATCTTGGTGGAAAAGCTGCGACTGAACTTTTCTATGAAGGAAGATGTGGAAGCGGCTGTCAAAGTGATCTTAGTGATGCTCTTGACGTTCTTACTAGTGGAATAAGTGATAATGGCATCTGTGGAATGGCTCTCCTTGGCGGAGATACAATATCTAACACACTTAGATTTGCTCAGCAGAGCGTTGCCCGTGCAGAACTGGAACGCTATTTCTTCCTTGCCAAGGATATCCTGATGAAGAACAAAGAATTCTTCACTAAAATTTATGAACAGCTAGTAGAGAAAACCTATCTTCTTTATTCTGATGTTCAAAGAATCCGTGATTCTGTCAAGATCACGGAATTCTATATCTGATCCGAAAACGGAAAGTCTCTTTGGCTAATCACCAGGGAGACTTTTTCGTGATTGGAATCCTATCTGCCTCATTTCTTACAAATACATATTTTTTTATTTAAATATATATTATAATAGTTTGATTTTTGTTTACTTTTAATTGAGGTATTTATGGAAAACAACATGAAAAAGAACCCTGCCGTTGATGATCTTAACGACCAGGAACAAAGAAGACGTGAAAAACTTGCTATGTACAAGGAGATGGGCATCGATCCTTTCGGACAGAAATTCGATGTCGATTCTAATGCGGCTGGCTTGAAAGCAGAATATGATTCCTTAGAACCAGAACAGGTAGTAGAGGATAAGGAAGTCTCTATCGCTGGAAGAATCGTCCTTCTCAGAAAAATGGGAAAGGCTTCTTTCTTCACTCTTCAGGACAAGACTGGAAAGATTCAGGTCTACATCCGTCAGGATGTGGTCGGAGAAGAGAACTACAAACTCTTTAAGTTAGCTGACTTAGGCGATGTCTGCGGTGTCAAGGGTGTCATGATGAAGACAAAGACGGGAGAAGTCACAATCCGTGCCATCTCTTATACTCATTTAGTCAAAGCTTTACGTCCATTGCCGGATAAATTCCATGGACTTACCGATCCGGAAGACAGAAGAAGACATCGTTATGTCGATCTTATCGTCAATGATGATTCCAAGAGAATCGCATTTATGAGACCAAAGCTTGTCCGTGGCATCCGTAACTTCATGGATGACCTTGGCTATGTCGAAGTTGAAACTCCGATTCTTAGCCCTATCTTAGGCGGTGCAAACGCAAGACCGTTTGTCACTCATTTCAATGCTCTTGATTCTGATTTCTATCTTCGTATCGCAACAGAACTCTCTTTGAAGAGACTTCTTGTCGGCGGTATGGAAAGAGTCTATGAAATCGGACGTCAGTTCAGAAATGAAGGCATCGATACCACTCATAATCCGGAATTCACAACAATGGAAGCCTATCAGGCTTTTGGAAACCTCGATGACATGATGAAGATGACGGAAGATCTCTTCCATTATCTTGCTAAGGAAGTCGTCGGCAAGGAACAGTTCCATTGGTTAGGATATGACATTGATCTTTCCAAGCCTTTCAAGAAGGTCAATATGGCGGAAGCTGTCAAGGAAAAGACTGGTGTTGATTTCTATAACATCGCTACTTTGGAAGAGGCTAAGGAAGTCGCCAAGAAGTTCGATGTCGAAGTGGAACCTCATTTCCTTTGGGGACATGTATTGGAAGCTTTCTTTGAAAAATTCTGTGAGGCTGATTTAGTTCAGCCGACATTTGTCTGTCAGCATCCTGTCGATATCTCTCCTCTTGCTAAGAAAGATCCGAATGATCCTCGTTTTACACAGAGATTTGAAATGTATATCTCTACTCATGAGATGTGCAATGCGTTTACTGAACTCAATGATCCTATCGATCAGAGAGCACGTTTTGAAGAGCAGGTTGAAGAGAAGAAGAAGGGCAACGATGAGGCTTGCGAAGTCGATGATGATTTCTGCGAAGCTCTCGAATATGGTATGCCCCCAGCAGGTGGCATTGGATATGGCATCGATCGTCTTTGCATGTTCTTCTGTGAGACTGATTCTATCCGCGATGTCTTGATTTTCCCAACCTTAAAGAGAAAGTAAAGTGAATTGGATATGGCTGAAAGCACAACGTTTCAGAAGAAGGATTTCAAAAATATCATCGATTATGTCTATGAAAATGGTGGACTCAAGTTCACTGAAAAAGAGTTCAATGTTTTAGACAATGCTGTCTTTTCTGCTTTCAGTTATATTCCTTTTGAATTGTTTGAAAAACAGAATGATGATTTCAAGCCAAAGAAGCTGTCTGAGATATGTCTCGATTTCTTCGATTGGATTGACATCAACTATTTAGCGGAGCATTTTCCGGATTGGTTAAGGAGATCAATCTTCCTAGCGTTGGCCATGTTCAGGAAAAAGCGTTATGCGAATTGCCTTGTCACAGATTTCCGATATGAGTTTTCGGAAAAAGAGAGCACACAGTTCGGAGCTTTGAACATCCTTTTGAAAGATGAGACGTCCGCTGTTGTGTTCCGTGGAACAGATAACTCGATTCTCGGATGGAAAGAGGATTTCAACCTTGCCTGCTATGAATCTGTGAGAGGACAGGTTTCCGCTAAGAAGTTTCTAAAAGAGATGATGAACAAGTTTCCGGAAAAATCATTCCGTGTCATGGGACATTCCAAAGGTGGAAATTTAGCTGTTTATTCCGCCTGCTTCTTATCTAAGAGCAAAGCGGATAGACTGATTAGAATCTATTCCAATGATGGACCGGGCATGAGTGAGGAAGTATTCTCTTCGAAAGGACATGAGGCGATAAAGAATAAAATCACCCATTTGATTGTAGGAGAGGATATTGTCGGAAGACTGCTCTGCCATGAAGAAGCAGAGTATGTTGTGAAGTCTGCTCCTGAAAAAGACTTTGTCATGCAGCATGACCTATTCAACTGGCATGTTGAAGGTGATGGCTTTGTGAAACTGCCACGCATCTCTTCAGAATCCAAGTATTTGACTGATTCCGTCAATGAATGGCTGAAGGAGTCGATGCCGGATAGCATCATGCGTGAGGAACTTGTCCGATGCCTATTTGAAGCAGAGGAAAAGACTGGTATTCGAGAGGCTGGTGTCATACTAGCCAATCCGAAGAAATTCATCTTCGATTTCCTAAGAAAGACAAAGGAACTTGAAAAGGATGAGAGGAAACTGATCAATAAGGCCTTTACATCTCTTGTGATGAAAATGGCAAAGAATTATCCTTCCTATCTAAAAGATAAGAGTGAAGTGGCAAATGCCATGAAGGAGGAAAAGAAAGAGGAAGAATTAGCTCTTTCTGAGGTGAAAGTGAATGTCGAATAAAATGTCTAAGAAGTTATCTGATGTGTTAGCTTTCTTCCAACCGAAGAGAGAACCAGAAGTCGATTCGAATGATATCCTTGTTGTTGACCACCTTGTGAAAACCTACGATAAGTTCACTGCGGTTGATGACATCTCCTTTTCTGTCAGAAGTGGTTCCTTGTTTGCTTTCTTAGGTCTTAATGGTGCAGGAAAGTCAACGACGATCAATATCATCACCAATATTCTGAATATGGATTCTGGCCGCATCTACGTGGATGGCTACAACCTAGAGAAACATCCGGATTTGATCAAAAACAAAATCGGTATTGTTTTCCAAAACTCTGTCCTCGATCCAGTCTTAACTCCAAAAGAGAACCTAGCTCTTCGAGCTGGTTTCTATGGACTGAAAGGAGAAGAGTGGGCTCAGAGAGAGAAAGTCCTTGTGGACATGCTTGGCTTAGAGTCCTTTATGAACCGCCCGGTTGGCAAACTTTCCGGTGGTCAAAGAAGAAGAGTCGATATTGCAAGAGCAATGGTCCACAATCCAAAACTTCTCATTCTTGATGAGCCGACAACCGGACTTGATCCTCAGACAAGACAATCCGTCTGGGAACTTGTAAACGCTTTAAGAGAAAAGACCAAGATGACCGTCTTCCTTACCACTCATTATATGGAGGAGGCTGAGAAAGCGACTTTTGTTGTCATTATGGACAAAGGCAAGATCATCGCACAGGGAACACCGACGGAACTGAAGAATGCGTATTCTGGAGACTATGTCATCCTCTATCACAAGAATACAGATGAGTATGAGAACTTTGTCAAATCTACTGGTAAGACATATGTCTATAACCATGACGGCAAATACTATCGAATCACAGTCGATGGAAAAGATGATGCGATTGACTTCATAACCAAGTACAAAGATATGATTGATGACTTCGAAGTTGAAAAAGGAAGCATGGATGATGTCTTCCTGAATGTCACAGGCGTTCGCAAAATACTGGAGGCATAGTATGAAACAAAAACAAATTGTACCGAACCAGTCCAAAGCCTTCTGGTCTTTGACAAAAAGACATCTTCTTGTATTTCTGAAGAATGTACCAACTGTCATCTTTACACTGATGGTTCCTCTTACTCTATTTGCAGTCTATATTCTCTTCTTGAGGCCGATGGAAATCACTCAGATTGAACAGGCTCTGAAAGCAAACAACATCGTCTTTGATTCCACAACAGAAGCCGGTAAAGTCTTCCTTCACCGCGTATATGGAATTGCAGATAGTTGGATGATATCTGGTGTTCTATCCGTTGGATGCATCACCGTTGCTCTCAATACGAACTATATTCTAGTCCGTGATAAGGAAAGAGGAATCGCAAAGGATTTCATCTCTTCGCCGATTCTTCCGGCTACGATCACTTCGTCTTATTTTGTCTTTAATTTAATCGTTACGTTTATCACAAACCTCCTTGTTTACTTTATCTGTTTGATTTATCTTGTCTGTTATGGGGCATTCATGATCAGTGCAGCTGATTTCTTTGCTGTCATTGGTGTCATTCTGCTTTCTTCTGTCTCTGCGTCTTTGTTGACATTCTTCATCTGTTCCTTCCTCTCTTCTGAATCTATTATGTCATCTGTTGTCGCTATCGGCTCTGCCGCAATCGGATTCCTTATCGGTGCCTATCTTCCTAGTGGAATGACACCTCTCTATATTGAATTCGTTACGATGTTCTTCCCCGGAACCTATTCGACTGGACTGTTACGAAATCTATTGATGAGACTGCCGTTACTCAAACTAGAGCAGTGTGAAGAACTTTCTTCCGAGGCTGGTTTGAAATTCGTCGCCGACTTAAAGAGTGAATTCTCGCTCAACCTTAACTTCTTCGGACATACGGTCAATCCGACCATCATGGGACTTGTCATCTTTGGCTTCATCATCCTCTTTGCAGTCCTTTGCGTTGTATTCGCATCTAAGAACTATATGAATTTCTCAAAGAGTGTTCATCTCAGAAAGAAAAAGAAAACTCAGAATCAGTAATTGAAAGGAGATCAATCATGAAATTATCGCGTGCTGTTGCTCTTGAAATATTAAATGCCGGCTTAAGCACTGGCGCTGATTATGCTGAAATCTACTATCAGGATAACCAGACTCATTCCTATACAAGAAGATATAAGAAAGTCTATTCTGTCAGTGGCGGGAGAACCTGTGGCATTGGTATTCGACTGATCAAAGGAGTCAAGGTGGTCTACGGGTATACTTCCGACCTGTCTAAGAGTTCCCTTCTTGCTCTTGCTTCCTCTCTTGCCTTAGGGTTTGAAGGGGGAAGAGTGTTGACGGTCTCTGCTTTGAAAGAAAAAAAGTTCAAGCAGATGAATCCAATTGCCATCCCTCATTCCGCATGGGAAGATGAGAAGAAACTTGCTTACCTTGAAAATGGCGAAAAAGTTGCCTACGAGGTCTCTGACAAGATTCAAGATGTTATGACAAGACTCATGGAAGAAGATGAGCATGTTGAAATCTATAATTCGGATGGTATCTATACTCATGATGATAGAACCCGTACCCGTATTCTTTGCGCTGCCTTTGCAACCGATGGAACACAGTTCCAGCAGGGCTTCAGTGGACCTGGTGTCAGCAAAGGACTTGAGTTCTTAAACGAGACTGATTTTAAAGCGCTTTGCAAAGAGACTGCTGAAACGGCAGTTGAACTGCTCTCCGCTCCAGAGGGCCCTAGTGGTGAGATGCCTGTTGTCTTAGGAAACTATTTCGGCGGTGTCTTATTCCATGAGGCATGCGGACATCCGTTAGAAGGCTGTGCCATCGCAAGAGGAACCTCTCCTTTTGCTGATAAGTTAGGAAAGAAGATTGCTTCTGATGTTGTGACTGCTGTTGATGATGGAACGATTGTCAATGGCTGGGGAAGTGAATCTGTCGATGATGAAGGCATCGCTCCGACAAAGAATGTTCTGATCAAAGATGGTGTCCTTGTCTCCTATATGCTTGACCGCTATAACGGAAGAAGAATCAATGGCGGAATGAATCCGACGGGTGCTTGCAGAAGAGAAAGTTATCGTTATCTTCCTACCACCCGTATGACAAACACCTATATCGACAAAGGGAATTCCACTCCGGAAGAGATTATCGCCTCCGTCAAGAACGGTATCTACTGCAAGGGATTCAATGGTGGACAAGTTGATCCTTCTACCGATCAGTTCATCTTCACCTCGGATGTCGCTTACCTTATCAAGGACGGAAAGATTGATCATATGATTAAGCCTGTTTCCCTCATTGGATATGGATACGAAATCTTACCTCGTATCACAATGGTTGGAAACGATCTCTCTAGAGCCCCGGGTGTCTGTGGATCCTCTTCAGGCAGTTGCTATGTCGAAGTCGGTCAGCCGACCTTGTTGATTTCCAAGATGTTAGTCGGTGGTGCAGGAGGCAACGAATAATGAATATCAATACTAAGAAATATTTCGAAGAAGCCAAGAAGAGAAATTTAGACCTCTTCTCAATGAGTTACAGCGTTTCAACGGAGACCTCTGTTGAAATCTTCAATGGTGAAGTGGAATCTCAGCAGATCGGATCAAGCCAGGATGTTTCCGGGTCGGGTCTCATCGATGGAAAAATCGGCTCCTATGCCACCGATGCCATCGATAAGAATACGCCTAGCATGATGTTAGACGCGATCGTCAATTCCGCAAAGTACGGAAGAGATGAAAAAATAGAAAACTATTTCGCTGGCGGAAAGAAATATCGCAAGGCTCCTGTTTTCTTCCCGGACTTTAAGAAAGCATCCTTGAAGGAATTAAGAGATGCTGGACTTCTTCTTTGCAAGAAGATTCAAGCTAGCGATAGCCGTATTTCCAAAGTCACTGTCTCTCTTAGTATGACAGAGGGAGAATCCTTTAAGACCAATTCACTCGGATTGAAGTGCAAAGAAAAGAAATCCTATTATGTTGGTTTCTATGAAGTGGTCGCAGAAGATGCAGATAAGGAACCGAGAACGGGTGGAGATGTCTTCTTCTCCTTCCGTTCCTTAGATGAACTTCTTAAAAATGGAGAAGCAAAAATCGATTCTGTTATTCATGAGGCAGTCGATTTCTTCAAGACCGGACCTTGTGCATCGAAGAAGTTCAAGGCCGTCATCAGTCCTTCTGTTGTTTCTGACCTCTTATCTTTCTTCACATCCCAACTCAATGCAAAGTCTGTTCACAAGCATCTTTCCGTCTTTGAAAACAAACTCGGACAGTCGATTGTTTCCAAGAAGCTCACCATCCTTCACACTCCTCATGTGACTGCTCCGGAAGGAACAAGTTACGATTCCGATGGTTATCCGACTCAGGATTTCACAGTCATCCAGAGAGGTGTCTTGAAGACTTACTTCTATTCCGTCGAGACGGCAAACGAAGACCATGTCGAGTCCAATGGATGCTGTGCCGGAATCGGAAATGCTGGCCCTATTGCCTTAACAATCAAACCAGGCAAGAAGAGCAAAGATGAACTCTTCTCCATGGTCAAGAATGGTATCTATATCACTTCTGTCTCTGGCCTTAACTCTGGTATCAATGCTCAGACTTTGGATTATTCCTTGCCTTGCAAAGGATATCTGATCAAAGACGGCAAAATCGATAAGGCAGTCTCAATGATTGTCTGTGCTGGAAACTTGAAGAATCTATTTGAAAATGTTATAGAAGTTGGCAACGACAGCGAATATCGTTCTGGTTGCTTTACTCCTTCTATGATTGTTAAGAATTTCTCCATCTCCGGTAAGTAAACCATATGACGATTCTTCTATTAGTCTTAATCTATCTTATCTTCATTTCTTTAGGACTGCCTGACTCTATGTTGGGCAGTTCTTTTCCGGCTATTGCAGAGAATCTATCCATATCCTCTGATCAGGCAGGATATATCGGGCTTGTCGTATCAGGCTGTACGATCATTTCATCTTTCTTCTCTGAAAAACTGATCAAGAAACTGACAACGAAATGGGTTGTCACTTTATCGATTCTTTTGACGGCTTTTGGTCTATTCTCTTTCTCTCTTGTCAAGGAAGGATATACTTGGGTTTTCTATCTTTGTGCTATCCCATTAGGCTTAGGCGCTGGTGCGATTGATTCGGCTTTGAATAACTACGTCGCCCTACATTACAAAGCGATTCATATGAACTGGCTTCATTGTTCGTGGGGTGTCGGAGCTTCGGTCTCCCCCTTGATCATCTCTCCTTTTATCGATACGAGCAATTCATCATCAGGATGGGAGAAAGGCGTAAGAGTTGTTGCTATTGTTCAGCTGTCTATTGCTTTGATTTCATTCCTTGCTCTTCCTTTATGGGCCAAAGCAAATCAATCTGAGAATATTCGAAAAGAGGAAGAAAAGGAAGCCATCGTTGATGTTGAGAAGAAACCTTTATTGAAAAATCCGGTCTTCTATCTCGCTATCATCGGTTTCTTCTGTTATTGCGGACTAGAGACAACAACTGGTTTATGGAGCGGAAACTATTTCTATTACACTTGGAATGTGGATTCGAAGGAAGCTGCTAGCCTTACTTCTCTATTCTATATCGGAATCACAACAGGAAGATTCATCTGTGGGCCTCTGTCTTTGAAGATAAAGGAAAAATGGATGATTCGAATTGGTGAGAGTGTTTTAATCACTGGTTTGGTCTTGATGCTACTTCCTTTCAGCAAGTATTGTGCTATTGTCGGTATTGTTCTCTGTGGTATCGGCTGTGCTCCTATTTATCCTGCTATCATCCGTCTTACACCATATCGTTTCTCTAAGGCAGTGTCCTTGAAAGCGATGGGCATGCAGATGGCAATCGCTTATTTAGGAAATGTTGCCATTTCGCCACTCTTTGGTTTGACCTGCCGAATGTTGGATAATAGTTTTTATCTTCTTCCCTATATCATTCTCTTCTTTGCCTTGTTGATGACTTTTGTTCATGAGGTTACAAATTATAAATTGAAGAAACGTGATTCTCTTCTTACCGAGGAGGAAAGGCTTCAGTATCAAACGATGTGAATCAAGGAGGTGCCTTTATGAGTGAATCCACAAAGAAAAACAGGAAAATACTTCCTATCATCTTATCTCTTGTCTTCGGTATTGGTATTGGAACAGGTGCCGGATATTTTATCTTTAAATCCACATTAGGATTATCGTTGGAAGAGAGAAAACTCATTGAAGGATACCGCCTTTTGAAAGAAGAATGGCTCTTTGGAAATGAAGATGTTGAGTTTTCAAGTCTTGCCATGAAGGGACTTTTATCATCCGTTTCAGATAGCAAAGGAGATCCTTATACTTTCTATACAGACAATAAGGAAGACCAAGGACTATCGGTTGAAAGCAAAGGTTTTGGATTCTCTTCTCACAGTTATGATGGCGGACTCTATATCACTGAGATTCATCCCTCTTCTCCCGCTGAACAGACAAGATCCTTGAAAAAAGGCGATGTTCTGATTGCCGTAAAAAGAAATTCGGAAGAAGACTATGACTTTACAAAACATACGATAAGTGAGGTGAGAGATTACCTACAGGAAAAGGTCACTGAGGATGACTCCTATCTTTTTACAGTGAGAAGAGATGATACGACATTCACTGTTACGATGAAAAAAGGAGACTATTCGGAAAAACTTGTTGATGTCATCTCTACACCGACTAGCGATAACAACAATACTTTAGTCATTAAGATCAATACATTCTTAGGCGATCCTGCTTCTGCTTTAAAGGGAACGCTAGAACAATATAAGACAAAAGCAAATCGCCTTGTGATCGATCTTCGTGGCAATGGAGGTGGATATGTCTCTCAGGCGGAAGAGATAGCTAAAATGTTCGTTAAAAAGGGAACGATGATCGATAAGATGGTCGACAAGAACGGAAACGAGATTTCATCTTGTTATCAGACAAGTGCTCCGCTATATTCCTTTGATGACTATGGAATCATTATTGATTCCAACTCAGCAAGTGCTTCTGAAAGTTTTACACTTGCCATGCGTGCTGGAACCAATTGTAAAGTCTATGGGTTTAAGTCTTACGGAAAAGGGATTGCACAAAGTTTCAAATACTTCTCGGATAACTCTGTCATCCGTTATACATACGCTTATGTTTATGGTCAGGAAAGAGAGAATGAGACGATGTATGATGAGGGAAAGGATGATGACAACATCCTCTGCATTCACCAAAAAGGAATCATTCCTGATGTCCTTTATACACCGGACTACACCTCATTCTCGTTGGTTGCCGATTATACGGCATCCATCGGAATCTCAGAGACAGGACAGGATTATTTCCTTAATGCTCTTGAAACGATGTATCCGTCTGATTATCCGACCTCCTATTCATCCGAATATCATTTTGTTGATGCGATAAAGCAATACGCTGAACAGATGGCTTTAAAGTATTCGGATGATTCTTTCAAAGAGGCTTTCTCTTCGAATGGTACGATGAACAAGAAACTGAATGATCGTTTCACAAAGGAATGCTATGACTATTATCTAAAGGGCTATGATTCCTTGACTGACTTTGCGGAGAAAAGCGTATGACAGACAAAGAACACCCTTTTGAATTGGTCTCATCCTATTCTCCCACAGGTGATCAGCCACAGGCTATTGAGTCGTTAGTCAAAGGCTTGAACGAAGGCAAAAAATGGCAGGTGTTAAAAGGTGCCACAGGCACTGGCAAGACTTTTACGATGGCTAATATCATTCAAGCTGCACAAAGGACAACGATGGTTCTAGTTCATAATAAGACTTTGGCGGCTCAATTGTATGGTGAGTTCAAAGAACTGTTTCCAAAGAACAGAGTCGAATATTTCATTTCTAATTTCGATTTCTATCAGCCAGAAGCCTATATTCCAAAGACAGACACCTATATCGATAAACAGGTTGTCATGAATGATGAGATTGAAATGATGAGAGCAAGCGCAGTCAACTCTTTATTGGAGAGAAAAGACACAATCGTCGTTTGCTCAGTCGCATCCATTTACGGCTTAAGTGATCCAGATGAATATAGGGACTTGGCTTTTACTCTTCATGTCGGTGAACCTTTCCAGCCGAAGGATATCGCAAATAAGTTAGTCACTGCTCAGTATAGAAGAAATGATCTTTCATTAGAACCGGGAACATTCCGTATCCGTGGTGATGTCATGGAAATCTATCCGCCGAATGGTGATGACTTCTTCATTCGTGTCCTTTCTGATTTTGATGAGATATCTGAAATCGAACAGATCAAACCGACAACGGGAGAGCTTCTCCATACTTTTGATTATTTTCCTTTCTTCCCGGCTCATGAGCATGCCTCATCCACCGCTAGAATCGATAGGGCGATCAAAACAATTAAAGAAGAACTTGCTGAACGACTTGCTTATTTCACAAGGGAAGGGAAGTATCTTGAGAATGAAAGACTTCAGACAAGAACGGAACATGATATCGATGCCCTTCGTGAATTTGGAATCTGCTCTGGCATAGAAAATTATGCAAGACATTTCGATGGCAGAAAAGAGGGTGAGACACCTTATACTTTGTTGGATTATTTCCCCAAGGATTTTCTCCTCTTCATCGATGAGAGCCATGTGACGATTCCGCAGATTGGTGGTATGTTTAACGGCGATCGTGCGAGAAAGAAGACGCTTGTCGAATATGGCTTCAGACTCCCATCTGCATTAGACAACAGACCTCTGAAATTTGAAGAATTTGAAAAGAAGATCAACAATGTCATTTGTACCTCTGCAACACCAGGCGACTATGAATTATCAATGACATCGAAGGAGACTGTTGAACAAATTATCCGTCCTACTGGATTATTAGATCCAATCATTGAAGTCAGAGACAATAAGAATAATCCGGTCTATGATTTATTGAAGGAAATCGATGAGAGGATAAAGAAAAACGAGCGTGTCATGGTTGTTACATTGACTGTGAAAGACGCCGAGAATCTGACTGACTTTTTCAAGTCACATGATTTGAAGGTTGCCTATTTACAGCATGAAATATTGACTCTGGAAAGAACTGAGATCATCTACAAATTGCGTAAAGGCATTTATGATGTCCTCGTTGGAATCAACCTGTTAAGAGAAGGCTTAGATATTCCAGAAGTCTCTTTGATTGCGATTCTGGATGCGGATCGTGAAGGATTTTTAAGAAGTGAGAGATCTTTGACACAGATTGCAGGACGTGCTGCTAGAAACGCAAATGGTAAAGTCATCATGTATGCTGACAGTATGTCGGATGCGATGAAGAAGACAATAAAAGAAACAAAGAGAAGACGTACGCTGCAAGAAAAGTACAATCAAGAACATAACATTGTCCCCAAAACAATCATCAAACCGATACAGGAACCGATGCACATGATTGATGATAAGAAGAGAACAGTTGAAGATACTAGCACAATGACTAGAAAGCAACTTGATATGTTGATAAAGAATCTTACATCTGAGATGAGCCGTGCCGCTAAAGCGCTTGACTTTGAAGAGGCGGCAAGAATCCGCGATGAAATACTAGAACTGAAAGCGAAATTATGAAACAACAACTACCTGATTCACTACTGAAAGATGACTACCAGATGGATGAAGCTCTTCATCTATCTAAAATTGATCCACACTCCAATTGGCTGCATCTTGTTTTTTCAAGAATCCGTCTTTTGGAATATTTAGGATACAATTACAATGTCTATCAGATGGATGAAGAACTCTCTTCCTCCTATTGTGAACTGTATATGGAATCATTGGCCTCTGTAATAGAAGCCATACTTCGTTCTACTTTCCATAATAAATACACCCGATACTGCACCTATATCAAATGCCCGTATATGAATGATTGTCCGGTTCTTTTCTTTGATAGTGAAGGTGAGAAAAAAGAAAATATGAAACTCACCTTTTTTGAACTTATTGCAAAAGCAGAAGAGGTGGGGATCTTTTCTTCTCTTAGTGTAGATGAAATTCATTTTATCCGTCAGACTAGGAACTATATCCATCTTCCATCCTGTGGAGATGAGATCAGAAAAGAAAGAGAAAAGATAACAAGTGATAGCATCAATTCATCCATCAAGATTTTAAAGAGAGTCATCTCTGAATGCATCACATGGTTATACAATCCGAATCTCGCCAAGGAATGCAAGAAAAGACTATTGTCTGAGAAAGTCTATATCTGATTTCGAGATTGTCAGTTAGCTTTTTCAATGAGCAAACTATGTATGTTATAATCAATTCAGTTCAAATTCATGGATGGAAAATAGATAAAACAGGTGAACATATGTATAGAGTGATAATCGCAGATGATGAAGAATCTGTCCGCAATCGACTCAAGACGATGGTCGAGAAATGCTCGGATCGTTTTGAAGTTGTCGGATGTTTTGAGAATGGATTTGATGCCTTAGAAAGCGGAGCAAGTCTCAATCCCGATATACTGATTACTGATATCCGCATGCCGTATATTTCAGGCATTGAACTCATACGTCATTTCAAAATGGATTTTCCATTGATGCAGTTCGTGATTGTCTCTGGTTATGATTCGTTTGATTATGCAAAAGAAGCCATTTCATTGGGTGTTGTCGGATATCTGACAAAGCCGGTTTCATCGGAAGAGATGAAAAAAGCTTTAGAGAAAGCGGAAAGTATCCTCAATAAGCAGCTTCAAATGGATAACAGCATGAAGACATTAGAGGAAAAGGCACAGAATTCAATCCGTTTCCTCCAGTCTGAGGATCTGAATCGATTGATCAAGGTAAAAGAGATTCCGGAAAACTTTGCGGGAAAGCTTATCGAAGACGGAATCGACCTCAAACATATGTATCAAGCGATGGCAGTCTTTGATGCCGATAGCGATGACTTGGAATATGATCGTCAGGATATCCTTTATTTTTCTCTGAAGAAAGCCGTCGAAGAAGAGTTTGCTAATGGTGTAGTCTACTATTTCTTCTTAAATGACAATCAGATGATTCTTCTTTTAGAGAAGGATGACAAATTTGTTGAAGAGGAACTGATGCTGAAGCTGAACGGAATCTTGGCAATGGTTAAGAGATCTGTCTCCATCTCTGTTTCCTGCGGTGTTTCCGATATTATGAAAGCTCCTGTCAATTACAGAAAGATGTATCGACACGCAAAGCGTTCATTAGAATACCGAACGGTTCTAGGCGTGAATATGGTCTTCTCCTTTAAGGACTTGGAAAAGGAGAACGGAAGCTCATCTACACCAACAGGAAAGATTGATGACAATGAATATAAGAATTTATCCTACCTGATTTCCTATGGAAAAAAGGCAGATGTAAAAGCGAATCTAGAAAAACTGATCACTCAAATCACGACTCCGGATTACAAGGATAGTTACTTCTATATCCTTTCCAATATTCTCGATGCTATAATCAAGTCCTGTATTTCGTTGACTGAATTCTATCAGGATTTTGATTCACAGGCGGAGATTACGACGAAACTTTATAGCATCAAGGCACAGCAGAATATTGTCGACTATCTGTTCTCTTTATCGGAGAGAGTCATAAAAGTCAATGAGAATAAGAGACTGTCTGGGCTTGAGACTTCTTATGAAAGAATCATTCATTTTATCGACATGAATTTTGCCAATCCGAATCTTTCAATTGAGGATGTTGCTAAGGAATTATCTTATTCTGTCAGCTATATCTCAACTATATTGAAGAGGAATGGTACGACATTCACAAAAGTCACAACCGATTTGAGAATGAAGAAGGCATTAGCCTTATTGTCAGACCAGAACAATCGAATCATTACTATCGCAAGGGATGTAGGATATACTGATCCATATTATTTTTCCCATTGCTTTAAGAAGTATACAGGATTATCACCGGATGAATATAGGAAGAAGAAATCGTCTTAATCGTCATTCATTGAAATCTGTCCTCTTCTTTTCGTTTGTGACAGCCTTCCTTTTTTTCATGGCTGGTATTTTTGTGATTGTCACATGGACCTATTCCGCCTCTGTTGAGACGACCTATCTGAAACAGGTCATATCAACCTCGGAACAGGCATTATCCAATTATTCCAACTATATGGATAATGTCATCAATGCTTCTGATGCGATTCAGACAAGACTTATCAATGAGAAGAATGAAACGATTGAAAAGAATGGGGGAACATTCTTTGACGAGGTCATGATTGTCTCACAGTCTATCAAATCCATATCTCTTTATGATACGGATGGAAATCTGATCGCAAGCGATAGCGGAAATGTTTCAAAGGATACTGCTGAAACCATCAAATCGGAAGAGTGGTTCACTTCAGCCGTGAATACGCCTTTGATCAATGTATTCTCCCGTGTCTCTTCAGCTGCATCCTTTACTTTGTCCAAGTCGATGTCAATCGATAACGGCAAGGAATCCGCAATTCTGAAGGTCGTATATGACTTTTCTGGCATTGCCTCCATGATTGATGAGGTCCAGTTAGGAGATGGAGGACACGTCTATATTTATGATAACAATCACCAGAATGTCTATTCCTCTGGTGAAGTCACGGATGAAGAGAAAAGAGTGATTGCGGAAAATGTCATCGGGAATGTTCAATTCAAGATTGGGAAAAACAATATTTTCCTTTATATTTCCGCTATCCCAAAAACCAGATGGGGGCTTGCTATCGCAACAAACATAAACGCATTGTATGAAGCTAAGACAAGAATGCTTATCAACAGTACTATTTTCTCCACTATTGCAATGGTTGCATTCTTGTTTCTGTTCTATGTTGTATCGACACAGATTTCAAAACCGATTGTTCGTCTTCAAAAGGAAATGGAGGCTGTTGAAGATTTTAGTTTCCGCTTGAAATCCGATGCTTCTGTCGGTGGAACGAAGGAAATCGTATCCTTGAATCGTTCCTTTTGTAAGATGATGAATCGTATTCATGATTTGGCTCAGAAGGTTGTTGATGAACAAAAGGAACAGAATAAAGCAGAATTGAAGGCACTGCAGAATCAGATCAATCCTCATTTCCTTTACAATACACTGGATTCCATCATCTATCTTATCGATGAGCATGAGAATGAAAAGGCTCAGAATATGATTGTCGCTCTTTCACGTTTCTTCCGTATCTCTATCTCTAGGGGCAAGAACATCATCCCTGTCGAGAAAGAGCTTGAACATGTCAAATACTATCTCCAGATTCAGAAGATGCGTTTCGGAAATAGTTTCACTTATGAGGTGGAAGCTGAGAATGATGTACTGTCTTTACCTATCATCAAATTAATCCTGCAGCCGATTGTTGAAAATGCGATTGTCCATGGTTTGGGTGAAAAACCAGAAGAGGGTAGCTTGATTAAGATAAAAGGATATAAAGAAGGTTCCTTCCTTTGCTTCGCTATTGAAGACAATGGTTTTGGCATGCTGCCTGAGAAGGTGGAGGAGATTTATCAGAGTTTCCAGGATAAAACCATTCATAAGGGTGTTGGCTTATCCAATGTTTATCAGAGAATCCGTATCTTCTATGGTGAAAAATCGGATGTGAGGATCGAATCTTCATTGGATAAAGGTACAAGGATTGAGATTCGTATTCCATTAGAGGAGATTAGAAACAATGAAGAATAGAACGATTTCTCTTTATTTATCTAGCTTGTTGCTTATGGTTTCCTGTGGTGCAAAATCCGAGGACGCTTTGATCTTTATTTATGATGAAAACGACACTTTCATCAATTCCTTTGACACGGCATTACAAGGAGAGTTGGCTAAGCATGGCTATTCCTTTACTCCTTATTATGCAAGCAACTCTTTCATCAAGCAGAACGAACTTCTAGTTGAAGCCATTGAGGAGAAGAATCCGAAGATGCTCTTTATCAATCCGGTGGATCGCCTTTCCTCTGGATCGATCATCGATAAAGTTGCTACGAAAGATATTCCGGTTGTCTTCTTCAATCGTCAGCCGTTGGATGAGGATATTATTCGAGGAAGAAAGAAGAATGATAAGATCTTCTATGTTGGTACCGATCCTACTTTTGAGGGAAAAGCACAGGCCAAAATGGTGGAAGGACTCTTCGGAAGTGTTGGGTCATTGAATTCAGCATATGACAAAAACGGAGATGGCATCATTCAAATGGTGATGCTTAAAGGCGAAATTGGCCATCAGGATTCCGAAAAAAGAAGTGTTTCCGCATTGAATGCATTTACAGAGGATGGATACAAAATCGATAATCTATTTTCCACATACTGTAACTGGAGCAGAACACAGGCAAAAGACAGCATGCGAGAAATCGTGCAGAAATATGGTGATGACATTGAGGTTGTCCTCTGCGGTAATGATGATATGGCACTAGGCGTTATTGACTATCTCCTTTCTGTGGAGAACACATTGAAGTGGGAAAACACATCTCTTCCATTCCCTATCTTTGGTGTCGATGGCACTTCAGTTGGAATCGATTCTGTCAAGAAAGGACTGCTGTCAGGAACAGTCAAGAATGAAGCAAGTCTACAGGCAGATGCCTGCATTCGCATTGTGGAAGAATTGAATAACTATGGTAAGATAACAGAGTCATTTCCTTACAATATGGTAAATGAATACACTGTGTATGTGGAAGGCAGCGTGATTACGTTGGATAGTCTTTCCTGAATGAAAGGGGAATAATCATGGAAAAAGTCAGAATATTGATTGATTTGAATGAGTTTGAAGATAAAAGCACACTTTCCGCTTTTATGAAGTCTACAGCCTTGAAAGAGGACACCTATCAGTTTGATGTGCGTTGTTCGAATGAGGATTTTGCAGTTCTTTCCGATTCAAAGGATATCGTTCACATCGAAGAATTTGATAAAGCGAATTATGATATGGTATTGACCTCTCATAAGGAAAAAGAAGACCGACTTTTGTTTTTAAGCAGCGAACAGAAAAAAGGTCTCTCTTATCTTTTGATATTAGATGAGAATGAAGATAAGGAAACAAAAATCAAGAGTTTCATCAAGGCCAAGAAGATTGTCGATGACCATTTTGGAAAACCGGTTGTCTTCTCCTTGATTTCAGAAAATCTGAATGATGCTATTCCAGAAGAGGAAATGACAAATAAAGGTGAAACAGCACATATTGAAGATCTCTTCTCCTATGAAAAGGAAATGATTGTCATCTCTAACCGCGATTTTAATTTCGTCGATGAATCCATCGCTTGCTTCTCTAAATTGCTGAGCATAAAAAAGAATGATAAGAAATCGGTTTTCTCGTCTATCGGTGATTACTTCTTCAAGAATTACACGTCGAAACCTGAGAATGTAACCTTGAAAGATTATCTTTCCGTTTATGAGATACTTTTGAATCATGATAACTGGGATATCAACATCATTCGTAAGCCTCTTGTCGGCGATTATTTCTCTTTGCTCAACCTGGTTCAGAACAAAGAATAAGACTGTAATTTCAATTTTGATTTAAACGGCTTTCCTAAAATAAAAATGACGGGAAAGCCTTTTCTTATGTGGAATTTTCCATCATTTTATTAGATGAAAATATGCCTTTGCATTAAAAATATCGTTAGTTTTTTGCTAAAATATAAAGAAATATGTCAGTTTTTTGACAAAACATAGTGAAAAGTTCTGATTTTGCCATTGTGTAGAAAATTCCAAAAAGAGTGTATGATTTTCCATTCTAACTTCTTTCTACTTCCGTTATTATGAAAGCGCTTAATGAAAAAGTCGTTCGCACGTCATTAAGCAAAAAGGAATAACAGGAGGGAAAAAACACTTTATGAAAAAACTTATTCCGCTTATGTCGTTACTTGGATTGGCCGCATCTTTAGTCTCTTGCGGTGGCAACACCTCTTCCGAATGGACATGGAAAGACGCTATCGCTGATGGTGAACTCGGCTATGTCATCTTGGTCGGTGAAGATGGAAACCCGGAAGCTATCGATCGTACCAATGGTTGCGTCGCTGCCATGGAAGAAATCGCCAAGGAAGGCGGCTTCAAGGCTGTTGAACTCGAAAGAAAGACATGCGTTGATACATCTGGTTCTTGGGTTGACTCCGTTGCTAAGGAAACAGTTGAAACTTGGACAAAGAAGTACAAAGGAAAACTTGACTTCATTGTTTCCAACAATGATGGTATGGCTATCGCCGCTGCTAACGCTACTGGTTTAGCCAAGAATACTCCTATCATCGGTTTCGATGCTCTTTCTTCCGCTTGCGATATGATCAAGGCTGGAACACTTGCCGGTTCCGTCTCTCAGAACGGTGACGATCAGGCTCTTGCCGCTGTTACAGTTCTTACCAACCTCATTAAGGGTAGTGACACTGTTATCGATGCTACTTCCTTTGCCGGACATGCAGAACTTGATCTTTCTGGTTTAGACAATCACATCGTTCAGACAAAGCTCTCTGCCGTCACTGCCAGCAACGCCGATAGCCTTAAGCCTGGTTCTTATGTCAATGTTGCAGAAGATTCCGCTGTCAAGGGCAAGAAGCTCCTTGTTGCTACCTATTCTGCCAATGATAACTTCATTAAGGAAACCTACAGACAGGCTCTTCCGCATTATGCTCAGGCATTAGGCTACACCGTTGATGTTGTTGAAGGCGATGGTTCTAATGATGTCGATTTGCAGGAAAGAATCAAGACAAAGATTGCTTCTGGCGCTTATGATGCATATGCTTTCAACGTTATCACTCATGCAAACTGGGAAGCATATAAGACCCTTGCTGGTGATAAGCCGGTTGTCTTCTTCAACAGACAGCCTAAGAAGTCTGATAACTCTGATGTTGCCGACCTTTCTAATGTTGCTAACACCTACTTCGTTGGCACAGGTTCTACTGGCCAGGGTACCACACAGGGTCAGATCATCAAAGATTGGTATCACGCATTAGCAAAGTAATTCCCTAAAACTTCATAGTAGGGTGCTATGAAAGTAGCATCCTACTTTTATATTAAAAATAGGAGGTTCCGAATCAAAAATATGTCTGAAAATATTTTAGAAATACACGGCCTATCAAAATCCTTCGGTAAAAACCATGTTTTGAAGAATATTGATCTGACCGTTAAGAAAGGCTCTGTTATGGGCCTTATGGGTGAAAACGGTGCCGGAAAATCCACAATGATGAAATGCTTGTTCGGTATTTATGCCAAAGATGACGGCAGCATTATCTTTGATGGAAGACATGTTGATTTCCAGGATCCGAAGGATGCCTTGGAAAACGGTGTCGCCATGGTTCATCAGGAACTGAATCAGTGCTTGGACAGAACAGTTCTTGATAATATGTGGTTAGGCCGCTATCGAACCAAATTTGGCATTGTTGATGAAAACTACATGTTATTTGAGACCAAAGGTCTCTTCTCTATGCTCGACATCCATGTGAATCCAAAACAGAAGATGAGAACAATGTCAGTTTCTCAGAGACAGATGGTTGAAATCGCAAGAGCTGTTTCTTACAATTCTAAAATCATCGTTTTGGATGAGCCTACTTCATCCTTGACGGAACCTGAAGTCAGAAAACTCTTCAAGATTGTCAGAGAACTGAAGGACCAAGGTGTTTCTTTCGTCTATATTTCACATAAGATGGATGAAATCTTCGAAATCTGCGATGAGGTTTCTGTCCTTCGTGATGGTGAAATGATCATGACAAAGGAAACGAAGGAAACCAACATGAATGAACTTATTTCCGCTATGGTCGGAAGAAGTCTTACACAGCGTTTCCCACCCGTTGATAATACTCCTGGCAACGAAGTTCTCCGTGTCGAGAATCTTTCTACCATGTATGCTCCTCTTCTTCGCGATGTCAGTTTCTCAGTCCGCAAAGGCGAAATCTTCGGTATTTACGGCCTTGTCGGTGCTGGTAGAAGTGAGCTTCTTGAATGTCTCTTCGGTATGAGAACCATCAAGACAGGTAAAATCTACTATAACGGAAAACAGATATTCATCAACACACCTAGAGAAGCAATGGATTATAACTTTGCTTTCGTTACTGAGGAAAGAAAAGCAAATGGTATGTTTATGAAAGCCAATCTGACTTTCAATACAACCATCACTAACATGGACAAGTATAAAACATTTGGTTTTCTTGATGACAAGAAGATGAAGGAAGCGACGATTCGCGAAATCAATGTGATGCATACCAAATGTATGGGACCAAATGATATGATTTCAGCACTTAGCGGTGGTAACCAACAAAAGGTCATCATCGGTAAATGGCTTGAACGCGATCCGGACGTCTTCTTACTTGATGAGCCGACTAGAGGTATCGACGTCGGCGCCAAATATGAAATCTACCAATTGATTCTTAATTTGGCTAAGAAAGGCAAGACATGTATCGTTGTCTCTAGTGAAATGCCTGAGATTCTCGGTATCACAAACAGAATCGCGGTCATGAGCAACTATCATCTTGCTGGTGTCGTCAATACGAAAGAGACCAATCAGGAAGAACTCCTGAGATTGTCTGCAAAATACTTATAGAGAGGTAAATCGAAATGGAACAATCGAATCAGAATGTTCTCACAAGAGAGAACGAATTCATTCCTGAGATTGAAAAGAGATTATCTGCAATCGATGCCTTACGCCTTGATGGTGTGACGAAAATCGAAGGTCTTAAGAATGAAATCAGCAATCTGAAGCGCAATCATCAGCTTGATACTGAGACAAGAAACAAACTGATTGAAAATGATAAGGAACAGATTGCTGTTGCTACGGAAGTCAAAAATCAGAACAACCCTGAATTGACTGAAAAGGTTAAAGAGGCAATTTCTTTCATCGAAAGCCAGTATAAGCCCCTTATCGAGGCAGATAAGAACGAGGCTAAAGAGAAAGTCGCTGCTGCAAAAATTGATTACGAAAAAAAGACAGCGCAATATCTTGAAGAGAGAAATAACAGCCTTGCTGAATTGAAAGCTAAGTTCGAAAGCGAAGAACTTACGGATGATAACAGGGCTGAAGAGACAAAGAGACGTAAACTTCAGTTGAAGGAAGTAGATTCCATCTATCATCAGAAGTGCAACGATGCTCTTGTCGCATTCAACGATATTAAAGAAGCAGCTAAGGATAGCAATCATGCTTTGTATCTAAATAAATATGCTTATATCGAAAAGGCTAATAACAAGAAGCTTCCATTCAAACAAACTTACGAGCAGAAACTCGAAAACTACAAATATGGCTTCAACATCAAGAACTTCATGTTGAAGAACGGCTTGTATCTTTCAATCCTTGTGTTGATGATCATTGCTGCAATTATCTACGCCGTTCAGACTGGTAGTTTCTTATTCGACTGGGATAACATCCTTCTTATTCTCAATCAGGTTTCTCCTAAGATGTTCTTAGCTCTCGGTGTCGCTGGACTTCTCGTCCTTGCAGGTACTGACTTAAGTATCGGCCGTCTCGTCGGTATGGCATCCGTCTTCACAGGTATGCTTGTCACGACAACTGGTAAGACATCCGTAACCTTCTTTGGAAAGTCACCGGATTTCTCTGCTATTCCTTTAGGTGCTCGTGTTGTCATGGCATTCGCGCTCTCAATCGTCGCTTGCTGCCTTATCACTGGACTTGCTGGCTTCTTCACTGCTAAGTTCAAGATGCATCCGTTCATCGCTACCCTTGCTACCCAGCTCTTTACCTTCGGTATCATGGCAGGTATCACTGGTAACTCCTTCACCGGTTCTCCTGATCCGACTGTCACCGCAATCGTCTCCGGTAAGAACCTTGGCGACTCCGACTTCCCGATTATGATCATCTGGGCAATCATCGGTATTGCTGTCATGTGGTTCATCTGGAATAAGACAACCTTCGGTAAGAATATGTTCGCTGTCGGTGGAAATCCGGAAGCTGCTGCTGTCTCTGGTATCAACGTCTTCAAAGTCACTATGATGGTCTTCCTTCTCGCCGGTCTCTACTACGGACTTGGCGGAAGCATCTACGGTATCTACACTGGTAACGTCAGAGCTCAGACCGGTCAGGGTATGGAAAACGATGCTATCGCGGCCTGCGTCGTCGGTGGTGTCTCCTTCTCAGGCGGTGTCGGTAAGATCAGCGGTGTCGTCATCGGCGCTCTCATCTTCCAGGCTATCGTTGTCGTTCTTCCTATGATCGGTATCACCGATGCTAACTATCAGCTCGCTATCAAAGGTGTCATCATTCTTGCCGCCGTCACTCTTGACTGCGTCAAGTACCTCAAGAAGAAATAAACATAAACAAAGCAAAAGCTTCGGATTCATGCCGAAGCTTTTCTTTCATTAATCACTATTATGCAAATACCATTTTATTGGGTCTATCTTGTTATTCTGATTGGTTTTCTCTCTGGTGTCATGGTCAGTTTCGCGTATGTCAAGGGCGTGAGAGGAGATGGCAAAAGCTATCCTTGGTCCGAATTATTGTTATCTGCATGGATCTTAGGAGGGCCTGGCGTATTGCTTGCCTACTCCATGTCGAAGGAAATCCAGTTAGAGGACAAGAACCATAAACGACTCGTTCTCATTTGTTCAATACTATCTTTCCTTGTTGAGATTGCCATTGTTGTTCTTCTCAGCTACTTCAAGGTTATCTCATATACATCATCAGCGTCATAAAGTTTATAAGCATTCTGCCTCTCTAATGCTTTCGTCACTAGGGAGGCGTTTTGTTTGCTTCGAAGTTTTCAGGCTTGTTTATGAAATGCAATAAAAAAGTCCGACGCCGAGCACGTCAGACTAGTGTTCTCTTAATGGTGGGCTTAAATAAAGAGGAGACAAACTGAAGTGTAACCCTTAAGTCTTTTTGATTCCTCGGTCTAACTTTTGGGGTTCGCTTCACTTTTAGCTCCATTTTTTAAAAATTATTTTCTATTATAGTACATTATGCAACATAACTATCGCTATTATAGAGCTTCTATTAAGCTCTTACATACCATAAAATCACAATCTTATCATATTACTTCCCAATAACCAGAAACTTTATTTCCAAGTCTAACTATTTTTCCGTCTTCTTTAAGCCTATCTAACGCTCTTTGCACAGTTCTAGCTGTTTTCCCCACTTTTTGAGCTATTTCTTCTCTTTTATAAACCGGATTTTCTTTTAAAAGACGCAAAACTTCAAAATCTAATTCATTAACTCTTTTTGGCACTTCTGCAGTGACATCACTAGTGACATTTTTAGTGACATTATTTCTATGGAAACTGAATCTAAAGCCAAATTCATTATTATAATATTCATATTTAATATTATTTGCTGTGCATAATTCTAGTACTTTTCTTATCCCACTACCTTGAACCTCAACATTCTTAGAACGATATAAAACATCTAATATCTTTCTGTTTCTAGGCATTGATTGAATCCTACGTTCAGCAAAATCTTCTGGTTTATAATTAATTGGAAATTCGCCAGGATTATAAATATCTATCATTGTTGGAGTAATATCAATTTCGTGTTCAGTAATAGAGCGATAATTTGCGTGAGCAAAAGCATTAACAACAATTTCTCTTACAGCTTCAACTGGCACTTCTGGTATTTCGTTTCTAGCGGTGCTCTTGCCATCAAATTCAACTCTCCAGTTCATATGCTGATTAATATATACTGTTGCAATATCAATCAAATTGTAAATATTATCATGAACCCTGTTAATATCTAAAAAATTAATTCTTTGATCTGTAGCATAAACTGCCATTTTTAAAACAGCCGGTTCTTTTGAAGAAAATAAGAAATAACCCGCATTTGTCAATTTCTCATCCACCATTAACCCAAGCATAGTTAACAGTTCTTTTTCGTCATATGTTTCAAGTGGTTCCAATCTTCCACAATTAACTGCCCTTGTATAAAAACTCTTTAATGCTTTAGAGTCAATATCCTCAATTCCAAATGTAGTTAAATTGTTTTCCCATATAGATGAATAATCAGTATTTAGCATCATATGTTTCAATTCATCTGGAGTCATATCTTCAGCTCTATCATGAACTCTTTTATAATATCTTCCATACGATGAATATGGTCTTTCAGTGCCAGCAAAATCAACTTTGATAACACTAATTCCATCTAAAACCTCTTCTTTAATTGAAGGATATATCATTGGCTTAATTGCTGTTTTAATATGAGTTGCAACATCATCCAATGAACTAGCACTTACTATTTGTCCACAAACATCACCATTCGGTTTAACGCCGAAATATAAGACACCTTTACCATGCTTATTTAATATGGAACATATATCATCCATAGCATCC
>CAVILQ010000014.1:0-50656 GCA_963643715.1 bacterium | reverse complement strand
AATGGTGCCCAGGGCGGGACTTGAACCCGCACGCCCTCACGGACATCAGATTTTGAGTCTGACGCGTATACCGATTCCGCCACCTGGGCACAATGGTTGAAGCGATGGGATTTGAACCCATGACCTCTTGGTCCCGAACCAAGCGTGCTACCAAGCTGCACCACGCCTCAAAATATGTGCTCGATTATTTTACCATTGTTGCACTATTTGTTCAAGGAAAAAATTACGAAAAAAGCTCCGGATTTCTCCGGAGCTTATAAACGATTTTACTTCTTCTTGAGAGGATCGACGGGCTTGATTGGAGCACGAGGTGCGCCAGGCTTCTTGTTGATAGGAGCAATAGGATGGAAGGCAGGAGTCTGTTTGTCAGAGAACGGATTCTGAGACTGAATCTTATCATCCTTCTTTTCTTCTGGCTTGATCGGATCAACAGGCTTGAAGTTGATCGGAGCAGTCGGCTTTGCAATCTTCTTCTCATCGTCTTTCTTCTCGACATTGTCGCCGGCATTAGCATTGGCTGCTTTCTGCGCTTTGACTAAGTCACGGATAGAAGTGGCAGATTTGCCAGCAGTTGGTGAAACGGGTGTAGAAGGAACGTTTCCGTTGAGCTTGTTGACAGTCGTGACGTTGTTGTAACCATTCTTACGGATATCTTCGTTACGTCTCTTCTGTTTCCATTCAGGTTCGTTGGACTGGTTGGCGAAGATAGGATTGACAGTAGGCTGAACCTTTGTGACACCCTTCTTGAAGGCTTCTTCAGCAGATAGGTCACCTTCATAGGTTTTAATCTGATAGTTCTTGAGTTCGAAACGAACCTTCTGAGCTTTGACTGCTTCAATCTTATCGTGCTTGGATTTAGCTGTAGAGTGGAGCGGACCGGAAATAGGTGTGAGAACCGGCTTTTCTTCAACCGGCTTTTCTTCATCAACTGGGGCAGCCTTTGGTGCGACAGGAGTGATAGGAGCAATCGGAGTGATTCTAGGCTTGTTCTCCTTGTTGATCGGAGGAACATTCTTTAATTCGACTTGTTTGACATTTGCGACAGGCTTTACAGCAGGTGTGGGAGCAGCAGGCTTTTCTTCAACCGGCTTCTCTTCGACAACAGGAGTATCTTCGACAACCGTCTTTTCTTCCGGAACATATTCAGGAAGAATCCAATCTTTCTCGAGATTGAACTTCTCTGTCTTGACTTCCTCATGTTCATTGCCTGTGACAACCTGTTTATGATCCAAACGGGAATCAGTATTATCGTTGACGACAGGTTCATGTTCTTCTTCCTGAGGACGTTTTCCATCGTCTTCAATGTAGTTGACAGCTTTTGTGATCGCACCCTTTGTTTCTTCGGCTTCTTCCGTCTTTTCTTCAATAACGGGTTCTTCGGCTTTTTCTTCAACCTTTTCTTCGACAATCTCTTCAACAACAGGAACGGTCTCTTCTTTCGGAGCGACAACATCTGTGATTTCAGTGTTCTCGGTTACAGGTTCAACAATGGGTTCTTCTTTGACGGGTTCATCGGCGACAGTTTCATCAACCGGCTTTTCTTTTGCCCAAGGATCTTCATTGTTCTCGTCAATGCCAGGAAGAACAGCGACTTCTTCGTTCTTCATTTCCTGTTCGTGCCATGGATTTGCATCCCATTCATCGATTCCAGGAAGGACTTTGACATTACGATGGAGATCAGGTTGAATTGTATCGGATAATTTTTTAGCCTCTATGGCATCACGGTTAACTTCTTCCTCGTGTGCCAATTCTTCGTTTTTCTGAGGTTCGAGAAGCTCGATGAGCTTATCGACTTCGGTGTCATAGAGGCCTGGTAGGTTTGATATCGGAGAGGCTTCAATCGGCTCTAAAGAGTTGATGATGGCAAGCTCACGGATTGTAGGAGCGACTCTCACGGTTTCAACGACAGGTTCTTCTTCAGGTGTAACAGTTTCAGCGGCAACGACAGGAACAGCAGCGGCGACTGGAACGGCAGCAGCTACGACAGTAGCAGGTGCATCTTCGGTCGCTTTGACTTCATCTTCGACCTCAACTGCTTTCTTTCCTTTAATCTTGCAAGCCATGATGTAGAAGATAATCTGGAAGATGACCAACATGACAAGAATATAGAAAGTAGCATTGAACCAAAGATTTGTGGTGAGGAAGGAAAGTCTGATGACGGCAAGTGTATTGCCGGTCTGGAAGAGGTTCATCCATTTTTCATAAGTGGCAGGGAACCAGGTATAGTACTTTCCAACAAGAGATGTAATCTTCTGTGTATAAGGAATGGAAAGATAACCTAAGAAGACAATAAAGGAAACAATGAATGTGATCCAGCAAAGGGCTTTGCGGAATCCGTCCTTTCTTCCTAGCTTTCTGTTATGGTTCATGACGAGGAATGGAGTGTAGCAGAGGAATAGCAAGCCTAAAAGCAAGCAGATATAGAGCAAGCTGTATAAGCTGGCGGTGAAGAATTCACTGTGCTTTCTGAAAGGCATTGTCAGGTTGAGATTTTCGACAAGGTGATACTTAACCCAATCGATGAATTTCGTTGAGAAACCTGAGAACCAACTCTGTCCATTCAAGAAATCTTTTACATAATGTGAGAGTGGTGTTAGCAACAACACGGCTACGACAGCGACAATCACGAATAGAACAATGAAGATGACGTTAAAGACAATGACTGCCTTGCTCCCTTTTTTCTTTTTTACAGGAGCGCTTTGTTCTTTTTTTGCCATAATGGGCCTCCTTAACATGCTCAAAGATGGAAAGAGCGATAAGTTTCTATTATTCTATCACTATATAAAAAACGTATGCAAGATATTTTCACTTAATTATTATATATTTAGTAAAGAAGCAACTTTTTACATTTACATGTTGTTGTTATCTTGTCCTAAGAAAGGCAAAGAAAAAGCCATCTGTTGTTTAAAAATCAGATGGCTTTTTCTGTGTGCTATTCAATTGAACTTATTGTCAATATGGATACATATATAATTTACCTTGTTGGAAATGAAAATACAAATAAAATGATAAAAATCTAGTTGTGTAATTCAAAATTAAAAAGTTGTTATTATAAATTATTCCCTAGAATATACTTATTTATCAATTCATATGATAAAATACGTTAGAGGGATACGAATATGATGAAAAAAGACATTGATGCCGTTTTCTTTGATTGTTGGGACACATTGATCTCCTTTGAATGCCCTGAAAAAAGATGGAATATATTAAGTCTTTATCAACATTCAACAAATAAAGATAAAATCGACTGGGAAAAGGTTTATGAATTTTCAGAACAGTTCTTCGATGGATATTATCGTTCCAGACTTAATTATGAAATAGACATTTTAGCGGTCTTAAGATTGTTTGTTGCCTATTATGGCATTGAACTGGATTGTCCGTTAGAAGTCTGCACTCACGAAATTCTGATTCATCTTTCACCAAAACCAATTGATGGGATTGATCAGTTCTTGACTTATCTAGATAAGAACGGAATCTATTATTCTGTTTTGTCTAATACGATTTATTCATCCGATGACACGATTGCATTGATAAACAAACTTATCCCTAACCATCATTTTGGTTTCTTCTTAGGTTCGAAGGATATCGGTGTAAAGAAACCAAACCCTATCTTCTTCCAGACTGGTGTTAGGATGGCAAAACAGGAAATCGACAAATCGATATACATTGGTGATACATTCTATCAGGATGTCATAGGTTCATTTACAGCTGGTTTTGGAACTTCAGTATGGTTGAATCATAAAAGAAAAGAACCGACTTTCTTTGAGCGTTCCGATTTAACTGATAAAATAAAGTATATAGAGGTAGACTCCTATCGTAGTTTGATTTCTATCTTGGAGGAAAATAACAATAAATGAAAGAAATGATACTTCCCGAAAAAGGTGATCTTCATTACTGCACCTCACAATATCTTCCAAAGTTTGATTCGATTGGAAATGTTGACATCCATGATTTGATGATTCAGTTTCAGGACCTTGCCGGCAAACATGTTGAGAATCTTGGCTTAGGTGAGGATTTCAAAAACAAGAATTCCGTTTTCTATATCCTTTGCAGAATGAAGGGGTATTTCCTATCTGAAATATCGAAAGATGAAACCTATACTTTTGTGACTTATCCTGTTCAGGCAACAAGTCTTCAGCTTTATCGCTATGCCTATATTCTTGATTCGAAAGGAAATCCTGTTTTCTATCTTGTGTCATTATGGGTGCTGATGGATCAGAAGACAAGACGCTTACAATCCGCAAAAGCTTTTCGTGAGACATTACGTTTAGTCATCCCTGATATTGAAGATACTCGTCCATTGACCGATGAAAGATTGGTAGAGATGGACTTTTCGGATAAGGAATTCAATTATCAATCATCTTATGTGGTGACAGCAAACGATATCGATTCCAATGAACATATGAATAATACTGTTTATATGAAAATAGCACAGGATAAATGCATCCTTAAGCCGATATCTGTTTTTGAAATCGATTTTGAGAAAGAGTGTTATTTGAATGAGATGATAACTTTAGAGTCAGTGGTTGATGAAAACTCCTATTATGTGATAGGAAGAAAGAGTGATGGACTTCTCTCGTTCATGGTAAAGTTCAGCACAACAGAGAAATACTGATTTTGTTGTTTTGTCTTTTCCGCTTATATATTTAGTGATGGGAAAAGACTTCATATGTCCACGATGTGGCAACTCCGATAACCGCTATATCGGTTATGTTAATGGCAAACCATACTGCAGAGCGTGCATTGGCTTTCATGGCAGAAAAGCTGATGACGCATTTTTAGTTAATAGCAAAATCAAACTAGAATTGAAGTATCCACTCAGTGAAAAACAAAAGGAAATATCAGATGGTGTCTTATATGCATTGGCACAAAAGAAAAACGTCTTGATTCATGCGGTGACAGGGGCTGGTAAAACAGAATTGGTCTATCACGCGATGGAGAGCGTTCTGAAAAAAAGAGGGCATGTCGGTTTTGCTACGCCGAGAAAAGATGTCGTGATCGATCTTCTTCCCCGAATACAGGAAGCCTTTCCTCTTGCAAAGACAATAGCGGTATACGGAGAACATAGTTCCACATTAGAGGCAGATATCATTGTTCTTACGACACATCAATTGTATCGTTATGAATCTTATTTTGAACTTTTGATTTTAGATGAAATCGATGCGTTTCCTTATCGGGACAATCAGGTACTGAATTCTTTCTTTAAGAAGAGTGTAAAAGGCAACTATGTCCTTTTGTCTGCAACGCCGAGCGAAAAAGACATCAGTAAGATAGAGAAGGATAACGGAATTGTCTTATCCTTATATGAAAGATATCATCATGCTCCCTTGCCAGAACCAAAAATAAGGAAGACAAACTTGATAAACTCCTATTTTGTTGTGTATAAGTTGTTAAAAGGATTTTTGAAGGAAGATAAACCAGTTTTCATTTTTGTTCCGACAATATCTATCGGTCACAGACTGTATTCTTTTTTAAGCGTGATGCTCTCTATGGGAAGTTTTGTTTCATCAGAGGAGGAAGGGCGCAGATTAGATATAGAGAAATTCAAGAATGGTGACTTGAAATATCTTGTGACAACATCGATTCTAGAAAGAGGTGTAACAGTAAAGAATCTGCAGGTCATCGTATTTGACGCCGATCATGAACTGTATAATGCCGCTGCACTGATTCAAATCGCAGGAAGGGTAGGAAGAAAGATTGATGCAAAAACTGGTGATGTCTACTTTTTAGGCCAAGAGATAACAAACGAAATGAAGAAGGCCAAAGAGGAAATACATGAGTACAACAAAAAATCAGGTCTACTGTAAAAGCTGCTTCAATACTCTCTCACTTCCTCCGTATCGAAGGCTCATTGAAAAAAGACCTCTTCTTTGCAATACATGCATCTCTCAGATAAATATCAAGTTGGAGATTAGAAAAATTAAAGATATAAAGGTGCTATTTTTATCTGACTATGATGGGATTATGAAGACTTGGCTTATGAATTACAAAGAGTATGGTGATATTGAACTAGCCCCGTGTTTCCTATATTGCTTTCTGCCAATCATTCGCTTGATGTTTCATGACTATGTCTTTGTTCCCTGTCCTTCCTCTGAGGATAGAATCAATAAGAGAGGGTTTGATCACCTTACAGAGATACTAAAAGCAAGTAGGCTTCCCCATCAGTCATTGCTTTGCAAACGAAGTGCTTTAGAACAAAAGAACATGAAAGGACAAGACCGATTCAAGAAGAAAGGCATCTATCTTGTTGATGATAAATGTGATTTATCTAATCGCAAAATTGTTCTTTTCGATGATGTTATGACAACTGGCTCTACATTTTTGCAGTCTTTGGAACAACTCCGAAAATGCAATCCCCAAAAAATTGTTGGACTTATCATCATGGACAATCAGAAGATGGAAGAAAGAAAACTAAAGGCCTAATTTTTTTATATAGTTACTCTTTATATTTTTTTAATACATTAGTTTGTTATAATATATACATCTGCTCGGTTCACTTCGTGGAGGTGTTATGAATAAATTATTAACAAAACAGCGTAAATGGTTAGCCCTTCTCTTCTTAGTTGAAATATTAGGCCTTGTCGCTTTACTTCTTTGTTACTTGTATTTGCCTTATTTTGACTCTTATTTCTATGTTGCCTGTGGCTTGCTTGGCGGATATCTCTTTATCGACACATTATTCATCATCGGCTATAATTCAGCATTTCGAAAAAATAAGACGAACAGTGATTTGAAAGCTGCATCCATCATCGGAAATGATATCAATCAAGCATATAATTTCGGTGAACTCGGCTTAGCTGTCTGCGATTACAACAACAATGTCATCTGGGTGAATGATTTCATGAGTGAACGTTTCCCGATGATTGTCGATAGCAACATATTCAACAAATTCCCTGCTTTGGAAAGATTGAAAGACGCTGCTCATAAATCCTCCAATGAGCATCCAAGAGTCATCGATAACCATAAAACTTATGAGGTGGAATTGATTGAGGAAGCAAGGCTCTTCATCTTCAAGGATATCACCGACTTTGCTAACATCTACAATTACAACCAAAAACAGTCTCCTGTAGTCGGATATATTCTTATTGATAACTATGCTGATATTCAGATGAATATCGGTGACGATTCTGAATTCATGGAAATGCATAAGGATGTCAATGACCGAATCAATAAGTTTGGTACGGACCATAACGCGTTGCTTAGAAAGATAACGGAAGATCGATATCTATTTGTCATGACAAAAGAGAATTATGACAAAGTCTATGCCAACAAGTTCAGCCTTGTTTCCGATGTCGCAAAAGCACACCCTAGAGGATTTACGATCTCTATGGGTATCGGATTAGGTTTCCCGGATTATGGTAGATTAGCCTCGATGGCCTCATCCGCTTTGGATGCTGCCTTAAGCAGAGGTGGTGATCAGGTCGCTGTCGATAATCATGGTCAGCCGATAGCATTCTTTGGTGGAAAGACGGACTTGATGCCTAGTAGAAACCGTGTCAAGACAAGAATGCTTGCCAATACCTTCTTCACTATGCTGAAGAAGTATCAGAATGTCATCATTATGGGACATATGACTGCCGACTTTGATGCATTTGCTTCTGCTTTAGCCGTTTATGAACTTTGTCAGAACGCAAAGGTTGATGCGAAAATCTGTTATGAAGACAGATTCGTTGAGGCAAAGTGCCGCCATGCAGTCGATGTCTCGTTCACAAAGGAAGAGACAGATGAAATGTTCGTCTCGATGAAGGAGATGGATTCCTATATCAATGACAAGACATTGCTTGTCATGGTTGACCATAGCAACCCCACAATCTCTATCTTCTCCGAATATGTCAGAAAATTCGACAATATCGCTATCATCGACCACCATCGTCCAGGTACGAACATCGTGAATGACACCGTTTTCGAAGATGTGGACACTTCTGCATCATCAGCCAGTGAAATTCTTACTTCCTTTATCGTCTATTATCCGAATGACATCTTCGTTGATGAAAGAACGGCTACATTCTTGTTAGCCGGTATCTCGCTCGATACTCATTTCTTCCGCGAACACTCTACTAACTCTACCTTTGAAGCCTGTGCACAGCTGAAGAACTGGAATGCGGATACGATGAAGGTTGTCGACTTCTTAAGAGAAGGCTTAGAAGAATTCACTCAAAAGATTGAGATTCTTGCGACTCAGCAGTGCTTAAAACCGGGTGTCATGGTTATGACAGCGCCAGACGATGAACAGGTCGATGGTGTCACATTGAGCCGTGTTGCCGATGAAGCGGTCTCGGTTGATGGTGTTCAGGCATCCTTCTGTATCGGTAGAATCGGAGATCACAATATCAAGATTGCTGCTAGAAGCAATGGCTCTGTCAATGTCGGTATTCTGATGGAGAAGATCGGAGACGGAAAACGTGGCGGCGGAAGATTTGTTGCTGCAGCTGCTGATTTCCCGGAATCCACTGTTCCTGAGGTGCTGAAGGAACTGAAAGATGTCTTAAATGATTATCTTGATGACGCTAGAATCAATATGCAGTCTAAATAGTAACGAAACCAAGGAGGTATTATTATGAAAGTATTAATGAAGAAAGAGTTGAGAAAAGTTGGAAAAAGAGGCGAAATCATCGAAGTTTCGGATGGGTATGGTGCAAACTATCTCATTCCTAACGGATATGCTGTTCTCTATACGGATGAAGCAAAGAAACAGTATGCTATCGAATTGGAACAGGAACGTATTCTTGATGAACAGAAGAAGGCGGAAGCAAGAGAATTAGCTGAGAAGCTGAAGACAATCACTCTTCCCTTTGAAGCATCCGCTGGTAGAAACGGCGATATGATCGGAACAATTTCCTTCAAGAAAGCTTCCGAAGCCTTAGAGAAGAGTTATGGAATCAAATTATCCAAGGGACAGTTGATTGACAAAGATGTCATCGTCAACGGTTTTGGTCTGACAACTTTAAAAGTGGATCTCTATAAGGGAATCGTCGGTGAACTCAGAATCCGTGTCACATTAAAGGAAAAGAAGTAAACGATGTCAGACGAGAATACTTCGCTTGAACTCAATGAGGTGACAATCCTCGGAAACATCATCTCAGACAATACCGGCAATCAAATGCTGACAGCTGTTCAGCATCTCACTGTCGATGATTTTACTGACCCTAGAAACAAACTTGTTTTCCAGGCCATGTTAGAGATCAACTCAAAAGGTGAATCACCTGACCTTGCCCTTCTTGTCGAGACACTTCAGAATGATAAGACTTTCGATACAATAGGTGGACTCGAATATCTAAATGAAATCATCAGCAATACGGCACGTATCGCATCGATTGAAGCCTATATTAGACGTATCAAAGACAAAGCCCTTTTGAAGAAGTTCTTGGCAAAATGCAAAGATGTTGTCGATGTGGCACAGACGCAGCCTATCGATGATGTCAGTGAATATATCGGACGCGCTGAGACCGAAATCAATGAAATCGCAAAAGAGAGATCTATTAAGGAAGCGAGCAAACTTTCTGAAATCTCTCCGGAACTTGTTGAAAAGTGGGTGAAACAGAGTAAAAGATTCCGTGAAGAGAACATCGATCCTTCCGGTATCACCGGTGCAAGAACCGGATATGAAGCACTTGATAAGCTTACACATGGATGGAATCCGGGACAGCTTATCATCATCGGTGCCCGCCCTGCCGTCGGTAAGACTGCATTCACTTTGAATCTGCTATACAATGTCGCCAAAGAGAAAAAGCCTGTCATCTTCTTCTCATTGGAAATGAAGGCATCTTCTATTGAAATGAGACTTCTTGAATTGGCAAGTGATCTGACTGCAGAAGAAATCAACAAGATGGATTTTGCTCAGAATTCAACACCGAGCCATCTTGTCGTCAATGTCAAATCTGCGGAAGAAAGCGCCAAAGTCGCTAAGCTTCAGCAGGGTATGAATACCTTGGCTGAGTTGCCTTTCTATGTCGATGAAAATCCGGGTACCACAGTCATGGATATTGCTGCAAAATGCCGAAAATTGATCAAAGGACAAAATATTCAGGCTTCCTTAGTTGCGATTGACTATATCGGCTTGATCGAACCTAGTAAAAAGTCGGCAGGTGAATCCAAGACGAACCAAGTCGCTGAAATCTCTCGTAGCTTAAAGAAACTTGCTAATGAACTGGAAATACCGATTATCGCGCTAAGTCAGCTCTCTCGTGACTCTGCAAAACGTGGTGCGGATCATAAACCGATTCTAACAGACTTAAGAGACTCTGGCGCATTGGAAGCCGATGCAGACATGGTTTTCTTCCTCTATCGTCCTGACTATTTCGGCGATGATAAGAAAGAGGATGGAAGTTCAACTCAAAATGATAGCGACCAGGAAGAGAATAACCCGATTTCCTCTGTCGATTTAATGCTTTCCAAGAACAGAGAAGGTTCTTTAGGCACTGTCAAATTCGTTTTTGATAAGCCACATTGTCATTTTGCAATCCGTGCCGATGATCGTTTCAATGATGACAATACGCCTTTTGGAGCATAAACATGCAATACGATGTCATATCTAGTGGAAGCAAGGGAAACTGCACTCTGATCTTTTCGCATGGACATTGCATCCAGATCGATTTTGGGATCGCAAAGAAACGTGTCGTATCTGCCCTTGAAAGTTACGGATACTCCTTTTCCGATGTGGAAGCGGTTCTTGTCACCCATGACCATAGCGATCATGCTAGCCACATTGCATCGGCTGATAAGGATAAGGTGTATAGTGGTAATCCCACATTGCCTAAATTGCCTGGTGTGATTTCAGGAGACAAACTGCTTCATCCTTTTCAATCCTTTCAAATCTCTGTTTTCACAATCACTCCTCTTCCCCTCAGTCATGATGCTAAGAACACATTAGGATTTGTGATCAGTGACGGAGAGGAAAAATTAGCATATCTCACCGATACCGGATTTGTTCCTGAGAAGAATTTTCCGTATCTAAACAATCTGACTTATTATCTTTTCGAATCCAATCATGATCCGAAGATGCTATATGAATCGAAAAGACCGGATTATCTTATCCGTAGAATCATATCTGATACGGGTCACCTTTCCAATTTGGATTGTGGATATTATCTTTCTTCCTTTGTCGGCTCTGAAACGAAAGAGATTGTACTTGCTCATCTTTCCGATGAATGCAATACACCGGATTTGGCACTGAAGACATTGAATGATGTGTTTTTAAGACAGTTAGGCTATGTACCAGAAATCTCTGTAAGAGCAGCATCAGAGAAGAATGAGACAAAGGGTGGAAGATGAACATACGATTTTTAGTTCCTGGTAAATGCAGGGAAAAATATATTAAAGACGGTCAGGATGAGTATCTGAAAAGATTGTCTCGCTACGGGAAGGTGTCTCTAGTCACTCTACAAGAGGAATCCCTTCCTTCTTTGCCTACGGAAGGTCAGATTGCAAAGGCGCTTTCTATGGAAGCAGATCGAATCCTAAAACAAATAAAAGATGATGAATATCTCTTTTTAGTCGATATTCATTCGAAAAACATATCCACGAAAGATTTTGCTGAAAAGATTGAGTCTGTCACGAAGACAAAAGGCAATCTTGTCTTTTTGGTCGGTTCCTCTTATGGATTGGATGATAAACTCAGAAAAAGAGCTGATTTTTCCTTTTCCTTAGGTGAAATGACCTATACGCATTACATGGCGATGCTATTAGTCATCGAACAGGTTTATCGCTCTATGAAGATCATCAACGGGGAATGCTATGACAAATAGAACTGTTTGAATAGGGTAAAACAGTAAACTTGCTTCGGTTTGTCGTTAAAGTCTTAAAAAAGTATTTGACAAACCATGATGTCATCCTTATACTATTATCTTGCCCTTGGGATATAGTCAAGCGGTAAGACAACGGTCTCTGAAACCGTGATGCCTTGGTTCGAATCCAAGTATCCCAGCCATTAGAGAAATATAAGTTTGATGCAATCAATTGTGTCAAACTTTTTTCTTTTTTATCGGCTTTTGAAAGACTGAATGTCTTCTTCTATATATGGAGTGATACAAATATCTTTGTCTCTTTTTCGTCCGGATGAAAAGAAAACGAAGATATTTCTTTCATAGAAAGAAAAAGGACCTCTTATTTGGTATAATTTTGAACGAGAGAATTTAACTATATGGATTTACAAAAAGAACTGAATCATAATCAATACCTTGCTGCTTCTTCGAAAAGCCAATATCTGAGAATCATCGCCGGTGCAGGAACAGGAAAGACTAGAACCTTGACTTACCGCCTTGCTTATCAGATTCTTACAGGCACACATCCTAAGAAAATGCTTGCCATCACATTTACGAACAAAGCCGCAAATGAAATGGCGACCCGTGTGGAAAGTCTGCTTGCCAAAGAGAATTTCGAGCAGATGGGAAAGCCGCTCATCTGCACATTCCATGGATTCTGCTATCGTTTCCTAAGAAAGGAAATCGGATGTGTCGATGGATATGCGACAAACTTCCAAATCGCAGGAGAGGATGAGACTTCCTCTATCTACAAAGATATCTTTAGCAAGATGACCAAGGGGACAAGCAAGGAATTCATCCAGGCTGTCACTCATAAGATTTCCTCTTTGAAGACAGATGGCGTCTTTCCGAATGAAGTATCAAAAAGTGATATTCCTTTAGATGCCATTTACACCTTTGATGAACTGATGAACGTCTATATAACCTATCAGAAGAAATTGAGGCTTCAGAACCTTTTGGACTTCGATGATCTTCTTATGCTTACGTTCCACATCATGGAGAACAATCCAGACATCAAGGAGAAATGGAAAAGGAAGTACGATGTCTTCCTTGTTGATGAATTCCAGGACACCAACTATCTGCAGTATGCGTTAGTGAAAGAGTTTATGTCTCCTACTGCTTCTCTGACTGTTGTCGGAGATCCCGATCAAACTATCTACACATGGCGAGGAGCAAAGAATGACATCATCAAAGACAGACTGAAAAACGATTTTCCTGGCTTGGAGACCGTAATTCTAGATGAGAATTATCGTTCCACCCAAGCTATCTTGGATGCTGCAAACCGCCTTATCAGTCATAATTCAGACAGAATGGAGAAGAAACTTGTCGCCGCTAGCGGAAAACCTGGCGAAAAAGTTCAATTCATCCGTTCACGCGATAATGAAAATGAAGCGTATAGGGTAGCATATGAAATACGTAACCTGAATGAACAAAAGGATGTTCCTTATCAAGATATAGCAATCATCTATCGTTCCAACTACTTATCCAACTCACTTGAAAAACAGCTCACTTTATTCCGTATTCCTTATGAAATCTATGGTGGCTTGAAATTCTATGAACGCGCTGAAATCAAGGATGCCATCGCATATCTGCGTTTGGCAATCAATCCAGATGATTTCTCGTTCAAGAGAGTCCTCTCTGCACCGACAAAGGGTGTTGGTGAAGTGACTCTTCAGAAAGCGGATGAGCTACGCTCCACATTAGGAGAAGAAATTCCCCTTATTAAGATTTTCAAAGACAATCAGGATGTTTTGCCCTTGAACAGAAAAAGCATCAGTGCTTTGACTGTCTTTTATTCTGCGTTTGATAAGTTCACATCTGCCCTTAAGACCGCAAAGACAGGAGAAGAGATTCTATCCGCTATTGAGAATTACTATAACGAAACAGGATTCTTGGCCTATGTCCATAATGAAGACAAAAAACTACAGGAAAAGCTCTCCTATACGGCAGCATCCTCTGTTTCTAAGTCAGACAACGTATTGGAATTGCAGAGAACGATTTCACAGTTCTTCAAACAGGATACCTTGGATGAGGATGGAAATCCAAAGACTCCTTCCTTAGAGGATTTCCTTTTAGAGGTCGCCTTACAGTCTGATCAGGACACGATGGAGGATAAACCGAAAGTCTCCTTGATGACAGGACATGTCTCAAAAGGACTTGAATTCCCCTATGTCTTCATCACCGGACTCAATCAGATGATCTTCCCGACAACTCACGCTCTTAAAGACGGTAGAAAGAGTGCGATAGAGGAAGAGAGAAGGCTTATGTATGTCTGTATGACACGTGCAAAGACAAAACTTTATCTCTCCACTTTCGGTGGAAAGAACTTCAGAACCGGTGCTGAATATACTCAGTCTCAGTTCTTACAAGAGGTTTTTGATGCTCTTCCGAATGATAAGCCTGTAACGAAGAATCCCTATGAAAAACCGCATAACGACTATAACGCCTATAAAGGAGCGCATCGTCCATCTTTGTTTGATAACATTGGAAACGCAAATACACTATTGAAAAAGAATGCTACAACGGATAATCAAAAAGATACCTATGTTGTAGGAGATAGAGTGATCCATACAAGCTTTGGCATCGGTAAGGTTATCGAGGTTCGTCCGGATGGCAAAATTGTTGTCAAGTTCAATGATCCATATGGAACAAGGACAATGGTTCCAGGATTCAAAGCGTTTAGAAAGATGAAGGAGGGCGAATGATGGAAGTCATCGATAAGGAAAAAGAAAGAGTCAAGGAATTGACAGACCTTCTCAACAAATACAACTACGAATATTATGTGCTAAGTCAGCCTACTGTCTCCGATGCAGAATATGATACGCTGATGGAGGAACTGCAGCTTTTAGAAAATAAAAGACCGGATTTGAAAGACCGCCTTTCTCCGACAAGTCGTGTTGGTGGCGGTGTGCTTGATTCGTTCAAGAAAATCACGCATAAGAAATATATGCTCTCCATCGCTGATGTCTTCAACGAAGAGGAACTCTATTCCTTTGATGAGAGCATCCGAAAAGCAACAGGACTGAAGACGATCGAATATATGTGTGAAGTCAAAATCGATGGTCTATCCTGTTCCCTAGTCTATGAAAACGGTGACCTAGTCTCTGCTTCCACACGCGGCGATGGCACAATCGGTGAGGATGTCACCGACAATGTCATGACTATACCGTCTGTTCCTCTTCATATCGCGGATAAGCGCGATATTGAGGTGCGCGGTGAAGTCTATATGCCGAAGAAGTCCTTTGAAATGTTGAATAAGCAAAGGGAAAAGAGTGGAGAACCGCTTTTTGCCAATGCAAGAAATGCGGCATCCGGCTCTTTGAAAAATCTAGATTCACGAGTCACTGCCAAACGTAAACTTGATGCCTGGTGGTACTATGTTCCTGATGCCTTGGAATTAGGCTTTAAGAAACATTCCGATGCATTAGTCTTTGCTTCCTCTTTAGGATTCAGAACCAATCCGGAAAGAAGACTCGTTCATGGAATTGATGAAGTCATTGCCTATATGCACGAATATCATGAAAAGCGTCCTACACTTGATTATGATATCGATGGTTTAGTCATCAAAGTCAATGATATGACTTTATACGATACAATCGGCTATACGATGAAGACACCAAAGTGGGAGATTGCATATAAGTTCCCACCGGAAGAACAGATAACAAAAGTAGAAGGCATTGAGATCTCAGTCGGTAGAACGGGTAGAGTTGCTCCAACTGCAATCTTAGCTCCTGTCCGTGTCGCTGGAAGTTTGATATCAAGAGCTACACTCAATAACGAAGACTTCATCAAAGGCAAAGATATCCGTATCGGAGACTATGTCTCTCTCCACAAGGCAGGAGATGTCATTCCGGAAGTGGAAAAAGTCATCTTGGAAAGAAGAGGCGAGAATGTAAAGCCATACTCTTTCCCGGAAGAGTGTCCATACTGCCATAAGAAACTAGAGAAGATTCAGGGACAGACTTATTGTGTCAATGATGACTGCCCGTCTAGAAAGATCAACAATCTCATTTTCTTTGCTTCCAAGCAAGGAATGAATATCGATGGCTTGGGTGAGAAATTAGTTGAATCCCTGTTCAACGAAGGATTGGTGAAGGATGTCTCAGATTATTACACTCTCTATACGCATGAAGAGGACCTGATGCTGATGGACGGCATCGGAAAGAAGACCTGTGAATCCTTGTTCAAGGCCATTGAAAAGTCAAAGAAGAACGATTTCTATATGCTGCTCTGTGGACTTGCCATTCCGCTTGTCGGAAAGAAGACTGCCATCATACTTGCTGATCATTTCACCGATATGGATCACTTGATTGTTGCAAAAATGGATGAATTATCCTCTCTTTCGGATGTTGGAGAAATCACTGCTGAAAAAATCATCTCCTATTTCCAAGACAGCAACAACCTTGCTTTGATTGAAAGGCTAAGAGGATATGGATTGAACTTTGCTTTGCTTAATCCTGTCGTTGAAGCGAAAGATAACTATTTCAAAGGCAAAAAGTTTGTCCTTACTGGAACTATATCTGTTTCTAGAGATGTGATGACAAAGAGAATTGAAGCTTTAGGCGGAAAATCCTCTTCTAGTGTATCGAAATCCACGGACTTTGTTTTAGCTGGTGAAGCTGCCGGAAGCAAACTTGATAAGGCTAATGCACTCCATGTGAAAGTCTTCTCGGAGGAAGAAATCCTTCCCCTTCTTGATGAGGCAGAGAAAGCGCAATCCTAATATTTTCATTTTTATCATGAAATATTGCGTTATAATAAAGTGTTTTGAGGTAATAATATGATAAAGGTCACAAAAGACGTAATTGAACAATGCGCTGAGAACATGATGTTTCAGCTCAATCCTGGACAGGCAGAACTGATTTATGAAGAGTTCTCCACGGTTTTGGCACAGGTTGATTTCCTTGCCTCTATTCCTGGCGTTGATAGTGCAGATCCGATGACGTTCCCTTATAGTGAACATCAGAAGATTCTTAGAGCAGATAAACCTGGTAAGCCGTTAAAGGCTGCTGACGCATTGAAGAACTGCAATAGCAAACTTGGAACACAGGTTCGCTTACCGAAAGTTGTAGGTAACAAAAATGATCAAGTGGATGAATAAAACGATTTCAGAGCTTCATGAGGCTCTTGTAAAGAAGGAAGTCACTGCTTTAGAACTGACAGAGGAAGCAATCTCATTGGTACAGCAGGATGACTGCAATGCTTTTGAAGCGACTTGCTTTGATAAGGCTAGAGAGACTGCCAAGAAGATTACGGAAGTCAAGGAAGACGAATATCTGAAAGGCATTCCGTATCTTTGCAAGGATAACTATTCCACAAAAGGCGTAGAAACATCTGCTAGTTCGAATATCTTAAATGGATATGTTCCGCTTTATGATGCAACAGTTGTTTCCAAGCTCGCACGCGCTGGCATGATCATGATTGCTCATACGACCATGGATGAGCTCGCTATGGGTGGAACAGGAACAACAGGAAGAAAAGGTGTCACCTGTAATCCCTATGACCATACTAGAATCGTTGGCGGTTCCTCTTGTGGTTCCGCTGCTGCTTTAGCGGAAGGCATTGCTCCTTTTGCTTTAGGAAGCGATACTGGAGACTCTGTCAGAAAGCCGGCATCCCACGCTGGACTTGTCGGATTCAAGCCGACTTGGGGAAGAGTTTCCCGTTTTGGTCTTTTCCCGTTTGCTCCTAGTCTTGATACCATCGCCTATTTCACAAAGGATGTTCTTGATTCTGCCTATGTCCTTTCCTGCCTTGCCGGTCATGATAGCAAGGATATGTCTAGCTCATACAGAAGAAAAGAAAAATATCAGGATTATGTCTTATCCCATCGCTCTTTGAAGAGAATCGGTTATTTCAAGGCTGTCCTGGATACTATGAATGATGATGAGATCAAGGCTTCCTTCCTCGATTTGATTGAAAAACTGAAGAAGAGTGGATATGAAGTTGTCGAATATGATTATCCGACTGAACTTCTTGATGCTCTTTATCCTACTTATATGATCATCTCTTGTGCGGAAGCGACTAGCAATGACGCCAACTTAGATGGTGTCCGCTTTGGTCCGACTGCAACGATGAATCCTTCCACATACAAAGAATATATGACCGAATGCAGAAGCAAAGGCTTCTCCAACCTCATCAAGAGACGCTTTGTCATCGGCTCCTTCTCCCTTTTAAGTGAGAATCAGGAGGAGATGTTCAATCGTGCCCAGAAAGCCAGAAGACTCATCGTCAACAAGATGAATGAATTCTTCGATTCCATCGATTACTTTATCTCCCCTGCTAGTTTCTCCGTTCCAAAGAAAATCGATGAACTTTCTACCGCTTGGTCTGTCCATCCGGATTTCCTCGATAACATTCTCACAATCGGAAACTTCGGTGGATATCCAAGTCTTACCTTGCCGATGTGCAAGGTGGATGGACTTCCTATCGGTGTCAATATCACCGGAAGAATCTTTGAGGAAGGCCAACTCTTTGCTTTAGGCAAAGACATTGAAGATTTGACAGGATTGAAGAATCTTGTCGCAAAGGAGGAGAAGTAATTATGGAATTCGAACCAGTAATAGGCATTGAAATTCATGTTGAACTGAAGACCAAATCCAAAATGTTCTCCTCGGCTCCTTGTACCTTCGGTGAAGCTCCTAACTCGATGACAGTCCCCTTTGATTTTGCTTTCCCGGGCACGATGCCAGTCGTGAACAAGGAAGCTGTCAATTATGGTGTCAAGGTGTGCTCTGCACTCAACATGAACATTGCAAGAACCTTGTATTTCGATAGAAAGAATTATTTCTATCCCGATCTTCCCAAAGGCTATCAGATCACTCAGCAGTTCCATCCAATCGGAACACATGGCTATGTTGAAATCGAGTCTCAGGGGAAGACAATCCGTGTCGGTGTCGATAACGCGCATTTGGAAGAGGACACCGCAAAACAGATTCACCTTTCCGATATCTCCTTGATCAACTTCAACCGTTGCGGAACACCTCTAATCGAAATCGTCTCTGATCCAGATATGCACTCTGGTGAAGAAGCAATGAAGTACGTTGAAGCCATCCGTGAGATTGTTACTTACCTTGGCGTTTCGGATGGTAAGATGGAAAATGGTTCCTTACGCTGCGATATCAATATTTCTCTTCGTCCAAAAGGAGAGACTAAATTTGGTACCAAGACTGAATGCAAGAACCTGAATACGATTCAAAACATCCGTGCTGCTGTCGACTATGAAATCGCAAGACAAACTGAAATTCTCAATGCCGGTGGCGTTGTAGAACAGGAAACAAGACGCTATGATGAAACGGCGAAAAAGACTGTATTGATGCGTAAGAAGACAAATGCCATTGATTACAAGTATTTCCGTGAACCGAACATCGTTCCAATCGATCTTGATGAGGATTTCATCGATGATGCCATTATGAGCATGAACAAGCTTCCGAAGCAGTATCGTGTTGAACTGAAGAAGTCCGGTCTTGGTGACTATGAGATCGAAGAACTCCTAAAAGACAGAGACTTTGTTGTCTACTTTGAAGACTGCATCGCCTTAGGCGCAAAGAATGCAACCACTCTTTGGAACTACCTTATGGTCGAATTGATGGGATATCTCAACAAGAATGAAATGTCCTTGAAGGACCTGCCCTTCTCCAAGGAATACATGGTCTCATTAGTCAATCTTGTCTCCGAAGGAAAGATCAATTCAAAGCAGGCTAAGGAAGTCCTCTCCATCATGGAAGAAAAAGGTGAAGATCCACTTAAGGTCGTCAAGGAAAAGGGTATGGAACAGATTTCTGATTCCTCCTTTATCTCTTCTCTTGTCGATGAAGTCATCGCTGAGAATCCCTCCGTTGTCTCTGACTGGAAGAAAGGCAAAGACCACGCCTTAGGATATCTTGTCGGTCAGGTCATGAAGAAGAGCAAAGGCAAAGCCAATCCCGCTCTTGCAAAAGAGATGATTCTTTCTATCATCGGACCTTGTGGAAAACAGGCCTAATCTCACAGAAAATCATCGAAAGAAAGCATGAATAAGGCAATCCTTTCTTTGTAAAGAAAGAGGGGATTGTCTTTTCCTTATCCAATGATTCTCTAACTCTTTAAAAACAAGAACCAAAATCGTATAATGATTGCATTATGTCCAAAGATTTTTACATTGAAATTTTGCATGAAGATAAAAACTGTCATGCACGTTATGGATATCTCCATACACCTCATGGGACAGTCGAACTTCCCATGTTCATGCCAGTCGGCACACAGGCTACCGTAAAAACGATTGCACCAGAAGAATTGGTCGCGATGGGTTCCGGTGTCGTTTTGGCAAATACTTATCATTTAGCTCTTAGACCTGGCACAAAGATTGTCAAGGCTGCCGGCGGTGTTCAGAAGTTCATGAATTACCCTGGACCGATGTTGACAGATAGCGGTGGCTATCAGGTCTTTTCGCTCACCAAACTACGTGACAAAATCACTGAAGAGGGTGTCTCGTTCAAAGATCCTCTTTCTGGTGACAAACACTTCTTCTCCCCGGAGAGCGTCATCGGTTTGGAAGAGGATATCGGTGCTGATATCATCATGTGCTTTGATGAATGTGCACCATGGCCTTGCACAAAAGAATACATGAAGAACTCTGTCGACCGTACAATCCGTTGGGCAAAGCGTTGCCTTGCCGCTAAGACAAGAGATGATCAGGCTTTGTTTGGTATCTGCCAGGGCGGAGACTATGCTGATATCAGACAGTACTGCGCTGAGGAACTGACCAAACTTCCGTTTGAAGGATTCTCTATCGGTGGAACGGCTATCGGTGAGCCAAGAATCACCGAATACCATGAAGTGTCTTTGACAATCCCCTATCTTCCCTATGACAAACCGCGTTATCTGATGGGTATCGGTTCTCTTGATATGCTCTTCGACGGCATCCGTAAAGGTGTCGATATGTTTGACTGCGTTCTTCCGACCCGTTTGGCAAGACATGGTTCCGTCATGACACATCATGGAAGAATCAACATCATGAAGGGCAAGTATGCCAATGACTTCACTCCTTTGGATGAGGAATGTGACTGCTATTGCTGCCGAAACTTCACAAAGGCATACGTCCATCATTTGATGAAATGCGAAGAAGGATTCGGAGCAAGACTTTGCTCCATTCACAATATCCGTTTCCTCATTCAGGCGATGGAAGGCGCTAGAGAGGCAATCAAGAATGACCGCTTCTTAGAATATGCCGCTGAACGCCTTGATGAGTTTGGATCGGTGAGAGGTTGCTAAAATGAATACACCAGGCTTTGATTACGATATCTATTCTCTTTCCTCTTATGATTACAATCTTCCGGAAGACCATATTGCACAGTCTCCAGCAGAGAAAAGAGATGAATCCCGTCTTTTGACAATGAATCGAGATACAGGTGAACTGAAGGATGAGGAACATTTCTACAATATCCTGAATTATCTCCATAAGGGAGATGTGATTGTAAGAAACAATACCAAAGTCATCCCTGCCCGTCTTTTGGGTGAGAAGAAAGAGACACATGCCCATGTTCAGCTTCTTCTTCTCCATGAAGTAGCAGACAAGAAGGACGTCTGGGAATGTCTTGTTGGTAATGCTCATACAGTCAAAGTAGGAACGAAAGTCTATTTTGGCGCCAATGATGAGCTTATCGCTGAATGCTTAGAAGTCAAAGATGAAGGACTTCGTCTTTTCCATTTTGAATATAAAGGTATTTTCATGGAAGTCTTAGATGCCTTAGGAAAGATGCCTTTGCCTCCTTATATCCATCAGCAATTAGGTGACAATTCTAGATATCAGACCGTCTATGCAAAAGTCGAGGGTAGTGCAGCCGCTCCGACTGCCGGGTTCCATTTCACGGAAGAACTCTTCGATAAAATTAAAAAGATGGGAATTGAGGTTCTCGATGTCACTCTTCACGTTGGCTTAGGCACGTTCCGTCCTGTCAAGAATGATGATATCAGAGAGCATACAATGCATTCGGAATATTATCAGATGTCGAAAGAGACAGCAGAAAGGCTGAATCTCGCTAAGAAGGAAGGAAGAAGAATCATCGCTGTAGGCACAACATCGACCAGAACTCTTGAATCCGTCTATCACAAGTATGGCACTTTCAAGGAATGCTCCGGTGATACCAAACTCTTCATTTATCCTGGCTTTGAATATCAGGCAATCGATTGCCTTGTCACCAATTTCCATCTTCCGAAGTCGACTCTTGTCATGCTAGTCTCTGCCTTCTCAACTCGTGACAACGTTCTTAACGCTTATCGACATGCTGTTGACAATGGATATCGTTTCTTCTCCTTTGGAGATGCGATGTTCCTTTATCGAAACAAATAATGAAAGAAAACAAAGAGAGAAAAGACTACTATCAAAGAAAATATCTGTCTCTTGTCGAAGAGATTGATAAATCTTCTAGAAAGCCGACTCTCTTTTTGCATGCTTGCTGTGGACCTTGCCTTACTTATCCTTTATCTGTTCTCTTGGATCATTTCCAGGTTACAGTCGGCTTTTTCAATCCGAATATCTATCCTGTTGAAGAATATCAGAAGAGATTGGATACATTAAAAGAATTCATCGAGGCCTATTCTAAGGCAAGAGGAATCGAGATTCCTCTTGTTGTCAATGAAGAGAATTTTCTTCAATATCAGAAAGCATTTGAGGAAAGAAAGAATGATAAAGAAGGCGGAAAGATGTGTTTAGCATGTCATAGTTACCGTATGGGACTAGCTTATCAATATGCTTATGAACATCATTTTGAATATTTCACCACGGTCATGACAGTCTCATGCAAGAAACCGAGCCGTGAACTGAATGAGATAGCTGAGAAACTATCTCTTCTCTATCCGACGACGAAATATCTTTATTCTGATTTCAAAAAAGATAACGGCCAATTGAAAGGCATCCTCATCAGCAGAGAATACAAACTATATAGACAGGATTACTGTGGCTGTCTTCCATCATTAGAGGAAAGAAGAAAACAAAAACAAAATCAGTCTGAGAAATAGCGGGAAATCATATCCAACTTTTTCTTCGCCTCTTCCTCGCTTTCAAAGGTTATGATGATCTTATTCTTATTCTGCTTTACTAAGGTCTTTCTCTTATTTCCGGAGAAAGATCTTTTTTCTTTCTCGAGAATTCGGACGGACATTCCGTTTTTCAGAATGGAATGATAGAGTTCTTCCTGTTTTTCACTTGGGAGATTGAGTAAGGAACGGGCTTCCGAATAGGAGAGAGTGAAGTCCTTCATACTGTTTTTGATGTAATCAGGAAGAAGGTTCAGACGGAGAAGATTCTTGACCTGGGAAATGCTATAGGAAGACACTTCAGAAAGTCTTTTGTCATCATATCCGTATTTGGATTTCAAAACTTGGAAAGCATAGGATTTCACGAGTGCACTATCCCCTTCCGCCTGTATGTTCTCAAGTATGTACGTGAACTTTCTTTCTTCGTCGAGTTCTGCTTTGACGATGGGCAACTTCTCATAACCATTTTTCTTTGCCAATAGAAAACGCTTGACACCGTTTATGATTTCATATCCGTCATCGTTCTTTATGGCAATAAGGGGAACGAAAAAACCGTCTTTCGTGATGGATTCCTCTAAGGACTTATAGTAATTCAAGTCATAGTTCTCTTCGGAAAAGAGATCGGAGAGATGGAGATTGTCAATCGGAATCTCCGATTGGGAATGTCCTAAAAGATTCTGCTCGATTTCATTGACAATCGAGTATCTCTGATACTTCTTGACAAGTGAATTCAGGTCAGTTCTTTTTTGCTTTGTTGTTGACACGTTCAATCACCTCTCTAGCTAAGGCTAAGTATGTCAAGGAACCTGCGCTCTGTGGACGGAAATGATTGACAGGCATTCCCTTTGCAATCGCCTCAGGGATTGAGACATTTCTAGGTATGGTTGTGAGGAAGACATGGTCTTTGAAGTTTGTTCGGACTTCTTTTGCGATGTCGATGGATAACTTTGTTCTAGGATCGTACATCGTCAAAAGAATTCCTAAAATAGAAAGTTCTGGATTGTCTCCAGTTTGGATGGTGTATAGCGTTGAGAGAAGCTGAGCTAAAGCGTCCAAGGCAAAATATTCGCATTGGACAGGAATCAAGATGCAGTTCGATGCATTCAATGCGTTCAGTGATAGAAAACCTAATGAAGGCGGGCAGTCGATGAGCACGTAGTCGAAAAGATTGATTTCTTTTGAGTTGATGATTTCTTTCAGCAGTTTCGTTGAACAACTACCCTGTGTCATCAGTTCACTTTCTACCATGGCTAAAGTAAGATTGGCGGAGACAATCGAGATGTTCTCAAAATCTGTTTTTCTGATGCAGTGTTTCAAGTCACTCTTTTTCAGTAAAAGTTCGCTCATCGTCCTCTTGCTAAGAGTAGGATCGATGCCGAGAGCCTGAGAGCAGTTGCCTTGTGGGTCCATATCGAGAAGCAGAACCCTTTTGTTGTATCTGGCTAAAGAAGCAGCCAAGTTATAAGCGGTGGTCGTTTTTCCGACTCCACCTTTTTGATTTGTGATTGCTATGATTTCGGTCATGGCTAGATTTTAACATATTCGCCCTATTTTCTACTATCACTAAGAAAGATTTGTCTTCTTTGATTGTTTTTTCTTAGTGAGTGGTGAGGTAAACGAGGCCTGTCAGCACGATTTTGGTTAAGAAATCGGCATAAATGGATATATAATATATATCACAAGACTTGTTTATCTTGAAAACCGACTTGAAAACCACTATATTAGATGAAGTTGTCTTTGTGTGCAATATTTCAATTGAGGAGGACTCTTATGAAGAAAGGCAAACGATCTCTGACTTTGGCTTTGTCATTATTAAGCATTGCCAGTCTAACCGCGTGCAATGACGATTACACTTATCCTGATAACAAATGGAAGGAAGGCGATATCGTTACTGTTGGCGGAAAAACTTATACCTTTGAGCAGATTTATGATCTTTTGGATAATACCAAAGGCTCTGCACAGGCTTATTACAACGTAGCAAAAAGTGTTCTTGCACAGATGGTTACAAAACGTACTGATGCAATTCTTGCCACTGTTGATTCTAAAATCAACGAGTTGAAGAACACTTGGAAGACCAACGCAAGAACCAACAAAACTTCCTACAAGGAAGAAATGGAAAAGACTCTCGACAGCGAAAATGTCGATGACATCGATGAACTGAGAAACAAGTACATCGCTGATGCTCAGAATGATGCTAACTCCACTTCCTACTACAACATCAACGCTGATGGAACTACGGATTCTTCCTACAAGTTCTATGTTTCCGAAGAATTGACAAAGAATTATGTTGTCAAACAGGCTCCTTACCATGTTAGCCACATCCTTATCAAGGTTGATGCTTCCAGTGATGGTGAAGGACTTTGGAACGGAAAGATTTCTTCCGATGATGCCAGCCAGATCGGAAACGTTGCAAGAATGCTTGCTTCCAACGATAGCTTCGGTTCCATCGCCTTGGTTGCTTCCGATGATGAAAGCTCCGCTAAGCAGTATGGTGAATTGTTCACTTCCACAGATGGCAGCGAACAGGTTGCCATGGAAAAAACCACTTCCTACATCAACGAATTCAAACTCGGCCTTTATGCTTATGATGCCTATCTCAATCCGGAAACAAGCGAAACTAGCGTCAATGACTCTGTTCGCGCTTCCTTAAGAGTTCCTGGCAAGGAAGTCACCACTTCTGACTATACTTATAAGAATAATACTTCTGTCAGCAGTACAATCTCCAATGTCAACATTGGAAAGAAGAAGGCCTTTGGTATACCGCTTTCGGTTGCTCTCACCATGGGTTACCTTGCTGATACAGAGAAAAACTTAGTTGACAACACTAAGGTCGACTATGCTCAGGAAACTCAGTATCCTAGAAACATCCTTTTCAATAACTATTTCAATTATCATGGAATCAACTTCATGTATGATGATAGCGATGAATATGATGCCAAGTTCCTAGCCGAGGCTAAGGAAGTCGCTGCGGTCGCTGGAATCAATTCTGATACTTGGACAAAGCCGAGCGATGTCGCTGCTTCCCTTCCTAAGAAGTATGCTGAGTACGAATATGTCCACGGACAGCTTAGCAAGATTGATGAAGACAAGTTCCAGACTATCGAGGGCGTTTCCGATAATCTTGTCGGATATACCTATAACGAAACAACTGGAAAGAGTGAATACACCAATATCGCTGGTTCCAAGAAAATCCTTGTCGAAAAGGATGATGGATCAAAGAATCCTGTCATCATTGTTCGCGGTGGCTCTTCCAGCTATCAGGGAATTCACTTCATCGTTGTCAACAAAGATCCGTTTGTGAATTCTTCCACAACCTATCAGTATTATCGTACCAACATTCCTAGCGCCAGCGAGTCTGATAAGACCAAAGCTGATAGCGATAGCTATGCCGATAATGCTTCCTTCATCAACTTCGTCACAACCGATGTCAACTCCAACACCACATACAACACAAGAAGAGATGCTCTTTACAAATCAATCAAGAAAGCTGATTCCAACATTGAATTCAAACTCTTTGAAAACAATAAGGCTGCTTTCAAGAAAGAATACAATGTCGATTTCGATACTTTGCTTGGCGATTATGCAAAGCTTGTCAATCGTTACATCGATACAACCCGTAATTCAACGGAAGTCAGCGCTGAGAATTCCTTGGATGAAAGCTGGGAGACATATGTCAATCAGTTAGCTATCCAGGAAGAAGTCTCACCTCGTGGTATTCTCCCTCAGGTCTGCATTTCCGCATTTGAAGGCGGTAGTTTCAATGGAAAGGAGAGTCTCTGCCATGTTGAAAAGTAAAAAACTTAAATCATTAGGACTTCTTGCTGTTTCCCTTATCACCCTCTGTGGATGCGATAACGATGAAGTCAAATATCCTCTTGACTACAATGATCCAATCTTCGGAGACAAGACAAACGGATTAGACAATTACGATAAGACTGTCTACGGAAACGATTTCAAGCATTATTATGCTGGCGCTTCCTCTTCCAGTGAAATCTATCAGAAGGCTGTCAATCAGATTCTTCTTGATGTTTCCAAGATTGCTCACAACTATACTTCTTCTAGCACTGGAACCGATGTCACAACTATTGCTAAGGACTATTACAAAGGTTCTGTCGCTGATGGCGATATCAGCTCCATCAATGCTTCCATGACCGATTCCAATTTGGATTATCGTGCCAAGCAGAGCATGACAACTACTGCAAAAGGTGGAAGTTATAGCAAAGACAACCTCTTCTATGAAAGCAAGTATGTCAAGTATCTCAATGAATCATATTACTATCTTGACTTCGATACTGCTTCTATCTCTGACTCTGGAAAACTTCTCACTCCTTATCTTGAATATAGCGATATTTTCTCTAACAATGAGAACTATTCTACCTATATGAAGAAAGAACTTCAGGATGATATGAGAATCAACTACCTCACTGCAGAATACATCTACCAGAAGTCTTATGCTTCTATTGGTAACTCCAATGCGCGTAAGGTTCAGATTATTGCTCTTGCTGATAGAAGCGATGAACCTGGCGATGCCAAGAAACTTCTTAATGCCTATATCAATGACTATGTCATGGGTGACAAGAAGGATTCTGACTTCTCAGTCTTATCCAGACTTTGGAAAGGCATCACGAAGACTAAGGCTGATTCCATTGATTCTTCTCGTTATGGAAGTGAAATCGTTCTTACAGCCGATGAAGAAGCATGGCTCAGAGAAAACGACATTCTTCCTTCCGATAGTTCTCAGGATGCAACTGCTTCCGGCACATTGATGGGCAAAGTCCTCTCCGATGAGAAGAAACTTGAAGATGGCATTAACAACATCCATCAGGTCGATACCTCTTTGGAAAGCACTTATACTGGCTCCTATGCTTATGATTATAAGACCGGTGTCAGAAAGGCTGTCGATGATATTGCAACAAAGAACCTTGTCACAGAAGGAATCTATCTCTCTTCTAGTGGCATCTCCTCTATTCCGAGCGACTTATCTTCCCGTATCTTCTCTTCCAAGATCACAACTGATAAGTCTACTGTCGAACAGATGAAGCAGGATGCCAAGGATGGCAAGACCGTCAGACGTGATATCACTGTCTATGGTAAGGATGGCTATCGTTATCTCACTACCAGCGATACACTTTCTGATTCTATCGATAATCTTTACTACTATGATTCCTCTTCTAAGACCTACTATCTCACTCGTATCTTAGATGTTGTAAGCTCTTCTGCCCTTTCCACTACATCCACAACTTCCATCTATGATTCTGCCGAGAAGAAGGAACAGATTGCCCGTGAAGTCGCATATACTATGTCTACCACTGGCTCCTATAAGACCAATTCCATCGTCTATTGGCTCAGCCGTACAGACATCAAGTATTCCGATGAAGATTTCCTTGAGTACATCAAGTCCAATTATAAGGATGTCTTCAAGACTGACAATCCGTATTCTTCCGAAGACAAGATCAAACTTGCCTAAGTTCAAATGCTGAAATCAAGAGAAGGCTTAACTGCCTTCTCTTTTTCAAAAAAATAAGGAGAAACAATATGGATAACAAAAAAGACAATTCGTGTATTTTCTGTAAAATCGCCAATGGAACCATCCCATGCTACAAGGTTTATGAGGATAGCGAAATCATCGCTTTCTTGGATGTCAATCCTGTCAGCAGAGGTCATACCTTGGTCCTTCCGAAAGAACATTTCACAAGCATGCTCACCTGCCCGAAGAATATTCTCGATCATGCTTATGAGGTTGCTCAGACGATTGCTCAGGCTCAGATTTCTCAGCTTGGTGCAACAGGATGCAACATTCTTACAAACGCAGGAAAAAGCGCTGGACAGAGTGTTCCGCACTTCCACATTCATGTCATTCCTCGTTATGAGGATGATGGACTGAAGCTTGAATTCCCGCCTCGTCAATTAGAAGACTCTGAGATGAAGACAGTTCTCTCTTCCATCAAGAAAGGTTTCTAAAATCATCCCCCCGTCATGAGAAACGAATATTTGATTCTTATGACGGTTTTTTTAATCTTCATTGAATTGAATGGAAAATCGTCGGTTTTTTATCGTTTTTGTTGCTCTATATAATTAATATAATTAAAATACTATAGTTATCTTAAAAATTGCTATATGTTTGGAGGGCTGTTATGGATAAACTTATCATTTCTCATATTGCCTGTGAGGCAGAAGGAAAAGAGATTCTCAGTGATGTTTCACTCACCGTCAGTAAAGGCGACTGCATTGCTTTATTAGGACCGAATGGTCACGGAAAATCAACACTTCTCAACGTTTTAATGGGAAGCCCGAAATACAAAGTCACGGGTGGAACCGTTTCTTTTGATGGCGATGACCTTCTTTCTCTTTCTACGGACGAGAGAAGCAAGAAAGGCATCTTTATGGCTTTTCAGAACCCACCGGAAGTTCCTGGTGTTGTCACGATGGACTTTTATCGTGCCATGCTCAATGCAAGAAGCGAGAAACCAATCTCTTTGATCAAGTTCTATCGTGAGACAACCTCTTCCTATGAGAAAGTCGGATTGGATTCCGCAATGGCTAGCCGTCATCTCAACGAAGGCTACTCCGGCGGTGAAAAGAAGAGAAATGAAATCCTCCAGATGCTGATGCTTTCCCCTTCTTTGGCACTGATTGATGAAATCGATTCTGGTTTGGATGTTGATGCCCTCAATGTCATTTCGGATGTCATCAATGAGATGAAGGAAAAAGGCACAACATTCATCATCATCTCTCACTACGATAGACTTTATGATTTGGTTCATGTCAATCGTACAGCAGTCATGGTCAATGGAAAGATTGCTTTAGAAGGCGATGCCTTATTGGCTAAGAGAATTTCCAAGGAAGGATATTCATTCCTTCAAAAAGAATATGACATCAAAATCACCAAGGAAGAGAAGACTGCCAATGATGTATCCATCGGTTCCTGTGGTGTGAAGCAGATTATCGAGAAGTAGGTGTTAGGATGAAAAGCGTTTTTAAAAATCCGGATTCATTCCCATCTACATTGAAGATTACTGAGGATACGCATCTAGTCTATTTCATTTCTGACAAGATGAAGGATGATTCTTTCAAAATGGAGATTGAAGTATCAGATGGTGTCTCTTTGAAATTGACTTACATCGATTTTTCCATGTCTGATATCGATGCAGATTTTGAAATTGTTCTCAATGAGAGCACTAATGCAAAAATCTCCTTGGCATCCTTGAATTCCTCATTCAAGAAGCTTTACCGCATCAATGTCTATCATAGTGGAATGAAATCCTATTCTCGCACTAAGATGGGTGGTATCAACTCCGGAACAGGTGTTATGAAATTCTTAGGAAGTTCCTTCATCAAAAATGGTGCCCATAAGTGTGATACCCGTCAGGAAGGAAAAATCACCAATCTTTCACCTGACTGCAAGAGTGAAGTGTCTCCTGCCTTGTTGATCAAGGAAAACGATGTCAAGGCAAGTCATGGCGCTGCATTAGGCGCCTACAATCCCGATCATCTATACTATCTGATGAGCCGCGGTCTCACATTGGATGAGAGTAAAAGGCTTGTCACTTATGGATCTCTTCTTCCGATGATTGAATCGGCAGAGGATGAGGGACTCATTGAAGAAGCAAAGAATGCTTTAGGAGCTCTTACAATATGACATTCGATCCCTATAAGTATCGTCATGATTTTCCGATGTATGAGGAACACAACAGCGAGTTCAAAGGTCTACCTCTTGTTTATCTAGATAATTCTGCAACGACCTTCAAACCATACTCTGTCATTGAAGCGGAAAATCATTACTATAAAGATATCACCGCAAACACAAGAAGAGGAGACTACTCTCTTGCCCATGAAGCAGATCTTGCTTTAGAACAGTCTAGAAAGACTGTCAGCCAGTTCTTGAATGCCGAGGAAGAGGAAATCTGTTTCACTTCAGGTGATACGATGGCGATGAATGAAATCGCATATGGACTTATTCCCCATTTGAAAGCGGGAGATGAAATTTTGCTTTCCATGGAAGAGCATGCTTCCAATGTCCTTCCTTGGTTCCAGGTCGCAAAGATCACAGGTGCTAAGATCACTTATATTCCTTTTGATGAAAATGGAAGGCTTACAGTTGAAAACTTCAGAAAGTCTCTAACCGATCACACAAGAGTCGTTTCCTTAGCCTCTGTAAGCAATGTTTTAGGCTATTCTCTTCCTGTCAAGGAATTTGTCAGACTAGCCCACGAAAAAGGTGCTATCTACGTCGATGATGCGGCACAGAGTGTTCCACATATGAAAATCGATGTGAAAGACAGCGATGTCGATTTCCTTGCTTTCTCTGGACACAAGATGGTTGGACCTACTGGTACCGGTGTCCTATACGGAAAGAAAGAGATGCTAGAGAAGATATCTCCTACCTTCTATGGTGGAGAGATGAATGCGAGATTCGATTCCACAGGCTATCTTTCCTTGGATGATCTTCCGTATCGCTTAGAGGCTGGAACACAGAATGTAGCCGGGATCTTAGGCTTAGCAAAAGCCTGTGAATATCTTACAAATATCGGATTTGATAAGATTCATGAACATGAACTTCATTTAAGAAAGATGGCTGTTGAAGGATTGAAGCAAAACGGCAACGCCATCTTGTACAACGAGGATGCTGACAGTGGCATTGTGACATTTAATATCAAAGATGTTTTTGCTCAGGATGTCGCTACCTACCTTTCTAGCAAAGGTGTGTTTGTTAGAAGCGGTCAGCATTGTGCAAAGATTCTTCCTGAATATTTGAAGACACAAGGTACTGTTCGTGCCTCATTCTATCTTTACAACACGGAAGAAGATGTCAAAGCCTTTGTCAAGGCTTGTTCTACAGCGGAGGATTTCTTAGATGCCTTTTTCAATTAACGATCCCGAAATCATGAGGGAGATCATTGTCGATAACTATCAGAATCCGAGAAACTTTGAAGAAGTGAATGATGACCGTTATATCACCATCCATATGGATTCTGCTTCCTGTATCGATGACATCTATATTCAAGTCCTATTTGATGGCGACATTGTAAAAGACTGCAAGTGGCATGGAAAAGGATGTGCAATCTCAACCGCTTCCACTTCCATCATGAGTGAGATGATTCTTCATAAGACAAAGGAAGAAGCTCTTCAGATGATGGATGAATTCAATAAGATGCTTGCAGGCAAGGATTTCAATGAGGAAATTTTAGGAGATGCTATCTGCTTTGTGAATGTCAACAGACAGCCTTCTAGAATCACTTGCGCCAATATTTCCTGGCGTGGCCTTCAGAAAGCCTTTTTAGAAGAGGAGAAGAAAGAACATGAATGAGAAGGAGAAAACATTGCTCGATCAGGATGATCGTGCCAAATACGAATTCCGCGATAAGGATATCGCTATCTACCGCACCCCGAAAGGCTTGACGGAAGATACGATTCGCGAAATTTCCAAAATCAAAGATGAACCGGACTTCATGCTCGATTTCCGTCTGAAATCCTATCATGAATTCGTCAAACATCACCAGCCGAACTTTGGACCGGATCTCAACTGGATTGACTTCCAGGATTACACATACTATACAAGAGTCTCGGATAAGATTGCCCAGGATTGGAAAGATGTTCCGGATGAAGTCAAGAACACCTTTGATAAATTAGGAATCCCGGAAGCGGAACAGAAATTCCTTTCCGGTGTTACGACCCAGTATGAGTCCGAGGCTGTCTATAGCAACATGCTGAAAGAAGTCACAGATAAGGGTGTTGTCTTCTTGGATACGGATACTGGCTTAAAAGAGTATCCTGAGCTTTTTAAGAAGTACTTTGGAAAACTAGTGCCTCCCCAGGACAATAAGTATGCTGCCTTGAACTCTGCTGTCTGGAGCGGTGGCAGTTTCATCTATGTTCCAAAAGGCGTGAAATTGGATAAGCCTTTGCAGTCCTATTTCCGTATCAACAACAAGAGAAGCGGTCAGTTTGAACGCACTCTCATTATTGTAGATGATGATGCGGAACTCAATTATGTCGAAGGCTGTACAGCTCCGATGTATTCGGAAGAATCCTTGCATGCTGCTATTGTCGAAATTTTTGTCGGCAAGAGAGCAAAGATGCGCTATACGACTATTCAAAACTGGTCGAACTCTATTTTGAATCTAGTCACACAACGTGCCATTGTCGATGATGATGGCCTGATGGAATGGGTGGATGGAAATATCGGTTCCAAGCTTTGTATGAAGTATCCTTGCTGTGTCTTAAAAGGTGAGAGAAGCAAAGGCTCTGTCATCTCGGTTGCTGTCGCTGGTGAAGGACAGTTCCAAGATACAGGTGCCAAGATGATCCACTTAGGAAAGGAATCCTCTTCTACTATTATTTCCAAGTCCATTGCCAGAAATGGTGGAACAAGCAATTTCCGTGGTCAGATTCATATTTCAAAGAGTGCCACGAATTCCAAAGCTCATGAGGAATGCGATACCTTGATTCTAGACGACCATTCCTATTCGGATACGATTCCAAACAATGTAGTAGAGAACGCATCCTCTTATCTTGAACATGAGGCTAGTGTCTCACAGATCAACGAAGACCAGCTCTATTACCTGATGAGCAGAGGTCTGAACAAGGCTAGTGCAACACAGATGATTGTTATGGGATTCTTAGAGCCCTTCAGCAAGGAATTGCCGATGGAATATGCGGTAGAACTCAACCAGCTCATCAAATTTGATATGTCTGGTTCGATTGGATAAATATGTTCAATATCATCAAGAATGAATATGATGTCATCGTTATAGGTGGCGGCCATGCTGGCACCGAGGCCTGTTACGCTTCTAGCAAAATGGGTCTTAAGACACTGTTGTTGTGCCTGAATTTTAAGATGGTCTCCAATATGCCTTGCAATCCTCATATCGGAGGAAGCGCAAAAGGCATCGTAGTCCGAGAGATTGATGCCCTAGGCGGTATCATGGGAAAGATGGCTGACATGAAAGGCTCTCTTCTTCAGATCAAGGAACTCAATACTTCTAAAGGACCGGGTGTCCGTTGTCTCCGTGCTCAGGAAGATAAGATCGGATACCCAAGAAATGTGCAGAATCATCTTCTGACATTGGAAAACCTTGATATCAAAGAAGCGGAAGCGAAGAAAATAGTCGTTGAAGATAATGTTGTAACTGGCGTTATCTTAGAAGATAACACCTTTATTAAGTGCAAAGCGATTGTACTTGCCACAGGCACTCATATGGAGTCGAGAATCCTTCGTGGGCATGAAATCAAAGATGAAGGACCGGATGGAGAAAAATCCTCACATGGGCTTTCCGCCTCTATCGCTTCCTTAGGCCTGAACATGCTCCGTTTGAAGACAGGAACACCTCCTAGACTTGATCCTGCTTCCATCGATTACACAGATCTTGCCATTGAACTTGGAAATGATGGAAGACATGCTTTCTCCTATGATACGACGGAGTTTATGCCTTTGAAGGATATGCTTCCCTGTTATCTTACTTATACGAATGAGAGAACTCATGATATCATCCGTGAGCACTTAAACGAATCTAGTATGTACGGAGGTGTCGTTGAAGGCATCGGTCCGCGTTATTGCCCATCTATTGAGGATAAAGTTGTCCGTTTCAAAGATAAGATAAGGCATCAGCTTTTCCTAGAACCGGAAAGCAAAGAGTTCTCTTCCTGTTATGTCGATGGCTTATCTACCTCAATGCCTCAGTATGTTCAGGAAATGATCGTTCATTCCATCCATGGATTGGAGAATGCCAAGTTTTTGAAATACGCTTATGCAATTGAATATGATGCGATTGAGCCAAGTCAGCTTTTGCACTCTCTTCAGGTCAGAGGAATCAAAGGACTCTATGTCTCAGGACAGATTGCAGGCACATCCGGATATGAGGAAGCCGCTGCTTTAGGTCTGATGGCTGGCATCAATGCTTCTCTTGCCATTTTAGGAAAAGAACCTCTTGTTCTGAAACGTGATGAAGCCTATATCGGTATCATGATCGATGATATCGTCACCAAAGGCACAAAAGAACCATATCGATTGCTATCCTCTCGAAGTGAGTTCAGACTCATCACGAGAAGCGATAATGCTGATAGTAGACTTGCCAAGTTCGGATATGAAGTCGGTCTCAACTCAAAAGAGAGATTTGACCGTCTCAACTCGAGAACGGAAAAGGTGATGATGGCTATTCAGGAACTGAATTCTCATCAGGTTGCATCGAATGTCAAGCTGCGAGATTACATCAAATCCTTAAACTTCCCGGAGCCAAACGGAAACGAGACGATGAAACAGACTCTAAGAAGACAAGGTGCCAAGTATGATGAAATCCGTAAATGCGTAGACTTCCTTCCTCTCTTAGATGAGGAAGAGCAGTTCAAGTGCGAGACGGAAGTCAAATACGAGGGCTACATTCTCGCTGAGAGGAAAGAAGCGAAAAGAAGGGAAGATTATCAGGAACTTGAACTTCCCGATAACCTAGACTATAAGAACATGCAAGGCTTGTCTTTGGAAGCAAGGGAAAAGCTTACTCTCTATCGTCCTAAGACATTAGGAGAAGCGATGAGAATAACCAATGTTCATCCTTCTGATATCGATGTCCTTTCCTTCTATGTAAGACATCATGAGAAATAAAAATAACTTCTGTGAAATGTATTTTCGTACAGATCACAGAAGTTTTTCATATGATTAATACCAGGATGATTCCTTGGTCACTACCAAAGGCATACCCCATGGGGTATGCGGCGACTTACAATAGAGTTGCCGTCTGTGGCAGAGACTGATGAGGTCTCCTGGTTTTTTTAGTCTTCTATTTTGGATGGGTCAAGATAAGTGTGTTCTAAAGGAGAGAGCAGCCTTGCATTGACATAGGCTTGCTTGGAAGTGAGTATCGTCTGACCTTGATAGTTTCCGCTCTGTGTCTTTTCGACAAGAAGTACAGCTTCGATTCCGTTGCTGTCATTGAACTCAAGCGGAAGCATCATTGATATCACGTTTCTTGTCGGGAAGAAAGATGCTAATGCGGTTCGATAATCGTATTCGACCATTCTCTTTGCCTTTGCAATCGTATTGTCAAGACTTGTCTTTAATAGTGTGTAGAGGAGACTATTCTTTTCGATGCTATTCTCAAGCTTGCGATAGAGTCTTTCCTTGTTGATGTCTGTCTTTGCTTTCTTGATGGATTCTAAAATCGACTTTTCCTCACTGAATGGAGCGACCATCGTAGAAAGATAATCCATTGGGAAACGGTCAATGTTATCCAATATGATGTGTTTCTCATCGGTATGGATGTCTTTTGTCGTATCAAAATAGATTTCGCCTGGATTTTCGATATAGACCGCCTTCTTAGGAAGAGGATTGAAATGTTCGACGATGATCTTTCCTAATCCTTGACTGGCGGAGACGGTGAATCCCTGGAATAGATACTTTTCCTGGATGGTTTTGTCTTTGCTGACTAATAGTACAGCATAGATATCTTCATATTCATCGGTTTTCAAACCTGTGTTGAAGGCTGCAAATCCGCTCTTTTCATTCAATGATATCTTGTTCTCGCTTTGGAGTCTATAATAGGTGTACTGAAGATAAATCTTGAGAATGACGTATGGATCTTTCGAATGACGATAGCACCACTTCTCCTTTTTGGCTAAGAGAGCAAGCTCTTTGATGCTCTTTTCATAATCGGAGAAGTGAATGTCATTCTTTAAGGCATTCTTTGGCTTTTCTCTATCTGCCCCAAGGAAGTTGATTATGTATTTGTATTCCGATTTTCCATCCGTCTTTTTGATGCTGGCAATCAGATTCTCTTTGTCCTTGCTTAAAAAAGAGAGAGGGAAAATATAGCAATCATCTCTTAAGGTGATTTTTCCAAGCTTTTTGCTTTTAAGGTAGTCTTGAAGCACTTGTAGCTTTAAGCTGTTGTTATCCAATCCTAAATCCGTGAAATCCTTGATGGACAAGGAAAGGGAATCACTCAACAGCAACTCCTTCGAAGAGATGATAGGATAGTCGTTATCCTTTGTTTTCTTCTCTTTCTTGCTGATCTTCTTCAATGGCTTCTCACCTTGAAGTATCGTGGAGATGATGTGTGTCTTCTTGTCTTCGACAATCTGAATGTCCGGAACGAATTCGTTCAAAAAGTTCTTGACCTTTGAATATCCGTACTCTTTGTAGTTGATTCCGGAGTCTAATAGATACTGACAGATATTCGATAGTGGATAAGGAATATTGCTAGCGTATTTTTCCTTAAGAAGAGAGAGAATCCTCTTTTTCTCATCCTCTGTCAGAATTATTTTGTCATTCTTCTTTTTTCCTCCATCGGAAAAATCCTGAATGACAACATAGACATTCTCATGACCCTTTGCCTTACGTGTTTTGAGGGAGAGGAATTCCAAGTCATTGAGCAATGACTTCATTTTTTTATAACCGAATTCCGTATAGTCGATATTCTTGCTTTTTAAATATAAAGCGAGTGAAGCAAGTGGGATATCGACTCCTTTCTCAAAATTCTCGAGCAAAAGGCCGTAAATGTCTTTCTTTTGTTTTAAAGTTAACATTGTATGACCTCTTTGTCTTTAGGGTTTTAAAGACAATTCATTATAACGCTTTGGGTTGACTGTTTCAAAATACTATCTTTGTATACTTAGTTTCCTAAGACAGAACCTTGAACCTCTTCTCCTTTTTTGAGAACCTTTGGGAAGACGATTAAGAAGACAATCGATGAGACAATGCTTGAAATAGCATCAGCAATCGGTTCTGCAAGGAAAGCAGTTGCCGCATCTTTTGAACAATACGGAATCAGTATCGTCAAAGGAATAAGAAGGATAATCTTTCTGTTTAAGGAAAGCCATAAAGAGATATTCGCTTTTCCAAGACCAGTAAGTCCATCTACCAACGTGTATTGGAAAGTGAGAAGGATGATCGGTGTCATATAGTAACGAATGAATTTAACAGAGTTCTCAATGATGTTCTCTGTATTGGTTGCAGAAGAGGAGAAGGATAAAAACAGAGATGTAAAAGGCTTAGCGACAAAGAAAGAGAGAACAAAGCAGATGGAAGTGAATATGATTCCACAGAGTGTAATCTGCTTTTCCGCTTTCTTGACTAAATCCATCTTCTTGGCTCCATATAGATAGCCTAAGACAGGCTGAGTTCCTGAGGAAATGCCTAATAATGGACCAGTGACCAATGAGAAGAATGCTTGTACGATTGTTGAACACTCAATATAGAAATCGCCTTGATCCCCGCCTGACTTCTGAAGAACAGCATTTAAGACAATGACGATGACAGCATCGGTGGAAAGAATGATGAAAGGCGAGATTCCATATCGAATCATCTTCAAGATGATTTTGAGTGAGAAGTTTTTAAACTCTGGCTTGATTCTAGCCTTCTTCCATACAAAGAAAAGAGCCATAAGGAAGGAAAGGCCCCATGATATGGATGTAGCGATAGCTGCTCCTTTGATGCCTGTGTTGAAGACGAATAGGAAAATAGGATCAAGGATGACATTCATGACACTAGCAAAGAGCGTGCTAGCCATCGCACATCCGGAATACCCTTGCGACATCAAAAACTGAATCAGTCCAATCGCGAGAAAAGCAAAAGGAACACCGATGAGGAAATAGACCATGTATTCTTTAGCATAGTAATAGCTCTGTTCACTTGCTCCGAAGGTATAGAGCATCGGTTTTAGACATAGATAGAAAGTCAGCGTGATGATGAATGAGAGAATGACTAGAGCCAATAACGCATTCGAGAAGATTTTCTTTGCATTCTTTTCATTTTTCTGACCTAAGGAGATAGAGAATAGTGGAGCGCCGCCTAAGACGATGAGGTAAGCAAAAGAAGTGCATAATGTCGTGATTGGTGCACAGACACCTGCTCCTATCAGAGAAATATTTCCGACTTCTGGAATGTTACCGATATACATTCTATCGATGATGTTATATAAAACTGTCGACAACTGCGAAAGCATGGCTGGAATCATCAGTCGCAAAACAGTGTTCAATGTATTGGATGATCCTAAATCTAATTTCTTCATAATGAAACTTAATGATTATATATCTTTTGATGACAAAGGGTAAGTGGGTAATAGATAAGTATTACACTAAAGTGTAAAGGTTTATGATTTCATTTCATTTTCATGCTTTCAATGTTACAATTTAGTCATGAGAACGCTAGGAATGTTTCTTTTTCTATCATTGTATTTGTTACTATGTGTCATACACCTATATTTTTGCTATCGACATAATGACAAAGCACGCAAACTGACAAAACCTTTCTTGCTTTCCTCTCTTGCTGTTTGCCTTATCTTTTATGTTCCTTCCTATCCTCTTATCATCGTCGCATGTTTTTTGGCCTGTATCGGTGATACGCTTCTCATCTTTGAAAAGAGACCAATCTATTTTCTGATCGGTGCCTCCTGCTTTGGAGCAAGTCATGTCTTAAACGCTTTGACTCAGATACAGATTATTGGGCATCCGTTTTCATGGTGGCAGTATCTTCTTGTCTATCTTCCTGTTCCACTAGCAGGTGTCATTGGTTATCTCTTCATTGAAAGAGAACCGTTCTCTTTATTCAAATATGCATTCTCCACACTTCATATCATCAACGTCATTATTAGCATTGTTATCTTAGCCCATAGACAATATGCAAGTGGAATGATGATTCTTTTTGGATACCTATGCTGTATCATCAGCGATATCATCTTGGCAAAAAATCTCGGGAAAGAAGAAAAAAGTGATTACAACTTCTCAATCATGCTCACTTATCTGGTAGGTCAGCTGCTTACTTATTTCGGGTTAGCCTTTGGAATATTGGGTGTATTCTAAAAAAAGTTTTAAGGTTTAATTAAGATTTACAAAATAACTGAAAGCCCTTTCAATTTGATTTGTTTTTCATTGAATCTTATCGGTTTCACTGAAAAAAACGATAATTTTATGGAAAACACGAGAGTATCGTGTGTACTTGACAAAAAACGATTTATTTTTTCTTTCACTTCTTTTTAATAAAACTTTATAATTTCTTTATAAGTGAGGATAAAAGATGAAAAAGAAAAAAACTATGTTACTTGTCTCCCTTCTTGCTTTATTAGCAACAGGGTGCGGAGAAAAGATTTCAGGCACTGAAGTACAGTCTGATACACAAGAGCAGACAGACGAGAACAAGACAGAATCTTCAACAGTCAAGACTACTGACTATTACTTAGCAGGAAATGTTGACTTAGGGGATGACTCTGAAAAGAAATTTGTCTATGATGAAAAAACGAATACCTATACGTTGAGCGGAATCTCATTGAAGAGAGGAGATGCCTTCTTTGTCCGTGGCTCAGAAGGACTCGATATCATCAGCTATGACTCCCTTGTCTCTCAGACTGGATTTGAAAAAGGAAACGGAAACTATATCTGTGTCTTGAATGAAGGTATCTACGATCTAGCTATCAAGGACGGATCATTAAGCCTTGTCAAGACAGCATCCAACTACCACGATGTGAAGATTGTCTATGAGGATGGAAAAGAGTCTTTGGACTTTGTCATTCAGGATGATTTCACCTTTGTCCTTGAGGATGCTCCAATCCGTTACCATCAGAAGTTCTATATCGATATGGATGGAGAGAAGTTAGGCTTTGATAGCCTTGCTTTCAATGAAGCCTATTACAAGGCATTCCGCTTTGATGACAATTCCATCGAATCAATCAAGAAAGGCAACTTTGATTTCACAATTGATTTCTCCTTAAAACAGCCTCTGGTCATCACCTCTGAAGAGATTCAGGAGGAGAATACGGCCCCTGTTGATGGAGATGCCTATTACAAGTACATCAAGCAGTTTGACAATCAGTTTGCTGATAAAGGAAGTAAATTTGCTTTAACGTCTGAAACGATAACTGGTGATACGGTCACGAAGAAAGTTGTCGAAGAGACATTGGGTCTTAATCAGCACTATATCCAGAGTGAGTCATATACCTATTCCGCTGATCAGACAAAAGATGATGCCATCACGGAAGAAAAGGGAAAAGAAAAATCCTCTATTGAGAAAAAAGAGGCCGTTTTCAATGATAGCAACTACTATGAAATTGCAACCTTTGAAGGTACATCGACAAATAAGCCGACAGTCACAGGAGCTATCATAGAAGAAGACGAGGATGAAGAACCTACGGAAAGTACGGAAGAGAACACTATGGTCTATCGCGACAGAAATTATGTCACGAAAGATGAGGCCTATGATAAGATGATTTCCTATCAGTCTGAGTACAAGAACATCAATAGTTATTTAAACTATATGATTGCTCATGCACATATTAGCGGAACATCGACATTAACCGACCAACAGATTAAAGACAATCTTCAGGTTGAATATGAATATTTAGGTGACATCGGAGATGCCATCAAGATCAAATTTACCAATTATGAAATGGTCTATAATTCCTATTCCACTTCTTACTATGCAACGGATGAATTGGAAATCACAGTTTCAGAAGAAGGCCTTCTGACTGATGGTATCTATCAAGTTAAGGTCTATTCTGGAAAAGTCTTCGACTCCGATAAGAAGGTCGTTGATAACTTGGAAGATTACCTTACGAAATCTGAAAAGCATACCTTCCATATGGATTATGAAGACAGAAAGGAAGTCACGGATTTTAGAATCTCTATTGAGAACAATGTTGCATCGGAAATCGAACCTGTCATTGATGAAAAAGAAGTCAGTTCCAAAGTCACCACTCTTCAGGCTTCCGACTTTGGAATTCTTGCTGTGACTCCTGCTTCTCCTCTTGATCTTGGGAACTTTAAGATTATGGCCTATGATTCCAAGTATTTCACAGAAAATTATAATAAGACCTTATCGGGAAGAGGTGTGATTGGTACTACTGTCCTGACCATTGGAAATGAATACAATATGGTCACTTGTGATGTCACGGTCACCCTTACATATGAGGATTATACAAACAACAGTCAGTTCGGTTCCTTATACTGCGATGACAAGAGCTTTACAGGTGGCTATGTCAATGAAACCTATGATTTAGTGCTGACTCCATATTCCGGATATAATCCGGCGGATATCGAAATCACCGCCTCTAGTGATGCTATCACCATATCGGATATGAATTCGGATGAGGATAAGAAAACCACCGGAAAAGTGAAGTTCAAACTTAAGATGAATCGAGCCGAAAGTGGAGTGTCACTGAAACTTGCTTCTAAGAGTAATCCTAGTATCACTAGATCCATCGCCTTGACAATCAGTGAGCCCTGGACGGCTGAAAATGCCGCTGCTGTCTATTGCAATTCCGCTACTTATTCGATTACGATGAGCGAGGTTGTCCTGAAATCTGATGGAACAGGCACAGTCAATGTCGGAACAAGCTTCTCTTCCTATACGCAGCATTCCTTCAACTACGCTATCAATGCAACTGGTGAAATCAGTTTAGTCTCTTCTGATACGATAACTGAACTTTCAATGTCTATGCAGACATCAAAGTCAATATACACATCTAGTACTGGAAGTGAGAAGATTGAACACAAGTGTCTCAAAGTCGGAAAACTGGTCATTGGCGGTGAAAACAAAGCATCCGGATATAACAATAGCTTTATACAGGCTACTCCGATCTTCGATGGAGATAACTACACAATCGTCGATGAATCCGGCACGAACTATACTTTTGTCAAGAGAGAGATGAGTGGATGGAATACAGGTATCATATACTTCACAGATGGAACGAAGACAAGCAAGTTCACGATGACGGGACCTAGCGAGTATACTTACTATTCTGCAAAGGCAAATAGTTATTACGATGATAGCACAAGCTCTAGTTATACAACGTATTCTGGTTCCTATGCTTATACATCCGGTGTCTATGTTGTGACATTTGGTTCGAAAGTCTTCACTTTCACTCCGAAGAAGTAATTGATGAATCAAAGCCTTGAGTCATGATGTGCATTACACAATCTGACCAGGGCTTTTTCTTTGAAAACAAAAAGCACCTTTCTCGTTTTAAGAAAGGTGCTTGATGATTATTTATCAGTTAGTGAGGATAAGAATGTGTCCAGGATGGGAGAGGATGCTTTGTTGAAATTCGTATAGGGGTATTTGCTGTACTGATAGACAAGATTGCCGTTATAGCTAAAGAGACCGCCAATGTTGGCAATAGAGGAACTAGGATTGCTGTCGGAATAATCCAAGTGGAGAAGAATTCCAGAACTTTTCAGATTGGAATCCATTTCCAGATAGCTGGAGAAGAGATCTTCCGTAATGCTTGCTCCGATTGGAGAATAGGATGCAAACTCCCCAATGATCAGTGCTTCTCCGGTCTTTACGGATTCAAACGTATAGAAGTCAGATTCGAGCATTTCTAAGATAAGAGTTAGATTCTCATAGAATTCATACCAATGACTATAGAATTTGCCCTGATTGTTGAGAACACGGCTCCCTAATACGACTTTTCCATCGACAATGCTGAATGCGTAGGAACCATCCTCATATTCTTCTTTTCCATGGATATCGATGTAGCCGTGGGAACAAAGTGGATTCTCAGTATAGGAGTCCTTTGTTTCCTCAATGTAGTCGTCCGTGTACTCGGTGAAGGCATAGTTCTCCGTGAATATTCCGTTTCCGATTGGAATGGATATATTAATGCCGGTGTAGGTTCCTAAACTTCGAATATAGTTGTGACTCTTGCTCAACTCATACATCTTTGTGATAGCGGGGTATATGCTAGGATACGCTGGACTATCTGTCTTCAGGTAGTTGTCGATGATAGGACAAGTTTTATCTTCTATGCTGCTTATGTAGAGGGTGATTGTTGTGTTGATATCAATATTGTCATCTTCTTTTGTTCCAAATCCTAAAGTGGCAGTGAAGGCGTATTCATTTTCTACCTTCATTGTCAGTGAGACGATGCTCTTCTGTAACTCTGTCATGAAATCGGTCTGTGTCGAGGAGACAAATTGAGTTCCCATCATGAAGTAGAGAGCCTCAAGATAAGTGGCGGCAGAGGAAGTTGTCATATCATAGGTGTTATCTTCTCTTAAGTCCATCTGGTAGTAATTGCTAGAAAGTGTGCCTAGACCATAATAGCAATTGGACAGACTGACAGTCTGATTACGAAGAATCATTGCTGAGTCGATAACATTTTTATCATCGGCAGTATAACTGAAAAGCTTGTCTTCGTAATAACCGATTCCACAGTTCTGAATGAAGTCGGTATGATTGGCTGAATGATAATAGATGCCGTTGGAATAGACTTCATATGCAAATGATGGGTCACTCATGCTATCGAATGAGCCCCCGTCACCACAAACGGAAACCTGATAGCTTCCTTTGTTGATGCGGGAAACGACGGAAGAAAGAGCCCAGCTTTCTGTGACAGAGAGAGAAAACTTTGCGCTATGTCCATTATAGGTGGCGGTTATTGTGACTTCGCCAAGTGCAAGTCCTTTGACCATTCCTTTTGTGGAAATGGTTGCAATCTTCTTATTGGAGGATGACCATTCAGGAGAGATGACTTTTCCATCAAAAGTACAGGCAAGAGTTGTGTATTCGCGGATTCCGATATGATCAATTCCGGTTATCTCTAGTTCTTCTTCCTTTATGGAACTATCGGTTGAACTAGAAGGAACTGTTGTTTCCGTTGTTCCTGTACAACCGGTAGAGAGGAGAACCAATGATAATAGGACAGGTAAAATCTTTCTTCTCATCATGCTAATGACCCCGCAGAATCCGTTTCGTAATCCGAAATGGTCTTAGAGAAGGATACTGTTCCATTTGTGAAATTATCACCGGTCTCTGTATCTGCATTGTTAAACGTGTCAGCTTCAAAGTACAGGTTGACTGTGCCAGGTGTAGTGTATACAGTTCTGAATGCGACAGAACCGATGCTAGTTACCGATTTAGGAATGAAGACATAGGCTAACTTTGAGCAGGAGAAGAAGGCGGAGTCCTTAATTGTAGTGACATTGCTTGGAATGAGTACTCTTCTTAGTTCATAGCAACTATTGAAAGCACTGGTGCCAATTTCCGTTAACGTCTCAGGAAGAGTGATAGTCTGCATGGCAGCACAAGACATGAAGCACATTTCTGGGATGATAGTGATCTTTGTCTTGGATAAGTCCAAATTTCCTAAGGAAGAACAACCGTTGAAAGCGGAAATGCCGATTTCAACGATGTTCTCACCTAATTCGATAGAAGTGAGAGCACGGCAGTTAGCAAAAGTCTTGTCTCCGATTTTAGTGAGATTAGTAGGGATATTGATTGCCTTAAGACTAGTGCAGGCATTGAAGGCCTCATTTCCAAGTTCGGTAAGTGTTTCAGGAAGATTCATCGATGTCAATCCGACACAACCGGCGAAGGCACGATATCCGATTTTTGTGACTTTTGTGTTCAACGTGATGGAACTAAGTTTTGAACAATTCAAGAAGCATTCATCCGGAATCTCCGTGTAGGCACCTTTGATGTTGACACTGACAAGAGCAGAATCGGAATAGAAGAGACCCTTGGGGAGTTTTGTCAGACTTTCCGGAAGGGTGACTTTCAGCATGGATGAGTTCTCACTTAAAGCTAAATCTTCGATGTCAGTTAATTGAGTTGCTTTTTCAAGAGAAAGGCTAGTCAAAGATTTGATTGCAGCTAAAGAACGATAACCTAAATGTTTGAGATTACTATCTTTGCTGATGGCGATGGAAGTGAGAACCTGATTTCCGTAAAAAGCGTAATCAGCAATGTTTTCCACTTCTGTCGGTAAATCAAAGGAAGTGAATTTCAGGCCGGCAGGATAGACATAAAGCGTCTTCTTGTCATAGCTATAGAGGACATTGCTTTCCGCTAGGAAGGATTCGCTTCCATTTGCGACTTTAATCTTTTTGATGTTGAAGTCGAGGTTGAAAACGCCTGAACCGATTTTCTTCAAAGACTTTGGAAGGTTGATGGTAGTAAGGCTAGGACAGTACTTGAAGGCAGAATCATCCAATTCTTCTAATCCTTCTGGAAGGGTGAGCTCCTCGAGCTTGCTGTCAGCGGAAAGCCCTAAGAAAGCTTCTTTTCCGATTTTTCTCAAAGAGTGAGGAAGGACTAGTGTATCGATTGTCGCATAACGGAATGCGGCTTCTCCAATCTCTCTGACCGGTTTTCCCTGATAGACATCAGGGATGACAATATCATATTCGACAGAAAGATAGTCTGTGACGATATAGTAGGATCCTGTCTCATCCAAGGTCATGACAATGCCACCTGTCATATCATCTTCGCTGATAATGGATTCAGAGGTTGTTTCTTTATCCGTCTTTTCAGTGTTGACTGTATTGTCTGTGTTCGTTTTGTCACTGGCAGAAGTATTGTTTCCGCATGCGATCAAAGATAAGGAAAGGAGGGATAATGCGACAATTCCAAATTTCTTGTTTTTCATAATGATTGATCCTTTCAGTTATTCATGCGGAACGCAATAGGAGGGAACAGTAGTGGTGTTGTAATTTGTAATCGTTGTTGTGTAGGTTCTTGTTGCAGAGACAGTAGTTGTGGAATCGGCAAGAGAATAGGAACCTGCTAAAGAGTTCGTGATGCTGTTCAGGGTTCCGTCTTTGTTGAGAATGATCGTGTATTCGCCACTATTCGGCTCATTGACATATTCTTCAAAGGTGTTCATGGATAACATGGCAAGAGACTTGTAGACTGTGTAAGGAGTGAAGGTATTATCATTGTTATCCTGGAAGCATTCAACAGCAAGGCTTCCAATCTTCGGTGCACAGTCGAGGAAGGTGCTTCCGATTTCGGTCGCATCAGAGATTCCCCAATATTTCTTGAATTCATCTTTTCTTACGAATTCATGGGTATCATCTGCTTTATAGCGATAGATATAGATGTTATTGTTTTCGAATTGATAAGCGAGGTTGTATTTATATTCGGTGTATTCCTCATCATCAGTAGAAGGAGAGATGAGACCAGTGAACTCATAGGTGTTATAGATGATCTGATTTTCGAAATCGACATAGTATTCATAGGAATAGCCTGTCAGCTGTTGAACATCATAAGAGACTTCAATATGCATCGTGTAGTTCTTAAGGTTAGTGTTATCATAGCGATAGGGTTTTAAGGCTTCGGAAAGCTTATCATGGCCATCTGTATGCTCTAAAGGAGTAATCTCCCTCGGCTCTGTGATTCCAAGGTCAGAGATATCGAGTTCAAAAAGCATACCCTCATAATAGTAGGTTCCATCATCTTCGCTGATTTCGAGTTCAAGAATGAAACGGAATTGATCGATTTCATCTCCGTTGAAATGGAGAGCAAATTCACTGACAGTCGGTGTGTAATCGATGTCACCATAGTAAGGGTGACTTGGTGTATATCCAGGAAGTCCCGTGGTCTGATAACCAGTGAGGTAATAGACAATCTCCGAAGCAAGGGTTCTGTACTTCGTGTTGATGAGATACCAGTTCGGTTTCTCACGGACGCCGGAAAGGCATTCGACTTTCAGTTCCTGGAACGGAGAATCCATGACATCATCATACTTCGAGGTTGTCTTCGCTTCGATGATTTCGTTATCAAGAGGATTGAGGGTTCTAGAATACATATATCCATCTTCTCCCTCGAAGAAATTTTCCTCTGTCAGTACTTCACCAGTGATGATATCTGCTTCTGAATAATAGTAAGCAGTGGAATCGATTTCAGCTAGGACTTCTCTTTCCACCTGGGTGTTATTGCTTCCGTCGTAGGTCTGATGAGAGAGTTTTCCAGTAAGTGTGAAGCTCTGAGTCAGATCCTCTAATGCATAGGTGAGCTGTTCATAGACGTTTGGTCTTGCACTATGGGAAGTAGCATCAGATTCTGTATTTGTCGTATCTTCTGTATGATTGACGGATTCATTGTTCTGATTGCCGTTACAGGCGCATAACGTGAATAAAGTCAACAGTAGTGGGATTGTGCTTTTTTTCATGGTTCCTCCTTAGGACATAAAATAATTTTATAATTTAAAATTATAAAATAACTAAGAGTTATTTATTTGATATTTTATTGAAAAATCCAAAAGAAGAAAACGTTAAAATTTAAGTCGATTTAAGTAAAAATAAAAAAAGTAAGGGTAAGTCATCGACTTTTAGCGAGAATATTAAACGAAAATTGAAAAGCTAGAAATGCTGATAGCGCTTTCATAAATAGATGTAATCATATAGAAAACACCATTAAAATCTGGAATCACTAGTCAAACTTAAGAGTTAAACACAGAAATGTCGATATATTTCTCTTCATCGGTGCTTCCTGCATGTGTTGACATCATATGAGGTACATCATATGCCTGAAGGAAAGATGCGCTGTCTTTGGAAATCAGAACAAAGTCTCCAAGGAGTGATTCGAATCCTTTGCATGGTTCTCCATACCCGAAGACGTGTTCCTTTATCACCTCTTCTTTAGATAACACATAGAAATGTTCTCCGTAATGTTTTAAGGCAGAGGCTTTGAATTCATCTTCTTTTCCTTCTTTGACATAGAAGAATGCGGCTCTAGGTTCACATGCAAAATGCTTGATTCGTAATAGAGAATAGAAATCATCATATTCATCGATCTTGTAATCTTTGATGTTCAAATGACCATGATCGGCTATGACGATGAACATTGTATCCTTATGTTTTTCAGCTAATGAGACAATCCCATCATTGAATTCCTGTATGACAGAGGCCACCTCTTTACTTCCTACCCCATACTTATGAAGAGAGGAATCAGGTTCGCTGCTATAGGCATAGATGAAATCATGGTCATCTAATGACTCCACTATTGCTTTTAAGAAGGTACTAGGAAGTAAATCATTCAACAAGAATGATTTGACCTGTGCTGTTTTGATACTTTTCTCTTCGAGCATAGGGAAGATAGTCTCATATGGTAGTAGAGAATAGGTTGATTCAGGAGTTATTTCTTTCGGTTCCTGTTCGAAGGTGGATGGAAACATAGTGACTGCTCTTTCATATTGTGGGAATTGTTCTGTCCATCCAAGCCAACCGGTCTCAGATGGAAAACGAGCGGTGAGCAAAGAAGTTGTTGCAGCAACTGTAGTCGGGGGAAAGACAGAAGTTATCTGTGTTAGAAAATGACAGTTTAAATCTTTGCAGTTATTGCTATATACTTTTCGGATATGGCTTCCTAAGCCATCTAAAAGGATAAGACATATTCTTTTATTTGTCTTATCTAGAACCTTATCAAGAGAAGATAAGGAAGGATGATACGGATTCACATGATAGTGTCTAAGTATAGAAGATGAAAGATTGACTAGACAATTGTTGGAATCAAATAATTTTTTCATGTTGATATCTTAGCTTATATGGTAGGTGTAAGCAAGTGAGTCAAAATATTCAACACCGTATTTTTGACGTCCCGAGTCTCTTTGAATCTTATATGGTGACCTGAGTGTAAAGGACTTTTTTGCTGAAAAAGCATTAAAAGGCCTCTATTCAGTCGAGAAATCTCATGTAGTTGTCGAATATGAGAAGATGAACTGGTATGATTAGACTTTAGCCGTTTTTATGCCTTCTTAAGGCAAAAAAATCCTGCGAATTGAACAAAAAAGAACAAGAGCGTTGCTTTGACTGATCAGCAATCCCAGCATCCTTTATGACAAGCTCATTGTTGAACAGAGAAATCGCATCAAGGGTATTTCCTCATTGGTTGAGAAAGGCTTTATCGAGAGGAACGAAACTAATAAAAAACTTATGTAAAGGGTTAAAAATAATGGAATCAGATACTAAACATCAGGTCATATAGAAAGGCTTAATGCGCTATTGATTTGCTCCACAAAATCCAATATAATTGTATTTAGAGGTGCAAATATGATAATTACCACGAATATGCTTAAGGAGAAATATAACAATTACGCTAATCCAATAGATAAAATTAAAAGAGATACAGACAAAGGGTTACTTTTTAGATTGACGAAAGGAATATATGAAACTAACTCAAATGTTTCACCTTTTTTATTGGCTTCTTCAATTCTATCTCCATCTTATCTTAGTTATGATTGGGCTTTATCGTATTATAATTTAATACCCGAAAAAGTTTTTGCGATAACTTCTGCAACATTAAAAAACCATAAAAATAAAACTTTTGAAAATAAATTTGGAAGATTTGAATATAGTGATGTACCTTCACAAGCTTATCCAGAAGGTATAACTTATATCGAACGAGAAGGTTATACAGTGAAAATTGCAATGAAGGAAAAGGCTATTTGTGATTCAATATGCAAATGGAGAGTTGTAAAAAACATTGATGAGCTTAAAGAACTTTTATTTATTGACAAAAGAATTGATGAAAGTGAATTTAAAACGTGTGATTTTAGACTTATGAAACATCTTGCAAGTCTTTACAATAAGACAAATCTAAAGTTGCTTATAAAACTTATAAGAAAGGAATACGAAAATGAATAGCCTGGTTGAAATAATGCTTAATAAATATAATCCTCAGAATAACGAAGAAAGAGAGAATGCTTTAAAAGAGATTTTTCAAGAAATTGCACTCGCTGGTTTATCTCGCGGAGGATTTTTTGATAATGCTGCTTTCTATGGTGGCACTTGTTTAAGAATCTTTTATGGATTAAATAGGTTTTCTGAAGATTTGGATTTTGCCTTAATTAAAAAAGATGATAATTTCAACTTGGATAAATATTTTCCTGCATTAGAAAAAGAATTTCTATCTTATGGGATTGAAATTGACATCGAATCAAAGCTGAAGCACTTTGATTCGAATATTCAAAGTGCTTTTATTAAAGGAAATACATTTGTTTTAATGATGACTTTCTTTCCTAAAAACGAGGAAATAAACAAAATAATATCGAATCAAAAATTAAAGATTAAGTTTGAAGTTGATACTGCTAACCCAGAAGGATTCAGCGTTGAAACGAAATTCAGAATGCTTCCTTCACCATACGAAGTAAAAGTCTTTGATGAATCAACTTTATTTG
>CAVILQ010000013.1:37085-51204 GCA_963643715.1 bacterium | reverse complement strand
GATGAATGAAGCACATGTGCTTCATTCATCCTTGCCCATGCCCCTTGGTCCAACAAGTGGGGTGCAGTACACACTTTTCATAGCGAAAATTTAACAATGTACACACATTTTAATAGCTTGTTAGTGAAATTCTTTTGCTTTGCCTTCATAACGGATATGAAAATAAATGCATATTCAACGTTCTAATTCGTTATTAGATTTTGTTTTCAGTGACAATAGGGTAGTTGATATCTTAAATATAGCAAGCCGTCTCGCTTCATGTCTTTTGCATAGTTTCCATTAAAAAACAGGCAAACAGAACGTTATTTCTTTCGATATGTCTTATCTATTTTTGGTATCATATTTCTATATAGAGAGGTTGTATTTATGAAAGCATTGATTACTGGTGGAACGAGCGGAATTGGACTTGCTATAGCAGATGAACTTCTGACACGTGGATATGAGGTCAAAATCATATCCAGAAAAGAAGGAGATCTTCCTATCATCAGAAAGAAACATCCCGATGGGAAGATTGAGTTTTCCTCTTACGATTTGTCGAAGGAAGAGGAATGCTATCGCTTATTGGAAGATACCAAGGGGGAAGACTTTGATCTCTTTGTCAACAATGCGGGATATGGAGATATCGGAAGGATTCAGAATACGAGCCTTGAAAAAGAAGTCAATATGCTCAAACTTAACGATATTGCTACTCTTATCTTAGTGAAATCATTCTTATTGAGATTCATAGAGAAAGGTAAAGGCAGAGTCTTGACTGTTGCTTCTGCTGCTGCATTCGGTGTTGCTCCTTACATGAATGTCTATTATGCTAGCAAAGCGTTTGTCTACTCTCTTGCTCACGGATATTACAGAGAACTGAAGGATATGAAATCCAAAGTCACTATTTCTGTGTTATGCCCTGGACCAGTCAAGACAAGATTCGAAGAGGTTGCCAATGCGAAGTTCACAATCTCATCTCTTAATGCGGATAAGGTTGCAAAGTATGCTGTTAAGAAGACATTGAAGGGAAAACTGGAAATTGTACCTGGAATCAAGATCAAATTAGGACATGTTTTCTCTCATATCGTTCCGAAAAAGATGATCAGCAAAATCCTAAGAAAACAGTCTGAGATGAAATAGGTGTATCAAAAACTATAGTAATATCCGCTAGTTTTGTTATAAAACTATATACTTTTAGTATATAATTTTATTAGAAAGTCGAAGGTGGAACCTATGGATAAAAACAAAGCTTTACAGCTCTGGGAAGAAAAATACGGTAGCCGTGAATATGTTTATGATTATGCGGCCCAGAAAATGGTCAAAGAGGATTTTGAGGATGAATCCTCTTCCTACTCGTGGACAATCGATTTTATCAAGCCTCTTACTAATGGTGGATTCAATCAGAGTTCAAATATGATGATCTGTTCTGTTCTGACAAAGAAACTTAGACAGGACAAATCTACTTTCCGTATCGGAAATGCTCTTTTTGAGGTCCGCAAAGGAAAGAAGTATGGAACTTTTTCTTTGTACGATGTGACGGATAGAAATCATCCTTTTGATGTCTCTACTGTTACAGAAGAGGCTCTTACAGACGAATATCGTACGAAAAGACAAATTGATCTATACGGAAGAGAAAAGAAAGAAACATTCGTCCTTCCTGATTTAGGCAATATCAGAAAAAATGTCTTTGATGAGCATGCTCCCGAGATTCTTCCTGAAGAGAGGGAAATTTCTGTAGAACCTGTAGCGGAACAACAGATTGAAACAAAAGCAGAAGATGAAGAAGTGACACAGAATGTTACTCCTATTGTCGAGGAAAAGATGGAGTCTCCTGTTGTTACTGAGGTGGTAGAAGAAGAAACACCTGAAGTTTTAGATCTTTTTGAAGTCAAGGAAGAAGAACCGGATGTCAGCATGGTCCTTCTTTCGGATGAGGAAGAACCTTTGGTCGATGAAAGAAATGTTCTCTTTGACACAATGAACAAAGAAAGAGAATATGCTGATGATCTTCGTTCTCGTTACCATTCTTCCTTAGCAAAGGATGAAAAGGATAAACAGACTATCTTGACTTTATCCTCCAACTGCAATGCATTGAAGGAAAGCCTAACTGCATTGAGAGACAAGATTATCTCAATGCAGAATAAGATTGATGAATACAAAGTTGAAAAAGAGAATCTTGAACTCTCTAAGAGTGAAGAGACAAAATCACAGAATGATGTGATACAGGCTCTCAATCAAGAAAATGCATCTTTGAAGTCTAATCTTGGAAAACAGTATAACGATTACGAACAGCTACAGGCACAGTATCAGGAAATCTATGCTAAGTGTTCTAGTTTAGAACAGGAAAAGACTGAATGGGACAGTGCCAAAGAGTCCAATCTCAAGAAAGATGAAACCCTTCATGAGAAAGATAAAGAAAATGAGGAATTGAACAATCAGATTTCTCAGTTGAATCAATTGGTTCAGGAAAAGACATCTCTGATTGATTCATTGCAAGCTCAGCTTGCTGAATCCAAGGAATCTTTCCGTGTCAAATCGGATGAATTCGACTCTTTGAACGCAAGTTACAATCAGCTTGCTTCTTTAAAAGAGGATAATGATAAGTCTTTGACTGAAAAAGAGTCTGAGAAGAGCGCTTTGGAAGATGAGAAACAAAAATTGATGTCTCGTATTGATACTCTTCTTGCTGAAAAGACAATGGAAGATGAAAGATTCCGTAATGTTTCTGCTGAAAATGATGAATTGAGAGAACAGCTGAAGACAGATAAGGAAGAATCTGATAAAGCCATGCTTGAAAAAGAGGACGAATATCAGAAACTTGTTGCAGAACATGAAGAACTGAAGAAAGAAAAAGAAACTCTTTCCGCTTCCTTGATTGCTGCTAGTGCGGAGAAAGAATCGAACTATGACAAAGCGGTTCAGTTGAATGTCAGACTCAACGAATCTCAGGCAACTGTTGATAAACTCAGTGGTGAAAATGATGAATTGAAGAAGGAACTGGAAGAGAATGACAATGCTCATAAAGAAGCGATTGAAGTCCTTATGAAACAAAAAGCGGAAGCGGATGGAAAAATCATTTTCATCACCTGTGGTGGGGACATCGAACATTATTCTGATTATCTCTTCTATCTTTCCGATACGGATAAACGGAATACGAAAGAGACCGTTCTAGAAGCTTTATCCTTATATCCATCATGGCACAGAAAGGATGAACAGTATGTCTCGACTCTACTTGAAGGAAGAGAGGAAATCGGTGCTAATGTTTCACTGCTAAAGGAAAGCGATGTATCTTATCTTGCCAGTGAAAAGGAAAACAGAGAGAAGGCGATGAGTTACTGGGCCTCTAAATACGGAGACATTGATCAGACCACCGACTTTGCTGGCCGTATCATCAATAGGAATCATTATCTCGATAAAGAGGATTCTCAGGGTTGGAATTACATCAAGATCAAATCGGATGACAGAGAATATGTCGGAAATGTCCTGATTGCCAATATGAGAACTCTCTTGGATTACAAAGAGAACGGTGGCTTTAAGAGCAACGGACAAGACTTCAAGGTTGTGGAAGAGAATGGTGTCTATTCCGTTGAATCGGAGGCCTATGTCACAGATCCCTATAATTTGGTCAAGACACTCCGTGTCACAAGAGAGAATCTGGCTAAGAAGAGTCCTATCATCTACATCTTTGTCAAAGTCCTTGGAAGCAAAACCACACAACCAGAAGATAGTAAGCTCCTTGAATTCTATGATCTTATCGATAGGACTGTAAGAAGAACATGCTCTCATTCCTTCATCGAGATGAAGACCGTGACTGGAAAAGGAAACTATGCTTTCTTAACCTTTGATGGTTCAATCGAAGGTGCTTATAAAGAGGCGCTTGATTATGCTCTTCTTCTCAATTCCTATCGCAATGAATTGAAGAAGGATGAAAATGGAATCAATGCTGTAATCGTTCTTGACCAGGTTGAGATTCCCTATTCCTATCGACACTTCAGTTTTGAGCAGATGCTTGCTCTTACAAAAGACTTGGAAATGCGCGCTCTTAACTATGAATTCATTCAGACTGCTATCACCAATTCCATGATCAAAAGAGCGGTACATTTAGGACCTAGCATCATCGATAATCTTCCAATCGATCAGTCCACTTTGAAAGAGTCGAGTATCGGTCAGGCTAGAAGCTTTTCGGACATTTACAACTTTAAAGACAAATTCTATCTTTACAACTATGTTTTCACATTGAAAAAGGATGCCGAAGAAGAAGAATAAGAAATAATTTCACGTGAAATGGAGAATGAATCAATGAGTGTTTTAGAAAGATTTTTACACTATGTCTCCTATGAGACAACCGCAACGGAGGAGAAGGAAGATTCTTGTTCGAATCCTTTGATCCTCAATCTGACAAATGAATTGATGAAAGAACTGGAAGCACTGCATCCAGATGAGATATCCGTCAATCGCTTTGGCGTCATCGATGCGAAGTTCTATGGTGATAGTTCAAAACCGATGATTGCATTATTAGCACATATGGATACATCCAATGCCTGCAGCGGAAAAGATGTCAAACCTAGAATTGTTGATTTCGATGGGAAGGATGTTGAATTACAGCCTGGCATGAACTTATCCATGAATGATTTCCCCTATCTGAAAGAGTCGATCGGACATAAGATCATTGTCACAGATGGCAACACTCTTTTAGGCGGAGATGATAAGGCTGGCATTGCAATTATCATGACTGCCTTAGATGAGATCCTGAAAGGAAATGTCTCACATCGTCCGCTTGAGATTATCTTCACAACGGATGAGGAAATCGGTGCTGATGCAAAACATGTGTCGATGGAAAATGTTTCTGCAAAATATGGATATACGATCGATGGTGGAGATTATCGATATGTTTCCATCGAATCCTTTACGGCTTATGCTATGGAAGTCTCTGTCAAGGGGAAATCAATCCATCCGGGAAGCGCCTATAACAAGATGGTCAATGCAAGCAATGTCTTGATTGCTTTCCATGATTCTCTTCCGAAGTATTTAAGACCAGAGCATACAAAGGATAAAGAGCCTTTCTATCATCTTTGCTCTATCAGTGGAAGCGAAGACAGTGCAAAAGGCGAATACATCATCCGTTCATTCGATGAGTCAGAGATGAAATCGATGATTGAATTAGCAAAGCATTCTGCTAAGAGAATCAATGAAGAACTCGGATATGATGCTATCTCGTTGGACATCAAGGAGCAGTATCACAATATGAAGATGGTGTTAGACAACTATCCTGATATTCAGAAAGAGTTCCAGGATGTCTATCAGAAATTAGGAATCCCTTGTCTATATGAAGCTGTCCGCGGTGGAACGACCGGAAGTCAGCTCTCCTTTATGGGACTTCCAACTCCGAACCTTGGAACAGGTGACTACAATATGCATGGCAGATACGAATATGTTGATCTATTCCAGATGGAGAAGATGGTCGAAGTCGTAAAAGAGCTGATGAAGATCTAATACCGAGTCTATGCGAAACCTCTTTGGCATAATGCGCTAGAGAGGTTTTTTGCTTTGTCAAGAGGCCTAACATATAAATAATGATTATGAAAATATAAAACAATATAATATATTTATTAATTGTAAGCGTTTCCATTAAAAAGTGAAAACTTAAAGTTTCATTGAAAAGGCTTGAAAATGAGAGAAAAATAGAAAAATGAGTAAAAATAGAGGAAAAAAGGCTTTTTTATTGTCTTTGAAAAGAAATATCACTCATTTATAATATTTGAGTTTATTTTTAGGAGGAGTATTTATATGAAAAAAATGCTCGTTATGGCTTCATTAGCCACTATCCTCGGCTTGAGTTTCTACTCTGCCACTCACACTGATTTCAAAGATGTCGGTGAGAAGAACGAGGATAAAACTTATATTGTCACCGTCAATGGTGATGTTCTCAAAGATGATGCCAAGACTTTGAAAAAATATCGTAACGAAGTCTTGAGTCAGCTTGCGTATGAACTTCCCGAAGGTTCCTACGAAATCACATCGGTTTACGATGTCGTCATGAATGGCTTTTCCATCAAGGTCAATTCGTCTTATGCATCCACAATCGAATCTATCAAGGGAGTCTCTGCTTTACAGGAAGATCATAACTATGCTTTGCCTGAAACAGTAGATTCTTCTACTTACGCTACAGGTGATGCAGGTGATGCGACAAAGACAGAACGTTTAGCCAACTATTCTGCTGAGACCATGTCTGCTACTGCAGCAAATGTCAAGAACGTTGTCGGTGAGGATTCTTTCGGTGGAAAGAACATCACAATCGGTATCATCGATACTGGTATGTACATCAACCAGATCGAAGGCACTTCTCAAAGAGAAAGCGATGAGAAAAAGTATAGCTTGAATGCTGCTGCTTTCCGCGACCTTGCTGAAGGCGAATACAAGATGACTGTCGATGATATCACAGCCGCTGGTATTGCTGCTAATAGCTATACTCATTACAACAATAAGATTTTCTTTGCTAAGGATTATGCCGGCAATGATGCGGATGTCGATCCGACTAAGAATGGCAGTGAACACGGTACTCACGTCGCCTCTATCGCTGCTGCTAACGGTGAAGACTTCCAGGGTATTGCTCCGAATGCACAGGTTGCTGTTCTGAAGGTTTTCGGAGATGACCAGGGGGGTGCTAGCTCCACCGCTATCGTCGCTGCTTTAAACGATGCTGCTAAATTAGGTCTTGATCTTGTCAACCTTTCTTTAGGAAGCGATTTGAATGTTTCTTCCGATAATAAAGATGATGCCACCTATGAAGCAGTTGCTAATTGCATGGCTCATGGCACCATTGTCAACTTTGCTGCTGGTAACTCCGGTAAGAGTTCCTTCTCTAGCTCTAGAGCTTATTCTCAGTGGGGAACTGATATCGTTGAGACTGGTATCTTAGGCGGTGATGCTCACTATGATGAAGCAGCTAACATTGTTGCTGCTTCTAACCCGGACAGAGCCTTCTTTGAATCCATTATGACTGTTCAGCAGAATGGTTCTACTTCCATTCAGGCTGTCTCCTATTCCGATCAGGCTAAGAGTTCTTCTACTCAGCCTAACCTTACCGATCGTCCTTTAGCGGGACTCATTCCGGAAGGAGAAGATTCTGTCACAGAGGAATACGTCGTCATTCCGAACTATGGTAAGGATGAAGACTATAAGGATCTCGATGTCACTGGAAAGATTGCAGTTGTCAATCGTGGTACCACCACATTCGTCAACAAGGTCAAACGCGCTTATTCTCATGGCGCTAAGGCAATGATCTGTATCAACAACGATCCTTCCGTCACCTTCAACTTCTCCATGGCTTTTGAAGATTATGATCCTCCGATTCCGGTCGTCTTTGTCTTCAGAAATACGGCTACCTATTTCGGTGCTGCTAAGAGCACTGGTACAATCACCATCGGTACAAACACCGTTCAGGACACCAGCGATGGAAACACAATTGCTTCCTTCTCCTCTGATGGCGGTGATTACAACCTCGATATGGGTGTCACCATCTCCGCTCCTGGTAAATCCATCATCGGTGCTGTTGATGCCACTGCTTATAACGACAATTCCGATTCCTCCAACCCTGGATATTCCTTGCTCCGCGGTTACGAGAATTTAAGCGGTACTTCTATGGCCTGCCCGAACCTCACCGGTGCTATGGCTCTCTATTTATCCGAGAGATTACCTGAGAACAAGGGAAAGATGGCTGTCTCTGATTTCGATCAGGAAAAGAGCAAAGTCTCTATGAAGGCAATGAGCACTGCTGATCAGTTGGAAGATACAACTGGTGACGGAACACCGTCCTCTGTCAGAATGCAGGGTGCTGGTAGAATCAACGTCTCCAAGATGCTCTCCAGTGATTCCTATGTCACTACAACAAACAAAAACCTTGATGGATTCGACAATGAAGTCGAAGCCAAGGCTGAATTGAAGAATGATGGTTCTTTGAAGGTTGAAGGCGGAAAGTTCACTGATAACAGCGCTAACTACATCGAATTCGATTACACCATCCACAACGATTCCGATGCTGAGAGAACCTACACTCCTTCCTTGTCCTTAATGATTCCTAAACTTGACATCATGACAACGCATGATGAATACAAGGAAGAGGAAGAAAGTTCCAGAAAAGAGACAATCGGTTATGATAGCAGTGTCACATTCGATGAGAATGACGCTAGCACCTATCCTTATGGTGTCGGTCAGATCACTGCCTCTATCAACGATGATCTTATCACCATTCCTGAAGATCATCAGCTTACAGGTAAGGTGACAGTTGCTGCTCATAGCACTCAGACTGCCAAGGTCAAGGTCAGAATCGATGACTTGAAACTTACAAAAGACTTCGATGATTCCATGGTCGAGAACTTCAACGGCACATTGAAGGAATATTTCGCCAAGTATTTCGCCAATGGTGGCGGAAACTATGTCGAAGGCTACCTCTACTTAGAGGAATCTTCTGGAAATTCTGATTTGGATCTTTCCATGCCGTATTTAGGATTCTATGGTGACTACACAATCGGTGATGCTGTCGAAGATTTTGATATCGAAAGAGAATCTAACAGACTTTATACTTCCGATCTTGTCGATAACTATATGCAGAATCTTAACGATAACTATAAGAAGTCCAGTGCTTACACTGGTTCTACCATCTCCTCCACTGGTACAGCTATGACAACCAAGTCATGGTCTACTATCGGTGCCATGAATGGTTCCGCTAAAGCTGATGGTGTCAACTATCTCTCTGTCACTGATGGAAGTGATTCTACTCACCTCTATGCTGGTGCCACTGGAATCTCTGATCACCTTATCACTACCTTCTTCGTCAATCGTTCTCTCTCTTCCGCAAAGTGGACTATCAAGAGCGGCACAACAACAAAGCTTTCTGGAAATATCTCTGACTTAGGCTACTACAGTGGAACATGGGCTCTTGATGGAACCGGAAGTGGTGAACTCTATAAGTCCTGGCTTATCAACGGCGATAACAGTGTTCCTTATTTCGCTCATCGTGGTGTTGCCGATATCAACCTTTCTTCTCTCGAAGAAGGCGATTATACAATCGACTTCGACTTCGATATTGCTGGTACTGGAACAACTCAGACAAAGAGCTACACGTTGACTGTCGATAAGTCCGCTCCTGAACTCAATAGTCTTTCTATCCGCGAAGAAAACGGAAATCAGTATCTTGATGTCATCGGTAAGGGTGCCTCTTATCGTGCCACTGCCAACACCACAGCTTTCCTTGCCACGACCAAGGTTGAAGACAGTGATGACCTCTATTCCGCTTCCTTCCGTATCACAGACGCTTGGAAAAAATCTGATAAGATCACTCTTGAACTCACTGATTTAGCTCACAATAAACTAGTCGTTCTTGTCAAACCTTCTGAGATCAACTTCTCTGTCGGTTCTACCTTCTTTACAAGCAAATATAACTTCTACATCTCTCAGATTTCTACTAAGAATGGTTCTTATACCTACAGTGTAGGCTTTGATGAAAAGAACAAGATCACCGGTGACTTCTATGTTTACATGATTCTTAACAAGAATCTCTCTGATGTTTCTGTTAAGGCCGGTGGTGCAGATGTTGAATTCTCCTATGATGCATCTACTGGTTTCCTTTCCTTCAAGTTAGGAAAAGATGATACATCCTTCACTATTTCCTACACTGGAAAGACTTCCGATGATTCTGGAACATCCAATAGCACTAAGAAAGGCTGCGGAGGTAGCGTCATCGCTGCTTCTACTTCCTTAGGAGCTCTTGCGCTTGTTGCTACTGCTGTTGCCTTAAAGAAGAAAAAGGAACAGAAGTAATTAGACGATAAATCATACAAAAGCCTCGATTCGTCGAGGCTTTTGCTTTATACTTTAACCATGATATTTACAGAAGAAACGAAAAAGCTGATCATCAGCTATATCATCGCATGTATCATTCCTGTTGTTTTTGTCATTCCGATGCATTTCTGTACGGAACTAGGACTGAGCAACGATCTTTTGATTGTGGCCGCTAGTTATCTTGGATATGTAGGACTCTATCTTGTGACAAGGGCTGGCACTTTTGATATTTTCCGTTACCAGTTCATCAACTGGGTTTCATCATTCAGAAGAAACAAAAAACTTCGTTATACCGATGTTGCTGATTATAAGAATCAGCTGAGCGAAAAAAGACATCTTTACAGACAATTATGGCATCCTTGGTTTTTTGTTGGTGTCATATGTCTGATTCTTTGCATAATTTTCGCCTTTTTCCCAGTTTAACGGCTTATTTTCTGTAAGCGCTTTTTCTTTTGATTTCTAGGTATTTCAAACAATCGAAAAATCTATTATTGACTATATTATATTTATAAATAAAATATTTATATTCAGCGCTTTTTATTTAAAAGTTTTTTATGTGCTGATAATCACCCCGAAGGAGGTATAGACTATGAAAAATACAAAAAAAGTCGTTACGTTAATGGCAATCCTTGCGATTGGCTTATTGGGTTCTTGTGGAAAGACTAGCGATTCTTCCAAAACCAGCAACAAAACATCAGACAAAGGTGGAACCACACAAAGTGATTTTATTATCACTTATAAGGGAACAGAATATGAAACAGATGCTAGCATCACCGTTACATTAGGTGATAAGACAGCTGCTCTTGTTGCATCTATGTTGGATAACACGGATGAAGAGTTCACATATTCTACTTCTGATGCCACAGTTCTCACAGTTGGTGAACACACTGGTGTTATCACTGCTTTGAAACAGGGTAATGCAGATGTCTCTGTCTGGGTCAGCACTGACCAGAGCAAGAAACTCACATTCCATGTCACAGTTGTCGGAAGTGAAAAGGCAGTCGGTGCCTTCTCCTACGCTTCTGCAACCTATGACGAGAAAACAAATATTCTTGCCTCCCTTGAGAAATATGCTGTTGATAACTATTTGACTGGTATCACACTATTCTCCAACGGCTCTAATGTTTGCTACAACTCTCGTTATGTTCCTACTCCACAGTCTTATGTCACTGGCTATGGCTGGGGTACAATGAGAGAAGGCGAACTAAAAGGACCTATCCAAAACCCGATTTCTGGAAATGAGCCTTCCTACTATCAAGTCGCCACATCATCTCTTCCTAGCCATGCTAATGCAATGAATGCATCCGGTAGTGATGTCTCCACAATCTATGATTACATTTCCAATGCTTATTATCAAACCCGTTTGAATCAGACAAACGATGGCTATGAATGGTATAGCAACACTGCTTTGGATTCTCGTCCTCTTCCTGTTGATGATAATGGAAATATCATCACAGAAGACGCTGATTCTCTTACCAATACCCGTTGGAGAATTCATGTCAAGACTGGTTCAGACTTCGTTTATAGAACCGCTTCTACTAAGACTGTCAATGGTGTCAATATTTCCTCTTTCAATGGAAGGGCAGTTACTAAGGAAGATTATTTGACTCCTATCAAGTATATGCTCACCTGCTTCAATGGTCAGTATCGTGGTGCTGAATTGACTAAGGGTGTCTCTGGCTTTGCTAAAGGCGCTGCTAGATACTATTCCATGACTGCCAAGAATACCACTGGCGATGCAAATGCCATTTGGGATGATACCGCTTGGAAAAATGCTGGCATGGATGATGTCATCAAAGTAGGCACAGATGATACTGGCGACTACATCGAGTTCAATCTTCTCCAGCCCTGCACTCAGTTCTATGCAATGTATTATCTTTCTTCATCTCTCTATTCTCCGCTTCCTGCAGACTTCTTGAAACTTTGGGATGCTAAGATGTTAGGTAAGTCTCCGGATGGATATACTCCTATGGATACCATGCTCTCCACTGGTGCCTATTACATCACAGAATGGTCTGCTACTAGAATTACATTTAAGAAGAATGACCGCTATTTCTATACACAGGATGTCTTCTCTGATGGAAACCCAAGAAAAGTCTATAATCTCCCTGGCTTCCAATATAATGAGGTCTCTGATTCTTCCGTCTCCAAGTCCTTGTTCCTCGATGGTTCTATCGACTCCTATGCTCCGAACAAAGATGACTTAAAGGGTGACTTTGCAGGAACAGAAGGCAATGGCAGTAATGGAATGACATGGAGAAAATATGAAACCAAAGGTGATTCCAACTTTAAGATCAATGTCAACGGAACTTCCTACGATCGTTGGAATGAACTCTTCGGAACCAATGGTTCTGTCTATCAGCACGATAGTAACTTTATCAGCAATACCGGTAACAACACCTTCTTGAAACATAGAAGATACATGTCTGATGTCCACTTCCTCAACTTCCTTTCTTTCGGCCTTGATCGTAAAACTATTTGTGCCTCTCGTGGTATGAAGCCGACCCAGGAATATTTCTCTGATAACTACCTTATCGATCCTGAAACTGGTGTATCCTATAACTCCACTGCCGCTCATAAGGCTGTCCTTGCTGATCGCTATAATGATAACTATGGATACAATGCTGATGCTGCTGCCAGTGAGCTCCGTCTTGCCATGGAAGGCTCCATCCAGGAAGCTGTTGAAAACGGTGAAATCACAGAAAAGGGTGGAAAGAAAGTCATTCAGATCAGAATGAACTGGATGAATACTTCCGATTCTAAGGATTACTCCGATGTCTTTGACTCTATCAAGGAAATCTTCAACAATGTCAATCACACTGATTATTACGATGCTTATTCCTTGGAAATCGAGCTCCCGACTCCATCCTCTGACTATAATGATGTTTACAACAAAATGAAACAGGGCGAATTTGATTTAGGATTTGGTGCTATCTCTGGTGGCGCAATGGATCCCATCAACTTCATGGAAGTCCTTAAATCTGATAATTCTTCCGGTTTTACTCTTAACTGGGGTCCGGATACCAGCAAGATCAATGATGATGATCAAGGCGATATCGTCTATGATGGTAAGACATGGTCCTATGATGCTTTGTGGAATGCCGCTAACACCGGTGTACTTCTTACAAAGGATAGCACCATTGCTAACGCTGTGAACACCTCCTCTAAGCATGGTAACTTCTACTATGACAGCATTGATGATTCTGCCAAGTCTGTCACCTATAAGATTTCCTTCAATGATCTTGTTGCCGCAGGTGCAAGATTGGATAGCATCTACTTCAGCGCTACCAACTCCGAAGCACAGACTGAATTGAAACTTATTTCGGAATTAGGCGCAACTGCTGCTAATAACTACACCATCAGCTTCACTTTGGATAGTTCCTTCAACACATACCAGGAATATGATTCCTATAAGAAGGAATATGAGACAATCGATTCTGCTATTGCAACTGCTACTGTCACCTATTCTGCTGAAGTCGATGGTTCGACAAAGAACTTCTCTTCTACTCTTACCTTGAATAGTTACTACGGCATCACTGGAAAGAAATAAAATGCCTTATATTGTCAAATATACGCTTAAGCGTCTAGGATTATTGATAGTAACGACATTCATCATCCTTACGATTACTTTCTTCCTAGTTAAGTTGCTTCCTGGTGAAGCAATGGCTGGAACTGAAGTTCAGCAGTATTCATACTGTCAAAATCAGGTTCAGTTAGGATACTTCGTCGTTTATCGCTCTGCCCAGTCTAATCTGGGCACAGCGAAGCTGATATACACAGATCCTGCTGGCACTGTTTACTACTTCTATCAGAAACCAATCATCCTTCAGTATGGTGCTTGGATTCGTGCTATCTTCACTTCTTGGAACTGGGGTGAATCCACAGCTGTTCAGCCGGGATCCTCTGCTATGTACATCATTGGCCAGAGACTTCCTTCCACAGTTAAAATCAACATTTGGTCGATGATCTTCTCTGTTCCGTTAGGATTTGCCTTCGGTATCTGGGCTGCCTTAAAGAAGAACAAGCCGACCGATCATATCATCTCTACTATCGTCATGATTATGATTTCTGTTCCTTCCTTCGTCGTTATTTCCTTATTATTATTGTTGTTCGCTTTCAAATTGCATTGGCTTCCTTCTCGTTGGCCTGGCGATACTGCTGCTATGGGTACGAAAGTCTTAGGCTATGTGATTCCAGTTATGGCCTTGTCCTTCGGCTCTATTGCTGCATTCACTCGTTATACAAGAGCCGAACTTTGCGAAGTCATGTCCAGCGAATTCTTGCTTTTGGCGAGAACCAAAGG
>CAVILQ010000013.1:0-36850 GCA_963643715.1 bacterium | reverse complement strand
TTTGTCGACTTAAGCTATGGTATCGTTGATCCCCGTATCAGAATGGGAGCCAAAGCATGATAGATAACGAAAAGAATAATCTTCCATCGGAAGAGAATAACTTCAACTATACTTTCAAAGTTGGCGAAAAGGCTAACGATGCTTTTGGTAACAAAGTTGATGATTCTGAATTCAAGTTTGTCCAGAAAAACAAGAATATTCATGATACAAAGTTCACAACGCGTCCTACTACTTTCTTAAGAGATGCATTCCATCGTTTCAGAAAGAATAAGTCTTCCGTTGTCGGTGGTATCATTTTAGGAACTCTATTTGTCTTAGCACTTCTTTTGCCTGCAACACTTCCCTATGATATTGCTAACAAGCACGACTATGAGACAAATCTTCCTATGAAGCTCTTCCCTGCAGGAACAGGTTTCTGGGATGGCACAAGAACTCTTGAAAATCAGTCTCTTCCTTATGGCCTCAATGCTGATGGCACTATCAACTATGATGACTATATTGGCAGTTATGATGAGGAGTCCAGCATTGTTGAAGTCAAGAATCTGAAAATTGGATATGGTGACCATGCCTCTTCTAGCGGTTCTGGCGGCTATGCTAAAATCGAAAGAGAAGCTAAAGCAAACATGACTGGTTACATGTACTATTCTCCTTTGAAACTTGATCTTGCCAACAACAAGTATCAGATTACCTATACTTTAGGTACAAAGGAACAGGATGGTTATGATGCAACTCCTGAATGGGCCCTTCTCCTTTACGGAAATGATGGATCCATCAATACACTGACTTCCTACTCTAGAGATTATGGTACAGCTCTCGAGAAGGAAGATGAGAACATGACTGTCACAGCTCATGAGACTGTTACACAGTCTTTGAATGACCTAATCAGCGCAGCTAATGTTCCTTCCTCTGTTCTCAATCAGCAGTTCTCTATCGGTTTCATCTTTAAGTCCGAGGCAGATCTTAATACAGCGTTCTATGTTAGATCCTTTGAAATCAGCGGCACGAAGAATGATGGCTCGAATCTTGCAGCAACTGAAAGACGTGCTCTTAGCATGAGAAGCTTCGGTACTGAAAATTCTGTTGTCAAAGATGCTAACACTCTTGTTCAGCTAGAAAAGATGAGTGGTTCCACACTTAACGCTTCCTATTGGTCTGCTGTCACTACTTACCGTTTTGATTCCGTTGATACCTATACGATGAAATGTGACCTTGTTGTCGATTACTACAACATTGCGTATGGTTACAAGAAGGGTATTCAAGTCTCCACTGCTACATTCAATGAATGGATTTCCAAGGGATACATTGAATACGATTTCACCGGTGGTGGAAAAGGAAATGCTAGTGCACCTAGCACCTTCAAAGTCACTGAAGAAGGTGAAAAGTCTGGTGAAGTCTATGTTCGTGAAGTCAATGGACAGACCTCCGCTAAAGTCAATGGTGAAACAATCTATACGATGGACTGCACAGTCCTTATGTATCGCTACTTAGGATATTCATCCATGCCGATTCATATCTTTGGAACGGAATATCAGGGAAAAGACCTTCTTAAATATGTCTTCTCTGGTCTTCGTACTTCCTTGATCTTGGGTATCCTTGTCGCTATTGTCAACATCACCATCGGTGTCATCTGGGGTAGTATCTCCGGATACTTCGGTGGCACAGTCGATATTGTCATGGAACGTATCACCGATATTCTCTCTGGTATTCCGTGGATTATTCTTATGACAGTTCTCACTTTGAAACTCGGTCAGAACTTCTTTGTCTTCGCTTTGTCTCTCTGCCTTACAGGCTGGATTGGAACCGAAGCGACGACACGATCTCAGTTCTATCGATATCGAGGTAGAGAATATGTTCTTGCTGCCAAGACGTTGGGTGCTAGGGCTCCTCGACTGATCTTCCGCCACATTCTTCCGAATGCAATCGGAACCATCATCACTAGCTCCATCCTTATGATTCCTTCCACTATCTTCTCCGAAGCAACCATCGCTTACCTCGGCTTAGGCTTACAAAACCTCGATTCCTTAGGTGTCATCCTCTCGGATAGCCAAAAGAATCTTTCCGTATATCCTTATCAGCTTGTCATCCCTGCCGTCATCATCTCCTTATTGATGATCTGCTTCAACTTATTCGGAAATGGTTTGCGTGACGCCTTTAACCCGTCACTGAAAGGATCTGATTAATATGGAAAACGAAAACAAAGATATTCTTCAGAACACCTCAGAAGAAGTAAAAACATCCCGTCCTTATGAGGGCAAGACTCTTTCTGAGATTCTTGCCTCTCAGAAAAGAGACGATGCCATCCTCTCTGTCCGCAATCTTCATGTATCCTTCAAGACAGATGAAGGATTGGTTCATGCTGTTCGTGGTGTCACCTTTGATCTTTACAAAGGCGAGACTCTCTGTATTGTCGGTGAGTCAGGCAGTGGAAAATCTGTCACTTCTAAGACAATCATGGGAATCTTGTCCGCTTCTGCTGTCATTGAACAGGGCTCTGTTCTCTATGAAGGAGAAGATCTGACTAAGATCGATGAAAGTGAATTCCATCGTATCCGTGGTCATAAGATCGGTATGATCTTCCAAGATCCTCTTTCCTCTCTCAATCCGATTATGAAGGTCGGAAAGCAGATTACGGAAGCAATGCTCGTCAACGGAAATCTCTTAAAGAGAATGAAGAATGATATCATTGCTAAAGAGAATGCAGACTATAAGAATAACGAAGTCACTAGAAATTCTGTCTACAACAAAGTCGATAGAAAGATTGAGGCTTCCGATGAAGATTTCGATAAGAAAGTCTATGCTCTTCAGACAAAAGTCAATGAAGCCGATCTCGCAAGAGATCAGTATCAGAAAGACTCTCCTGAATACAAGAAAGCCAATGATGAATTTTTAGCTCTGAAATCAGAAACGAAGATTCAGATTAAGGCATTGGAACAGGAAAAGAAGAAAGAACATGCTCGTCTTGTAAAAGAGGGCAAAGCCGAAAAGAAGGAAGCAAATCGTGTTTACAAAGAGAAGCTTCCTGCATTGAAGGCTGCATTGAAGGCAAAGTGCAAAGAGGCCGATATCAAGGTCAATGAGTACAAAGCCAAAGAGAAGGAAATCTATGAAAAGGAATCCTCTGAAATCAAAGCAAAACTTTATCCTCTCTTAAAGGAATACTATTTGACGAAGGATTCCAAGAGAAGAGCTGAGATTCGTCCTCAGATTCAACAGTTGAAGAAAGACTGGAAGGATTCAAAGGATAGATATCAGTCTAAACTCCGTATTTCCAAGAAGGAAGCCAAAGAAAAAGCCTTGGCTGTCATGAAGGAAGTCGGTATCCCTCAGCCGGAGCAGAGATTCAAGCAGTATCCGTTTGAGTTCTCCGGTGGTATGAGACAGAGAATCGTTATCGCTATCGCATTGACGGCTAATCCGGATGTCCTCATCTGTGATGAGCCGACAACTGCTCTTGACGTCACCATTCAGGCCCAGATCCTTGAACTCATCAATCGTCTGAAGAAGGAAAGAAACATGTCCATCATCTTCATCACGCATGACTTAGGCGTTGTCGCCAATATGGCCGACAGAGTCGCTGTCATGTATGCTGGTAAGATTGTTGAGGTCGGAAATGTCAATGAGATCTTCTATGATCCGAAGCATCCTTACACATGGGCACTTCTCTCCTCCATTCCGGATATCGATTCTAAGGAGAAACTAGAAGCTATTCCTGGAACTCCTCCTTACCTTCTCAATCCTCCGAAGGGTGATGCCTTTGCGGCGAGAAACAAATATGCTATGAGCGTTGATTTCCTTCAGGAACCTCCGTTCTTCCAGGTCTCTGAGACTCATTATGCAGCCACATGGCTATTGGATGAGAGAGCTCCGCAGACCGAGAAACCGAAGATTGTCTCTCAACGTATCAAGGTCTGTTTACAAAAGGCAGGTGTGAAAAATGACTAACGAAAAGAAAAATGACGAAAACATTGTCTGCAACACAAAGTTCCGTCAGGAATTAGTCGACAATGATATCCTTCTTTCCGTCCGCCATTTGAAGATGTTCTTCACTCTTGGCCAAGGAAAGAGACTGAAAGCAGTTCATGATGTCTCCTTTGATATCAAAAAGGGTGAATGCTTTGGACTTGTCGGTGAATCCGGCTGTGGTAAGACCACAACAGGAAGAAGCATCATCGGACTTCATCAGATTACTTCTGGTTCCATCTATTTCAAGGGATACCGTGTTAATGCGGGAAGCCGTTGGAATGAGAAGGAAATCAAATGGAAGAGAATCAAGGGTGAAAACCGTATCAAAGAGCTTCGTCAGGAAGAAAAGGCGAAGATTGATGAGATGGATAATTCCACTGATGAGGGAAAAGAACAAATTGCAGCTTTGAAAGCTGAATATGATAAGAAAGTCGAAGCCATTCGTGCGGAAGTGAATGAAGTCGTGAAGGAGCAGAAAAAGAAGATTGCTGCTATCCGTCATGACAACAAACATGTATCCAGAAAGCTTATGAGCAAGATGCAGATGATCTTCCAGGATCCTATCGACTCTCTTGATCCTCGTATGACGGTCGAAGACATCATTCAGGAAGGCTTGAAGATTCAGGGCTTCCATAACCGTGAGGAAAATCATAAGAAAGCCTGTGAAGTCCTTGAGGAAGTCGGATTGATTCCAGATTACTGCTCCCGTTATCCGAACGAATTCTCTGGCGGTCAGAGACAGCGTATCGGTATTGCAAGAGCCATCATCATGAATCCAGATTTCATGATCTGTGATGAGCCGATTTCTGCACTTGATGTCTCTATCCGTGCTCAGATTATCAACCTTCTTAACAATCTTAAGGTCAATCATGGACTTACATTGATGTTCATTGCTCACGATCTCTCTGTCGTTAAGTACTTCTGCGATCGTATCGCTGTCATGTACTTCGGTGAGATGGTTGAGTTAGCTACTTCGGATGAACTCTTCAAACATCCTCTCCATCCGTATACGAGAGCACTCCTCTCTGCCATTCCAAAACCGGATCCGCTCTCTGAAAAACAGAGACAGAGAATCGTCTACAATCCGAAGAAGGAACACGACTATTCGAAAGAGTCTCCTACCTTCACTGAGATTCTTCCTGGACACTTTGTTTTAGCTAACAGCGCTGAAATCGAGAAGTACAAGAAGATGATTGAAGAGGATGATATCCTTAATGCCGAGAAGGAAAAAGAGTCTTCAGAAAACAACTGAAATTAGAAAGGGGCTGTTTATTCAGCTCCTTTTGAAATAGTGAACTTAGTCGATATTTGAATGATTTTTGACCGTATTTCTATATTTTTCCTATTATTTGCATTGTTTTCATATTGTTCATATGAATGTAAGAAAACTGAAAGCACTTACATTTTATAAAATGGCAAAGTAAACTGCAAAGTTTGTTCAAAAAAACTTAAAAAAATGTTGATTTTTAAGAAAAACTTAAGAAATCGTTGCAAAAAATCATATCCAAAAATAGTAGCCTTTTCCTATTTCAATTTTAAATATTTTGTGATATTTGAGATAATATCACGCATACGACACATTATTAAATAAGGAGAAAATATTATGAAGAAAAAATTAGCTTTATGCTTCTCATTGCTCACTCTTGTCAGTTTAGTTGGCTGCGGAGGAGACAAAACATCTGTCGATCCTTCTACTAGTGATAAAGGAACCACCGATGTTGAAAAAGGCGTTATCAAATTCACGGAGTCCACTGTTGAAATCGAACGTAATGCAACGAAGACTGTCCGTGTCAACACAGCTGGCCTTTTGACAGATGACAAGACTGTTCTCTTCTCTTCTGATGAAGATGGAACAATCATTAAGCTTGCTGACCAGGGAAGTGGTGATGTTGCTATCAAGGTCACTGGTTATCGTATCGGAACTGCAACTTTAAAGGCTACCTCTGTTGCTGATCCTTCTGTCTCTGCCACTATCACAATCTCTGTTGTTGCTCAGAAGAGTGCCTTGAGAACTGTTTGGACCAAGGTTATCGCTAATAACAATTATACAATCTCTTCCTATGATCCGGATGTCAGTGAAGAGGAACCTTCCAGTGTCCTTAAGGTCACTGAAAAGGCCGCTATCCTTGTTGATAAGGATGATAATGCCCTTATCAGCTCAAAGATTGCTTCTGGCGATGATGATGAAACAACCGAAGATGTTTCCTTATATGGTATCGGTATTTCTTCCAATGATTTAGCTTACTACATCATCCAGAAGAAGGATGGAAGTTTCTATACACCTGCTACCTCCATCACAACAGCTAAGGGTCTATTGAGATCTTCTAACTTTGTTGGTGCTGGTACCGATGCTTCTTCTTTCCTTGATGTTTCCACAGTCTATGGTCTCCAGGCCGTCAACCCGAATTGGCTCAGCAAGGTCAAGAACGAGGACAACACCTATGAGATCGCTGGTTCTGAAACAGACGCCAATTCCGCTTATACCGAAGCCCTTCTTTGGGGTATTGTCGATCCTCTTGGAAAAGATGAACTCATCAACGAAAAGTTCGATGGCTCTTACACCGCTCCGGAAGCTGCTTCCTTGATCGATACCACAATCACTGTTGTCGATAACAACACCGTCTCTATCACAGTCACTGAGACTGAATCCCAGAAGACACACGTTGCATATATGTCTAACGTTGGAACTACTGCACTTCCTTCCGCTGTCAACGAATATGTTGAAGCTGGTGCTAGTAGCGTCACAAAGCCAACCCTTAACTCTGGCTTAACCGCTATCGTTGCTGCTTTGAACAATGACGACTTCTCCATCTACGAGAGCATGACCTATGGCACATACTATTCTTACTATACTCCTACCTATTATTGGAATGGTGTCACATCGGAAATCGCTGCCGCTTATAAGGCAAAGTTCGGTAAAGATCTTGCTTCTACCGGTTATGCTGTTTTGAACGATGGTATCTACCAGTTCACATTGGCGGAGTCCACAGAAACCGATGGCGCTCCGACTATCACATTCGCAAGCAAGGCTTCTTCTTCGCTTACAGACCTTCCTGAAGCCATTGGATACTTCTCTGCTATGGATTGCTTAAAGGATGATTCTGATGATCTTTACACCTTCCGTGCACTTGCTTCTCAGAGCGGTGGAACTGTCTATTATTCTTCCGCTCAGTCCGTTTCCGATGAAATGTCTCCTATCTATCTTGGTGGCACAATCAAGGAAGTCATCGCTGCAATGCAGTCTTACGGATATGACTATGTCTTCGAAGACTATGGAACAACCATTGAACCTTCCTATGCAAAAGACTCCAGTGGCAACTCTTATGTTTCCTCTGTCCAATTAGGTTTTGGAACCTTCTCTTCTGGTGGCAACTCCGGATATGCATATTCTTGTCTTGTTTCCTTAGAGCCTGCTTCTAAGACCAACAAGTATGATTCTTATATCCTTAATGCTATCGCTGAAGCCAAGGCAGCTAAGGATGCAGCTTCTGAATAATTTATCCGTTTCCTATTAGAATAATCAAAAAGGACCATTTCTATGGAGGTGGTCCTTTTCTTTCAATCTGAAGTCATCTAAAATAATGTTATGAGTAAACGTACCTATAAGATTTTAAATTACATCGTAATTGTCTTAATCCTTGCTAGCCTTGCTGGTCTGATTGTGGCTTTGAAGTTTACAGATGGAATGGGTGTCTATCCGAATTTATGCCTCTGTCTTTTTGTCCTGTTTTTGATTGGACTTCTTGTTCTTCAATGTGTCTACAGAGTGACGAAAAAGCCATTTGAACCAGAAAGACAAATCAAAAACTGTCCACACTGCAACACCATCAATGACATCGATTCCGAGTATTGCAAGAAGTGTGGAAAAAAGTTCGAGAGTAAGTGATTATATTCGCTTGTTTTTCTTGTATGACACCTCGTTTTGTGATATAGTTTCTAATGCTTGACACGCTGAGCACGTGTATGAGCCGGATTGGGAGGTAAATATCATGAAAAAGGACATTCATCCGAAGTACTATCGCGCTAAGGTTACATGCTTAACCTGTGGAAACACATTTGAAACTGGTTCTACTGAACCTGAAATCAGAGTTGATACCTGCGCAAAGTGCCATTCTTTCTATACTGGTAAGCTCACTTTTGCAGCTGACACTGGCCGTGTTGCCAAGTTCAGAAAAAAGATGGCTGCTGCCGACAACAACAAGTAAGTCATTATTTGAATCATCAGAGGACTGCTAAGGCAGTCCTCTTTTGTTATTCTTCATAAATCTGCGAATGAGATTTCTGTTATCCGTTTTAAATGTACTCTTTGGAAACTGTTAAGGATACATATATCGGCTGTCTTGATTCTTGCACATTTTCATGCATTAGATTAGAACTTATGACATACTTAGTGCATAAAAGTGTGCGTTAGCACAAAAATATGTATTAAGGAGATGATATTTATGTATATAACAAGAGAGTCTTATCTAGAACAGTTGAAGAAATCCATGGATAACGGAATGGTCAAAATCATCACTGGTCCTAGAAGGTGCGGGAAGTCATTCCTTCTCTTTCATATATTCAAGGATTACCTGCTTTCTATCGGTGTATCACAAGATCACATCATTGAATTGTCTTTAGATGATGACACGAATCTAATCTACAGAAATCCAATGAATCTCTCCTCATATTTCAAAGAAAAAGTAAAGGATCAATCAGCAAAATATTATTTCCTGATTGATGAGATACAAATGTGTGAGAAAATCAAAAATCCTGCATTTGATGGATTGGACACCCTAGATGGAGTCACTCCTATAGTCTCATTCTATGACATTCTGAACGGTTTTCTTCACATGGATAATGTCGATGTTTTCGTCACAGGATCGAACTCCCATATGCTCTCAAGTGACATCGCCACAGAATTCGGGGGTAGAGGATGGCAGATAAGGATTCATCCTCTTACATTCAGAGAGTTCAAAGAAGCGAATAAGGACAGAGGTTTAGATGACATAGCCTTATGGAAGGAATATCACCTTTATGGTGGCCTTCCCCAAGTTTCCCTCCTTCCTGATGAGCCATCAAAGAGGGCGTATTTGGAATCCGTGTTCAATAATACCTACATCAACGACATCATCGATAGATACTCTCTTCGAAACGATTCATCCATCAGAGACTTAGTGAAGGTGATGGCAACAAACGTTGGTTCAATTGTTAATCCGACAAAGATTGCAAATACCTTTAAAGTCGAGATGAAATCATCGATTCAGCCAATAACCGTATCAAAATACATTGAACACATGGAGGATTTCTTCCTCATCAACCAGGCTTCAAGATACGATCTTAATGGCAGGAAGTTCATCGGTGCTTCTGGAAAATATTATTTTGAGGACATGGGCCTTAGATATGCGGCCGCTGGCTTTGTTGGAAAAGATCAAGAGCCGCATTACATGGAGAACGTCATCTGCAATGAACTCATTTATAGGGGATACAATGTTTCAATTGGCGTCATTCCTGTTTATGATCATTCAGGAGATAAAACCGCCAGAATGACGCTCGAAATTGACTTCATCGCCGAGAAGTTTGACAAGGTAATCTACATTCAATCCGCTATGTTCATTCCTGATGAGGATAAGATGATTCAGGAAATACGTCCATTCAAGTACGTCAACAACGCCTATAAGAAAGTGATCATCACCAAATATGATGGTTCAGGCAATTATGATGAAAATGGCGTATTGCATCTGAATCTCTTTGATTTCTTGCTGAATATCAATTCATTAGACTGACAAGAAGGAAACTTTGTGTTTTCTTTCTGTTCTTTTTCTGTTCTTGTATAATATTTTTGCTATGAATGAAAACAAAGCGATGGATTCCCATCTCGATTATCTTTCATCTTATAAGAAGATCAAAACTGTATTGGATGGCATCGATGAAACGAACATCCTTCATTTTTTTGATTATGATTCCTTTCTTTCCTTATGGTCATTGAAACCGATTGATTCAACAAAGAAAGATGCGAAGTATGTATGTCCCATTTTTCTTTTCAATAAAGAGTCGAATATCTATATTCCTTTCCTCATCTTTGATAGTGAATACAGAGACGACAATCTTTATTTAAAACCGATTCTTCCTCTCATTAATCCAGTTGTCATCGAACTTATGTCCGATGATGGAATCACAGTACCTGATGATTTCACATGGGATTCTATTCCGATGTATCTGAATACCATAGAGAAACTATTAGAGACAAATAAGAAGAAAGACTCTTATTCCCTTGCTTTTGGAATATCTTTTTTAGATTCGAAGTATGCGTTATATATCTCTGTCTATCCTTTCCTATCGGAACGATTGAAAGGAACAGAGATGGAAGAGAAGTATAAAGGACTCTTCCAAGAGAGAAGAGATGCCAAGATAGAGTCAGAAATCGAGAAAGAGAACCTAGGATGTTTTATACGCTTCGAAAGGGCTAAAAAGAGGCTTTTATCCTATAAGAGCGCTAAAATATCTTATAGTGGAAAAGATATCGGCGCAGACGTCCTTTTACGCTTTTTAGACTCTTTTGCTGAGAAGAAGGAATCTGTCCTTCTTCTTGCTCCTGAATCTAGAATCGATGATATCAAATCAATCTTATCCTCATCCTCATTGGATGATTTTGTCTTTGATTATGATAAATACAGTCTTTCGTATGTTGAGTCCATCATCGATAAGGATAATTATAAGGATCTTACTGATGAGGATTGCATCCTCATACAGTCTTATGAACAGAAGAGAGAAAGATATTTGTCCTTCTATGAGAAAAAAGAAGAATGTTTTTCTGTATTAAGGAAATATCTGAGTAAGGAAGAAATAGAATATATCCTTCAGAATAGAAATGTAGAATCTTATCCACTCAATGTTTCCAACTATAAGGATGAGGATTTCAAAAAGGATGAGAAATTCTTAACCTCTCTTTCCTCTTACGATAGAGTCGTCAATACATATTTGGAGAATCATCCACTTTATGGATTATCATCGGATAGCAGCCGTGAAGCCTATGACTCATTACAGCTAGTCATAATCAGACTGTTGTCAACTTTGAAAAAGATTTCGACGATGACAGAGGATGATTCCATCTTCATGGATTACGGAATTTCAATCCACAGTATTGATGAATATGAGAGAGTAAAAGAATCTTTTGCTCTTTTAGCTGAATACAATGGTTTCCCGAAAAAATACTTCAAAGCCAATCAAAGCGGACAAAAACGATTGTCATTGCCTCAGCTGAAACTTCGTTATCAGGCTGTTTCCTCTTCACAGCTGCTTGTATCCAACTTTATGGATGAAACCATCTTTGATATAGATATTTCTTCTCTTCTTTCATCCTATGAGAAAGGAAACTTTTTTGAAAAGATTAAGGCAAAAAGAAAGATATCTTCTTATCTCAAAGAGAAGAAGGGAACGGATATGAAGACAGTCATACGTATCCTTCACTCTTATGTTCAAAGCAAGGCGGAATTGGAGCGTGTGTTGCCGGATTATTTAGAAGTATATGGTGAGAATGTCAATACGATGAACGGCGTGATGGAAATAGAAAGCAACATCAAATACATCGATAAGTTCAATCGTTATTCCATCAAGAACCCTTTGTTCAACTTAGATCATCCATTCATCAGACGTTATCTGAAAGATAAAGATTTTCGTGTGGATTCACAGCACCAGTTCAAGGAACTTTCTTCCACATATATCGAACTTGAGCAAGAATTGAACGAATTCCTATCTTATTTCAAAAAAGGAAACAAAAAATATCAATCCTTCTCGATTACAAAACTGAATGATGAAATCGTTACGATTCAAAAGCAGGATTATGAGGCTTATCATCAATATGCTGAATTCATCATCGGTTTAGAGGATACATCTATATTGCTTCAGCACACTGTTTCTGAATATATACTGAATAAGAGGATATTGATTGATTTTGAAAAGGAATTCAAAGTCAATCTTGCACATTCCTGCTACTTAGAGTGTGAAAAACAATTTTCTTCCTATGAAAAAGGATATGAAACGGCAAAAGTGGAATATGAGGATTCACTCTCATCCACGAAGAGAGTTCGTGATGTGATGCGTTATCAGAATCTAAAAGACAATGTTCTGTATTTCCGCTCTACCCAACCCGTTGAACGGAAGAAGATAATAGATAAGATTGAAGGGTTGACGTATGACAGAAATGATAAGGCTGAATTCCTAAGCAGTATCTTTAAACTTGCACCGATATCTATTGGAACTGCAATGACTGTACCTTCCTTAGATGATGATAGTTATGACCATGTCATCATTTTCGATAGCGGCCTATTCAATAACGAGGAATTGATCGATGCATTCCGACTTGGCAAAGATGTCCTTCTTCTTAATGAAAGGTCTTTGTTTGATTCAAGGACCCAGTTCTATCATCAGACACTGATCAATCGTGAAGTCCTATATCAGAAAGTGTTCGACTTCTCCTCTTTATCTCAAGATATGATTGCTCTGATAAAAGGAAGACGTGACTTCATCTGTGAAGATGTCTATCCTTTTGTAGTAAAAGAAAATGATAAAAACTATGCGATTCTACCTGATCTGTTGCTCGATAACGAACATGATATCCACTTCATCTGCGAATTGGCGATGTTCTTATCAGAGCATGACGATTTAAATTTGTCTTTGGTAGATATACTTTCTTTGATATTCGACAAGAAAAAGGCATGAATATCATAATTATAAATCTCTTGTAGTATAGCGAAAGTTGTTTCTGATTGATGACTATATTGTTTGGATGAGTAAGACCGTAATGACTATCAGTTAAATATTTTTCTGTATAAAAACGATATGCATTAATTATCCCATTAGAACACTCTAAATTTTGGCATAGAAAACAAGCCACATCATAGTAGCGTAAGTGTGTTGCAATGAACGTAGATATTTCCGTTTAGAACTGTTTTACCCAGAGGCCATGAAGATTGCAGTACTCGTATACCTCAAGTACTTTTTCTCCATCGTCTAGTTTAAAATCTGCTTTTGGTTCTCCGGCAGGAGAAAGATTCTTTCTCACCATTTTTCTATCAGTGACGAGGACAATGAATGCGATATGATGAGCGTCGGTCATCGGATGTATGACGCTTCCGACTTCAACATGGACATCGTTATGATTGATTGTGACAGCAGGGACATGTTTTTCAACTGCGGCATCTGTCGTATTGGCTTTCAAAAGGATGAAATCAGGATTGTTGATTTCCTCACGTGTAAAGGAAATCTCGTCGGTGACTTTGTTTTTGTAGAATTTTGCTTCCATAAAATGAAGACCTCCTATGTTTTCATTCTAACATATTCGATATGAAAGAGTAGAATCGATGCTCAATTGAACTGAAAAAGCATAACCCTTTTTGAGTTATGCTTCGTGTTTTCAGACAGAGGTTTAGGTTTAACGGAAATATTCTCTGAAGTCGAGTTCGTATTTGCCCATGAAGGCTTTTACGATATCAAAGATGTTCCAGAGAAGTCCAAGACCGATCAAGCAATAAAGGAATTTGACAAGGGCGTATTTCCATCCACCTTTGAAACTCTTTGCTGCATAGAACTTTTCCATACCAATCCAACCGATGATAAAGAGAAGAAGTATTAAGATAGGATCTTTCTTGTTCTCTTTGATTCCATATTCTTCGTGATTCATTTTATTTGTGTCCTTTGTAATTGAAAAACATATACATTATAAGGGAAACAGCATTCTTATGGAAGATTTTTCCATCAATAACGATGTTCGACTGAGGTTAAGATATAACTTCCTGTTCCTTTAATGAGCGCGCTCTTTTCGCTAGGAAGGAAGAAGGTATCGAATTTTTTATACGGAATGTCATTGATCATTCCCTCTCCGTCTAGGAATGTTATGGAATAGAAGGTGGTGCTGGGTGCATTCAATGTGATTGGATTCTCAATCTTCTGATATCGGCTTGTGAAGTATTTGCAGGTTCCGATGATGTTATCTTGGAAGGTGACTTTCTGATATTTCTTATAGTTGATGACATTCAATGCTTTTTCGATGTGAAGTTCTCTTGGCTTTCCATCTTTTCCAAGGCGATTATAGTCATAGAGACGATAAGTAAGGTTGGAATTCTGCTGGATTTCGATGACTGTGACACCTTTACCAATAGCATGAATGGTTCCACTTTCGATGAAGTAGACTTCACCTGGCTTAACAGGGAAGAAGTTCAGCTTGTCAAGGACCGTTCCGTTAAGAAGAGCGTCTTCAATCTCTTCTCTTGAGGAATCTTCCTTTAATCCGACGTAGAGGCCACTTCCTTCCTCTGCTTCTAGGACATACCACATCTCGGTCTTTCCAAAACTGTTTTCATTCTTCAATGCGTAGCCGTCGTTTGGATGGACTTGGACAGAGAGGTTGTCCCCGCTATCGATAAGTTTGATAAGGACAGGGAAGAAAGGAAATGTGGATACATTGCTTCCTAAGTCTTTTTTAGAAACAACATCTTTTAATGCTTTTCCAGTGTCATCTCCGGAGTCGATAAGAGATAGTCCATCTTTGTGAAAGGATAATTCCCAACATTCTGCGATGTTGTCATAGGGAGCGTCTTTTCCGTATTTCTTCAGTTTTGATCCGGCCCAGATGTAATCCTTTGTTGCAGGTTTTAATTTGACTAGTTCCATTGTATATCCTCTTTCATAAAAAGCTGTGGTAGGTTTATATTCTACCACAGCAATGTATCATTAATCGATGTAGAGTGTTTCTGGCTTGAAAGCTTCGTGCTTTGGTAATGCGTGGACATTTCTGTCTTCGAATGCTAAGTAAGCTTCTTCGCCAACTTCGTAAATCTTCTGACCCCTGGGGTTGTATTCGGTGACTTTGACTAAGGTATCGCCTTGCATGACATGGTAGAGCTGATAGCTTCCCATGAAGGTAGAAAGGATAACCTTGACTTTGATGTCGCCAGTGTCTTTGAGGTGGACAGCTTCCGGACGGAGAACGAGTTTGACTTCATCTCCTTCCTTGAATGAGAATGGATTTTCAGTGACGATGGAGTGTTCGCCAGTCTTGACAACCATAGAACCATCACGGATTTCTGTGACATTGCCTTCGAGGAAGTTGACTTCGCCGATGAAGTCAGCAACGAATTCATTTTCAGGTGTGTAATAGATGTCTTTCGGTGAACCGACCTGCGAGATGAAGCCCTTGTTCATGATGATGACTCTGTCAGAGAGAGCCATAGCTTCACTCTGGTCATGAGTGACATAGATGGCTGTGATACCGACTTTCTGCTGGATTTTTCTAATCTCTGTTCTCATTGAGACACGGAGCTTTGCATCCAGGTTGGAAAGAGGTTCATCGAAGAGAAGGACAGAAGGATTGAGAACGAGTGCTCTTGCTAAGGCAACACGCTGCTGTTGACCGCCTGAGAGCTGGTTAGTCATACGTGTTTCCATACCGGAGAGTTCAACAAGATCAAGCATCGCTAAGACCTTTTCAGATATCTCTTCCTTGGTGAAGGAACGATAATCATAAGCTTGGATAGGAGTGTTGGATAATTCTTCCAAGATAGCTTTCTGATGCTCTAATTCTTTTGTATCAATTTCAATCTGGGTTGGATCTTTCTGCTTCTTCAGATGCTTTTCAAGATCTTGGATGATTTTCTTAGCCTGCTGAATCTTTGCTTGGTTGATTTCAAGGATGGGTTGTCCGTTTGCATCGACTCTAGGAACAGCCAATTTCCTCAACTTGAGACCATAAGCGACATTGTCGAAGACATTGTAGTGAGGGAACAAGGCGTAGGACTGAAAGACCATGGCGGTATCTCTCTGGTTTGGTGTTAATGCATTGATCGGTGTGTCACCAATGAAAATCTGGCCTTCATCCGGTGATTCAAAACCGGCAATCATTCTCAGTGTGGTGGTTTTACCACAGCCGGAAGGGCCTAACAATGTGACAAATTCACCTGGCTTAATGACAATATTCGAATCCTTGACGGCATAGAAGTGACGATGTGATTTTGGATCTTCGTAGATTTTCGATACATGCTCAAGTCTGACTTCGACAGATGTCTTTTCCTGGGAGTAGATAAGAGCGGTATTCTTTTTATTGAAGATATTCATGATTATTCTCCTTTTTGTATACGTTCTTTTTTCGGCTTTCTGACACGGCTCGTTCCGAAGAAGTGGATGATGAGTTCCATCATACCGACTGCGAATCCAGCGATGATGATCAAGACGGTTGCATAGACGGCAGCCTGTTCATAAGCTCCTTTATCGCCGAGTTCATTCATTTCGTATGTGATGAGGATGGTACGAGGTGAAGAGACAACGACAATGGCAGAAAGTGCGGTCATAGAACGGACAAACGAAGTGACCAAAGAAGAGAACAAGGAGTCTTTGATGAGCGGTACAGTGACGGAAGTGAAGACTTTACCAGAGCCGGCACCCATATCGGAAGCAGACTCTTCAATGGACTTATCAATCTGCTTTAAGGCTGTGACACCAGAACGGATACCGATAGGAAGGGAACGGACGATGAAGATGATGACGATGATTCCCATTCCACCATAGAGGAATTTCAAGAATCCAGTTCCGAAGAAGCCTTGGACAAAGCCGGTGACATAACCGATACCTAAGACGGTTCCAGGAACGGCCATTGCGAGCATGGATATGAATTCCATGAGGCCTTTTCCGACAAATTTCTTCTTGACTACTAAGAAAGCGACAAGCATGGATATGAAGGCAGTGATGACAGATGCGACCAAGGATGTCCATACTGTGTTCCATAAGGAAGAAGAGGAACTCTTGAATATCTTGCTTCCGATTTCAACCCAGTTATCTGTTGTCCAGACAAGATTGTTGATGTCGAGATTCTTCCAGAAGGAGCAGATGAAGACAAGGACATATAAGGAGATTACGAACAAGGATGCGATTCCGCATAAGATTCCAAGAGGAATGACAACGCCTTTGTCTTCGATGAGAATTCTTCCTCTGGTTGCTTTACCAGATAGGGTAGAGTAAGTCTTTCTTTCCAAGACGTATTTCTGAATGAAGTAGAAGATCATAGAGATGCAAAGCAAGATGATTGCCATAGCAGCAGCTCTATTCGAAGCGTTTCTTCCGTTACCGCCCATATAAGCGGTGTAGATTGTAGTTGACATGGTGTCTACAGAGCCACCGATGATGAACGGGTTAGCGAAGTCAGCTAAAGATTCTATGAAGGAGACAAGGAATGCATTACCGAATCCAGGAATCAAGAGAGGGAAGGTGACAGTCCAGAAGACTTTCCATCTGGATGCACCCATATCTCTAGCAGCCTCTTCCAAGGATGGATCGATATTCTTCAATAAGGCACGGAGCATCAAGTATGCAGTTGGGAAGAAGGTGATGATTTCGACCACGACAATTCCAGGTATACCGAATAATCCTGCATTCATTGTCATGTGGAAGATTTTGTTTGTGATGATACCGGAGTTACCGAATAATAAAATGATAGCGATAGCGATTAAGAACGGCGGAGAAATTGTAGGTAGAATTGAAACAATTTTGAATAATACAGTAATGATTTTGCTTTTGAAATGAACGTAAACTTCGACATAAGCGAATAAGAAACCGATGACTGTTGCACCGAATGCAACAATAAGACCTATGATAATAGAGTTCTTGATGGAATCTCCATAAGAGAGAGTGTTGAAGATGTAAGGAAAATTCGTTAGAGAAGCAACAGCACTATAGATCGGTAAGCCATCTTCATCGGTGCCAGTCTTTTTGTTGATACTGAATCCTTTAACAAAGACGGATAACAAAGGATAAACGACAAAGAAGAACAGGAAGACAAACAAAATGACAATCATTGTGATGGTGAAAGGCTCTTTAAGCAGTTTCTTTATGTCCAATAATTTCGATTGTCTTTGCGCTTTTCTTGTTCTTATTCGGTTATTCCTTTGTTCTTCTTTTGATAAGGTTGATGTTGAACCCATGATAACCTCCAATAAGGGGAAAGGCCGGGAGAATTCCTCTCTCGGCCTAATAAAACTCAAATACGAATCAGATTATTCAGTGTAGCCTGTTGTGACAGCTTTGGTGAAGTCTTCGACGTAATGTGCAGTATTAGTCTTTGCATCATCGAAATCGTAGTCCATGACGTTGACCTTGTCGATACCGGCATCAATGGCGGCCTGAGGCTGCTTTGCGTTCTTGAGGACCAAGAACTGATAAGAGCCGTTCTGTGCGGCTAATTCGACACATTCAGGGCTGGTAGCAAAGTCAATGAACTTCTTTGCGAGTTCAGGATGCTTTGCACCCTTTAAGATGGCAGTAGCACCGACTTCATAAGATGTTCCATCAGAAGGAGCGCACATACCGATGTTGGTGTATCCTTTATCGACAATCTGGTAGATGACATCATGTAAGAAACCGATACCGATAACGGTTGTACCAATGCCGACTTCCTTAGAAGCACCAGAACCGGACTTGGTGTACTTAGCTGTGTTCTTGTCTAAGGCCTTGAAGTAATCCATAGCGGCGGTATCATCATAGCAAGAGACATCTTCATCGTCATCATTCTTGTAGGTTGTCTTCTGTCCTTTTGCTTTCTTCTGAACGATGGTGTTGACAACTAATTTTGCTGTACCAGCAGTGGTCGGATGAGACCAAGTGATGTACTTGGAATATTCCGGCTTGAGAAGGTCGTCCCATGTGGAAGGAGCTGTCAAACCTAATTCAGTGAGTTTGTCTTTATTCCACATAAAGCCTAAGATGCCTTTGTAGATGCCATACCAATAATTGTCTTTGTCTTTGAAATGTGCATCTTCAATCTGATCATCATTGGCAGATTTGTACTTCATCAATAATCCTTGGTTCTTTAATGCATTGTAAGGATCGGTAGTACCACCGAAGATGACATCAGCGCTCGGATTGCCATTTTCATTGGTGATCTGCTGTTCGATTTCACCGGAAGATTTACGGATTCTGTTGACCTTGACGTTGTACTTCTTTGCGAATGCATCAGCGACGGCGTTCATGTAGGGTTCTTCGCAACCGGCGATGAGGTCTAATGTGTTCTCCAATTCTGCTGTTGTTTCACTAGGCTTTGCGGTATCGCCACCAGCAGAAGTTTTGTCACCGCAACCGACGAGACCTAAAAGGGCGATGAAAGAAAGCCCTAAACTTAAATGTTTGGATTTCATAATTTCCTCCTTGATATCCAAATGCTCATTCTAAAGAATGAATTGCATGCTTTGATAATAGCGCTTACATGTTCAAAATTGCAAGACTTTATTTTCTAGAGTGTTTTATGAAAAATTCAATATTTGTTATTTTTTTGTAGGTTTTCTAAAAAAACTTACTATTTAACCTAAATTTAGGCTTAAATAATTGTAATAAAATTGTAAATGCTTTTTCTGAAATTCCTTTGAAAAACCTTAAAATGCAATCATTTAAAAGCAATGTTGTCGTTTTTATCATTTGAGAGTTATATTTCATTGTCGTTGTTATATAATTTTGAAGGGAGGTCAAAACGATGGTAAAAATATTCAATTACGAAAACAACAGCAAGGAATTTTCTGCTAATACATATGTCATTGGCAAGATTAATGGAGACTGTATTGTTATCGATATGGGTTCCACAGATGAAAAGGTATATGAATATATTGATGCCCACTATGAGAAAGTGGACGCCCTTCTTTTGACACACGCACATTTTGATCATATCCGTGGTGTTCCTAAATTTTTGAAACATTTCAAAAGCAAAGGAGATATCCCTGTCTATTTGTCTAGTGAAGATGAGCCTCTTCTTCAAAATCCTACATTGAACTCATCTACTATGACAAATGAGAAAGTTCAGATGAACGTAACAACTATCCCTGTTCATGATGGAGATGAAATCAATCTGAAAGGTTTTCATATCAAGGCCATTTCTACACCATTCCATACTAAGGGAAGCGTATGTTATCTCTTTGATGACGATAATGCTCTATTTACAGGTGATACCTTATTCAAAGGCTCAATCGGAAGAAGTGATCTTCCGACTAGTGAACCAGAGAAAACAGAAGAATCTCTGAATAAGATCAAAGAATTAAGAGATACTCTTGTCATCTATCCTGGACACGGACCGATTTCACGAATTGAAATCGAAAAAGAGACAAATCCTTTCTTCAAATAGGATAGATAAAAAACTTAGGCAAAACGCCTAAGTTTTTTATAACTTTACTTTTGTCTATTATCTTCTATATTACAAAATCGAATCCTAAATTATGTTGGTATTTTAATCATATGAAAAGATGAAGAACGAATAATGTCAGATACCAAAAACTAAATCTAGTTGAGTGGAGTTGACACTTTGTCATTGTTTTTAAAGTGTAAAGAAAAAACTGTTAGAACGACTTTTGAAATCAAAGTCGAGTCTAACAGCATTTTTCTCATTTACTTAGCAGGACCGTCAATCAATTCGGTGAGATAATTGACTTCATCATCCTTCTTTAGTCTAGGGAAGAGGGCAGAGAGCGTGTTGATATGGATGTTGGATAATTTTCCAATGGTGTGAGTGGAAGAAAGTGTTCTAAGATCTTCGGAAACGTTCTCCTGATCAAGAGCATCCTTTGTCTTGTTTGGCATGATAGGAGAGAGGATGATAGATCCAATGCGGATGATTTCACTGGCAGCGTATAAGCATTCTTTCAAAAGATCGATGTTTCCGTTCTTTGCCTGTGTCCAAGGAGCAACATCATCGAAGTATTTGTTTCCAAGGTTGACAAGCTCAATTGCTTTTTCTGCACCTTCCGTGATCTTCAATTCTTCCATATAGGCGTTATACTGAACTAGCTTCTCCTCAATATCGGAGTAGAGTTTCTTTGTGAATTCGCTTGTCGGTTCCTTATATTCTGGTATGACACCTTCAAAGTACTTGTTGATCATAGAGAGAGTACGATTGACTAAGTTACCATAGGAATTGGCTAAGTCAGAATTGAGTCTGTCGACGAACTGCATCGGAGTGAAGTTGCCATCTGTTCCGAACTGGATTTCACGGACGATGTAATAGCGTAAGGAATCAACACCATATCTTTCGATTAAAGGATAGGGTGAGATGGCATTGCCTAAAGATTTGGAAAGCTTGACACCGCTCTTTGTGAGAAGCAGACCATGAACGATGACTTTGTCTGGTTCACGGATTCCAAGGGCCTTTAAGAGAATCGGCCAATAGATTGTATGGAATCTTGTGATATCTCTTCCGACAAGGTGTACGATTTCAGCATCGTCTCCCCAGAAGGTGTTGAAGAGACTTTCATCTTCTGTCTTATATCCTAAGGCGGAGATGTAATTGAGCAGAGCATCAATCCAGACATAGATGACATGCTTAGGATTCTCGTGGATCGGAATACCCCATGTGAATGAGGTTCTAGTGATACAGAGATCTTCCAGACCTGGTTTGATGAATGTATTGATCATCTCATTCATCTTGTCTTTGGAGAAGAAGTCGGGATGTTCACTGTAGAACTCTAAAAGCCAAGGGACGAATTTCTTGACATTGAGGAAGTAAGCTTCTTCTGAATCGAGATGAACAGGTCTATGACAATCCGGGCAGAAATGATTTCCGTTTTCGTCGGTGACGACCTGACTATCGCTCCAGAATGTCTCATCTGGAGTGCAGTACCATCCCTGGTATTTTCCTAGATAGATATCACCTTTCTCTAAAAGCTCAGTGAATACTTTCTGAACTAAAGCGACATGATAGTCATCGGTAGTTCTGACATAGTAGTCGTAAGAGATATCTAATGCTTTCCAGACATCCTTGAAGGAATTTGCGATGTTGTCGACATAGGTCTGTGGATCTAAACCGGCAGCCTCTGCCTTTTCCTGAATCTTCTGACCATGTTCATCGGAACCAGTCATGAAACGGACATTGTATCCGGCAAGTCTTTTATATCTTGCGATGGTATCGGCACAGACACAGCAATAGGTGTGACCGATGTGAATGTTTCCGGACGCGTAATAGATCGGAGTCGTAATGTAAAAGTTTTTCTTTTTGTTATCAGCCATATGAAAGCCTCCTGTAACAAATGCATTTTATTATAGTGTTCTACCTACCTAAAAGACAAGAAAGGAACAAGCCTCAGACTATATTTTTATGTTAGATATTATGGATTTTATCTAAGTATTCATCTGTTATTCTGTCTAAGTATTCTAAATCTTCATTGTGAAACAGAGAAGAATCCAATTTTTGAAAAGAAGGGTATCCCCAACTATGAAAGAGACCTCTTGGTCCAAGGTAGTGATGAATGTCTTTTGGAAAAGAAGAGGATGCTAAAATCAAGGAAAGAGATGCTTTATCCTTAGGCATGAATATCAGTTTCATAGGTAGTTTCAATAAAGCGAGAATAACCATTGGATATGCTTTGTTTTCTTTCGAGAATAATCCTGTGTAACTGATTCCGGGATGTGCGAGATAGCAATTGACTCCTTGCTTTCTTAGATAGATAGTCTCCATCATAAGTAATCGTTTCAGAAATCCGTATCTTTTCATTCCACTTTTGATATTTAGACCTTGAATTTCTTTATCAAATGCATGGTAGTGATATGAAATACTAGCTGTATTTACGAAAACCATTCTTTTATTATATTTAGAGAGTTCTTTCATAAACAGAACAGGAATCAGATAATCGATTTTGAATGATTCATCTAAATCATCTTCGATTTTTATCGGTTGTTTGAACACTCCGGCGTTGTTATAGAAGATATCTATTTTTTTATCTTTAAGATATAGGATGAAGTCTTTGACTTTATCTATCTTTGCAAGGTCTAAAACATAGGTTTCAATCCTTGCTTTTCTGTTTGCTAATTCGTTTTGAAGCACATCTAATTTCTTTTTGCTTCTTCCGACTAAGATCAAATTCACTTTACGATTGGAAAAGAAAGAACTGATGCTTTTTCCTAAACTTCCGGTTGCACCAGTGATGACAATTGTCGAATTGTCTTCAATATGAACTTTGTCATTGATTTTTGAAAAATATTTGCATCGTCTCATAGCTTTCATTATAAGTGGAATGAGTAATGATTACTACAGAAAATGGCTGCCAGATAACTGACAGCCATAGTGTTAAATCTTCTTCATGATGGTATCAGCAACGTAGATGCCTGTTGCAGAAGCTTGCATCAGACCTCTAGTGACACCGGCTCCATCACCGATTGTGTATAAGCCATCGATATTTGTCATCAGCTCGTTATTGACTTTGACTTTTGTGGAATAGAATTTTACTTCGACACCATATAGCAAAGTGTTCTTGCTGTATAAGCCAGGGCAGAGATGATCGAATGCTTTCAAGGATTCGATGATGGTAGTCAGATGGCGAGGGGGAAGAACAAAGGATAAGTCACCGGGGACTGCAGTCTTTAATGTCGGGACAGTAGTGGATTTTGCTAATCTTTCTTTTGTGGTTCTTCTTCCTTTTAGGAGATCACCTAATCTTTGGACCATGATCGGACCGCCAGTTAGCATATTTGCTAATTTAGCGACATACTGACCATATTCAATCGGTTGGTTGAATGGTTCTGTGAATCTTGTGGAGACGAGGATGGCGAAGTTGGTGTTGTTTGTCCACTTGCTTTTGTCTCCGTAGCTGTGTCCGTTGACAACGGCAAGACCGTTTTCGTAATGTTCCTCTGAAACGACACCACCTGGGTTCATGCAGAATGTTCTGACTTTGTTTTCATAGGTATCTCCGTAATAGACCATCTTGGCTTCGTATAATACCTTTGTCACACAGTCCATAACGGAATTCGGTACTTCGACTCTGACACCGATATCGACTTCATTGTTGCTAGTAGGGATGTTGAGTTTCTTGACAGTCTGATCTAACCATTCTGCTCCTCCTCTTCCAGGAGCGACAACGATATGGTTGGATAATACGGTGAATTTTTCTTTGTTGAACGGCTTTAGAGTAACACCTTTTACCTTGTTGTCCTCAACAAGGATATCTTTTGCTTCGGTAAGAGGAAGGAAGGTGATATTCTTGTTCTTCATGAGCTCATCATACATGCCGGAGAGGACATTATAGGCTCTCTCTGTACCTAGATGACGGATTGGGCAACGAATCAGTTTGATGTTATATCTGGACGCGTTATAGGCAATCTCATCAATCTTTTTGTCGTCCATGCCTTCAATGACTTCATCAGCACCAAAGCGGAGATAATATTCATCTGCCTCTTTGATCAGTTCCATGGCCTTGTCGTGACCGACATATTCGTTGAGATGTCCACCGACATCATCGGATAAGGAAAGCTTTCCATCTGAGAAAGCACCGGCTCCTGACCATCCGGAGACAATAGCGCAGGGCTTGCAGTGAGCACAGACTCCAGTCTTTCTTGCTGGACAGACTCTGGATGCGATATCTCTTCCCATATCAACGATGAGAACTTTGAGATTCGGCATCTTGTCATTCAACTTCAGTGCAGTAAAGATACCGGCAGGTCCTGCACCAACAATAACTACATCATATTTCAATTGTTCCATATCAATAATTTCCCAAGCGAAAATTATAAAGATTAGTCTAAATAATGTATAGTCTTATATTTTGATGCGATTTGAGATAAAATAAACGAAATACCTAAAAATCGAGCGCATGAATTTTTAAGAAAAGTTTTTGCAAGTTTTTTATATGATGACGCTTTTAACTACTCTTCTTCTAATTCAGAAATTAAGCACCAGTATCCGTCCTTATTGGAGCCTACTCTCTTTATGTAACCTTTTGTGGACAATGATGACAATGTTCGTTGAACGGTTTTTTCTGATTTTCCTATTTTAATTGCTATGTTTCGTTTTGACATTCCTGTCTCATCTGCATTCATGGACTTAAATTTTCGAACCGGAAAATCATATTTCAATCTCTGATGAATATTTTCAAGATTGTTTTTCAAATGAACTGTAAACACTCAGCGAACGAGCTGGAATCACAAAAATTTTGGGGCAAAAATGACTTGAAATCTGGTGAGAAGATCAATGCTTGTCGGGTTCGTTAGGTATCTGCCACCTGCGCGTATGGATTGCACCATGTCGCGATTCACGGTACTGCACAGCCGGCGCGGCTTCGGCGTGTCAAAGTGGCCCTTTTCCAGTTCCTTTATGGTGTTCTCATGCATGCGTCGCTGGTATGCCAACCGCTTTTCATCAACGCGTTTCCGCTGACAGGCGCAGTTTGTGGGGTGCCGGTCACGTTTGAACAGGGCGGAACGAACATCTTCAAAATAGGCTTTCTTCTGCGTGTGGCATTTGCCCTGTTTTGGTCATAGAAAATTATCGTATGGTTCATGAAATATTTCGTACGAATATATTGTGCATTTCGTTCGATTTGGATTTAATAAAGGCGAATCGAATCAAGAATGGAGGAACCAGATTATGTCGATTACTGCGACGGAATTGAAATGCAATCTCGGAAAATATCTTCTGCTTGCAGCGACGGAGGATATTTTCATCACTCGTAACGGCAAGGTTGTCGCTAAACTCTCTAATCCCTATCAGGATAGAGTGGATATCGCCAAGTCCCTGTTCGGGATTCTTCCGTCTGATGTGACGTTGGAGGAAGCAAAGGAAGAAAAGCTGAACCGGATATGAGAGCTGTCATAGATACCTGTGTCATCGTGGACGCGCTGCAAAGTCGCAAACCATTCTGTAAGGATGCGCAGTCGATTTTCCTGCTCTGCGCTAACCAGCAGTTTGAAGGCTTTCTAACGGTGAAAGCTATCACGGACGTTTACTATCTGACACACCGGCAGACCCACAGCGACAAAGCGACCCACGATGTTCTGACAAAGCTCTGCACGTTGTTCGGTCTGCTGGACACCACGGCGTTGGACATTCGCAAGGCCATTTCAGCGGAAATTTCCGATTTTGAGGGTGCTGTGATGGTCGAGACTGCGGTGCGCTCCGGTGTGGACTGCATCGTGACGCGGAACACCAAGGATTATAGCAAAGCGTCAATACCTGTGTACGCCCCAGCAGAGTTCGTAGAGCTGCTGACCGAAACAAGTGAAGATCAGACTGATTGACCATCCGTAATTGCCACCGCTTCTGGTGGCATTTTGTTTTTTTACTGCTCCTGCTCATGGTCGCGTCCTCGTTATTCTTAGAAAAGAGAGATTGAATTTCTGCAACGATCTCCTTGCACTTCGGAGACTGCTTGTGTGCGCCTAGCAGCGTCGTTGATTATAAAAACCGCCTCGTGGCGCCATATAGATTTTTTTATGATCACATACAAATGTCCAGATAAATGTCCATACAAATGTCCAGATAAATGTCCAGATAAAACTGGATATTATCACCACATTTTTGAAAAAGTCACCTTGATGATAATGAACAAAGAGACATTTCTCTTCTCTTTTTGATTTAGAACTAGGCGAATCAGATTTGAACCTGTTCTATACATGTGTGTCAGAAATTTAAATTGTTGTTTCCAAGAGCCTCTCATTAGCGGTATAATAAAATTCGTATGAACATTTTGTTTTTCTTGATACCTAAGAGCCAGGTAGCCTATGTCGAGGATGATTTTACTTTGCGTCAAGTTGCTGAAAAACTTCACAATCGCGGATACTCAGCTATTCCGATTCTGAACAAAGAAGGAAAGTATGTCAACACAATCTCTGTCGGTGATTTATTCTGGTTTCTCAAGAAATATACAGAAATGAATTACAAGAGTGCGGAAAGCATACCGATTACAGATGTTCCTTTAGAAAGAAATGTTCAAGCGATTCGATTTGATGCGAAGATGGAAGATCTTCTAAGTCTGGCTATGGCACAGAACTTTGTCCCTGTGCTGGATGATTCTGGTGTGTTTATGGGTATTGTTACAAGAAAAGCAATAATTGAATACTTCGTCAAAGACATAAAAATCAAAGAATGAGGTAAAAAACATGGAAAAGTACATCTTTGTGACGGGCGGCGTTATATCTGGACTTGGAAAAGGTATCACCGCTGCTTCTTTAGGACGTCTATTGAAGGCTCGTGGCTATAAGGTCACAATGCAGAAATTTGACCCCTATCTCAATGTTGACCCGGGAACGATGTCTCCGATTCAGCATGGTGAGGTTTTCGTCACCGAAGACGGCACAGAAACCGATTTGGATTTAGGACATTACGAAAGATTCATCGATGAGAATCTTGACCGTGGTTCCAATGTCACGACTGGTAAGGTTTATGAAACTGTCCTTGCCAAGGAAAGACACGGCGATTATGGAGGAGGAACTGTCCAGGTTATCCCTCATGTCACAAATGAAATCAAATCCAGATTCCATCGTAATTTCCGCAATGATGAGACAGGAATTACCATCGTCGAAATTGGTGGCACCATCGGTGATATTGAATCTCAGCCGTTCTTCGAAGCGATTCGTCAGTTCCGTCACGAAGTCGGTGCGGAAAATGTTTGTATCGTCATCGTTTCTTTAATTCCTTATCTAAGAGCTAGTGAAGAGTTAAAGACAAAGCCGACTCAGATGGCTGTCAAGACTATGCAGTCCATGGGTTTACAGCCGGATATTGTCGTCTGCAGAAGTGAACTTGAGATTCCTAAGAATGTCATCGATAAGATTTCCTTGTTCTGCAATGTTGCTCCGAATCATGTCTTACCTAATTATGACTGTGAATCTGTCTATGAACTTCCTTTGATGTTAGAAAAGGAAAAGTTTGCTCAGGCAGTCTGTGAGACTCTTCACATTCCTTCTCCGGAACCTGATCTTTCCGTCTGGGAAAATCTTGTCAGCAAGGTCAAGAATAGCAAAGATAAAATCAAGATTGGTTTGGTCGGAAAATATGTCGTTCTCCATGATGCTTATATCTCAGTCAATGAGGCTTTAAAGGCTGCTGGCTGGTACTACAATAAGAAAGTCGAAATCCATTTCATCGATTCAGAGACTATCACGAAAGAAAATGAAGATGAATTGCTGAAGGACATGAATGGCATTATCGTTCCTGGCGGATTTGGTTCCCGCGGCATTCAGGGCATGCTCAATGCCATTGAATATGCTAGAGTCCATAAGGTTCCTTTCTTAGGTATCTGCTTAGGCATGCAGACAGCGATGATTGAATTTGCAAGAGATGTTCTTGGCTATTCTGATGCGGATTCTACAGAGTTCAATCCTTCTTCCTTACATCCTGTCATCGCATTGATGCCAGAACAGAATGGTGTTGTCAATCTTGGTGGAACAATGAGATTAGGTTCCTATCCTTGTGTATTAGACCCTACTTCAAAAGCCTTCACCTTATATGGAAAGAAAGATATCACTGAACGTCATAGACATCGTTATGAAGTCAATAACGATTATCGTGAAGCATTCCGTTCCAACGGACTTGTCCCAGTCGGATTCTCTCCTGACAATCACATCGTTGAAATGGTAGAACTGAAAGATCATCCGTTCTTTATCGCAACTCAGGCACATCCTGAATTCAAGTCTAGACCGGATAGACCACATCCTCTCTTCAAAGGATTCATCGGTGCAGCAGTTGAGAACAAAAAACTGATGAAAAAAGCAGAAAAGTAAGTATAAAACAAAAGAGCGGCATTGCCGCTCTTTTTATATCTTTTTCAAATAACAACTTTGCTAAGCGATTTTATGTTGCCTACTTGTTTCCTAGAACAATGTCATCGATTCTCTTCAATTGATCTTCCGTGAATTCGGCGCCATTGACTGCTTTGCAGTTGATAAGGATCTGTTCTTTTTTGCTAGCACCGATAATGCAGGACGTGACCTTGTTGTCTTTGAGAATCCATTCAAGTGCCATATCAGCAAGTTTTTCGTTTCTTTCTTGTGCAATCTCATTGAGCTTTTTGAGCTTTGCAAGGAGTTCAGGAGTTAGAGTGGCCTCTTTCAAGTAACGGGGGTCATGCTTGATTCTGGAATCTTCCGGAATGCCGTCTAGGTATCGATCCGTGAGAAGGCCTTGCGCAAGCGGTGAGAATACAACGTTTCCTTGACCGAGTTCTAAGGCAGTATCGATGACTCCGTTTTCGATATAGGTTCTATCTAGAATATTGTATCTGTTCTGATTGACGATAAAGGGGACATGGAGGTCGTTAAGAATCTTTGCTGCCTGACGAAGTGTTGGCTGATCGTATTTGGATAAGCCGATGTATAGTGCTTTTCCTTGTCTTACAATATCGGCTAAGGCAAGCATTGTCTCTTCTAAAGGAGTTTCTTTTGTCATTCTATGGTGGTAGAAGATATCGACATAGGATACGCCTAAACGGTTTAAAGACTGGTCTAGAGATGCCATCAGATATTTTCTGCTTCCTCCATCTCCATATGGTCCATCCCACATTGGATAACCAGCTTTTGTCGCAATGACAATCTCATCTCGATACGTTTTTAATTCATCTTTGAGGATACGGCCGAGACTTTCTTCAGCTGCTCCGTTTTTTGGACCATAGTTATTGGCTAAGTCGAAATAGGTGATTCCGTTATCGAAAGCAGTGAAGACAAGTTCTTTCATGGTCTTATAGTCATTCAGTTCACCAAAGTTATGCCAAAAACCGAGCGCAATCTTAGGAAGCATCAATCCACTTTTTCCACAGTTCGTATATTTCATCTCTGAATATCTTTTCTCATCAGCAAGGTACATGGTTTTCTCCTCTTTTCGATAAGATTATACATTATCGGGTTAATGGATGATAACTACAATGTTTTTGAAGAGGAACGATTGTTATTTAAAGAATTCTCTTTTTATTCTTGAATTATGACAACTATCCATCCAATTGAACCACTATATAATAAAGACATTCATCATTAGGATGTCTTTCGGTAGTTTTCTATACAACTGAGGATTACCTTTTTTCCAGTATAGTCTGATACAAAGTCTTTTATGATGGTAAGTTCAATATCATTGCCTTTATCGTATGCGTTGAATTTCCAAATCAGGTTTGTTTCATCGAGACAGAATTGATCATCTCTTTTAGGCGTATGAAAATAGAAGTAGTAATCATTATCACCATCCATTTCAAATGTATAGGTGATATCATTCAGAATGATTGTTCCACCACAGGTTGTGGCCCGTTTGTTTTCAAAATCGATGAAATTATTCTTGTAATGACCATAGTAATACAGAAAATCAGCCTGATTGCTACAGGATGTTAGAGATAGGAGTAGAAAAAGAGGAGAAAGGATTTTTATGATTCTTTTTGTCATTGTGTTTTCTCCTTTCATTCAGTGACACGATTCAAAATCAGTGTGCCGCCTACATAATAGCTGATAAAGTCATCTACAACACGAACGACAAGCTGTTCTACTCCTGTTTCATAGTCTTTTTGTAGTGACCAATTGGCATACCAATGGTCAATATTTTTTGGAAATATTCCTTCAGTGTCATCAGATGTTAATGTGAATACTATTTTATTTGGAACTTGTGCCAGGCTTCTTGCGCTGAAATAATACATAGTCTCATTGATTAATAGAGTTGCATTCTTGTTTCTTCCAATGGTGTTTACGAACATGACATCGTTCCTGTATTGATCAGGTCTCAATATTGGATATGTATGAAAAGGATTAAGACAGGAAGTAAGAGAAAGACTGAATGATAAAGAACATAGCCAAAAGATAAGTTTCTTATTTCTATTCATAGATAATGTACCCCACTATGTATTTTTCTCCATCTTGAACGAGATCATCTAAATAATCAATTGATAAAGTGCCACTGATTCTGTTTGGCTCACAATTGCGAAAAAGGGATGACAGAAGAGTTGATAAGATTGTTTGAAATTTACTTGAAGCGCGCACAGTCCATCCTCCTGTCTTCTTGTTTCAGTATAAACAAGATAATAGTAGTGTCAATGAATCGAAAGATAACTTATGATTTATGTCCACATTTTTGTAATTGGCAATATCAGAAAGAAGATGAAAATGTTCAACAGACGAAATATTAGTGTTTAAATTTTGAGAATAGTTAGTAGATATAGTCGTGCTTTGATTCCTTCTTGTTTGATAGATGTATTCTTTTAAGTTTCCTTATATTTCTATTGTTAGTAATATAAATTTATCGGAGACCTACGATAAATGTGTTATAGCCAATCTACAGTTATCTATTAGGGTTGGTTAACTGTAATAAGAAAGTTGTGATACCGCTTTCAACAAAGAACGATACTTTTCTCTTTCTTTTTCTTTGGTTGGTTTTTTATAATGGAGAAGGTTGAAGAAGTGACTGTTCGTATAATTGCCCTAATCGGTGGGAAAGTCTCTACGCTGAACCGTAAATTCAGCACTACGAATAAAACTCCTTATTCCTCTTTTTTATTTTCATCGGAGTTATCGGGACTTTCTTTCTGACCTTGGCGGTTACAAAGACCAAAAAAGGAGAAAGAAAATGAAAAAAGGTCTCAAGTCTGTTGGTGTTGTGCTGTTGTCTGTCTTGGCGATGGTTGGTTGTGGCGGTAGTACAAATTCTGGAGAGGAAACGAATAACCAGACTAGTTTCAAAGCTGGATTTATTCTGATCGGAGATGAGAGCGAAGGATATTCGGAAGCTCATATCAATGGTATCAAAGCTGCTCAGACTGCTTTGAATCTTTCTGATTCCCAGATTTTATTGAAGAAGAAAGTCTTAGAAGATGATGGTGCTAAGACTGCCGCTGAGGAATTGGTTGCCAATGGCTGCAAGCTTATCGTCTCCAATTCTTATGGACATCAGTCCTATATGGCTGAAGTTGCCAGCGAATATCCGGATGTTCAGTTCGTTGCTGCTACGGGTGATTTTGCTGCTATCTCTGGCATCAATAATCTCAATAATGCTTTCACCAACATCTATGAGGCTAGATATGTCTCTGGTATTGTCGGCGGTATGAAACTGAAAGAACTTATCGATGCTGGAAAACTGACTGATTCTAACAAAGACAGCGACGGAAATTATAAGATCGGCTATGTCGGTGCTTATACCTATGCTGAAGTCATCTCTGGATATACTGCTTTCTATCTTGGTGTGAAATCTGTTGTTGAGAATGTTTCCATGGATGTCGAATTCACCGATTCCTGGTTTGATATCGATAAAGAAGGAACAGCTGCCGAGAACTTAGTCAACAGAGGCTGTGTCATCATTGGTCAGCATGCTGACTCTACTGGTGCACCGAGCAAAGTCGAATCCCTTTTAGAAAGCGGAAAGGTCTGCTATTCTGTCGGTTACAATGTTGATATGCTTAGTGTTGCTCCTCACGCTGCTTTGACTTCCTCTACTAATAACTGGGAAGTCTATTATGAATATGCGATGAGAACTGCTATGGAAGGAAAGACTGTTTCCAAGGACTGGTCTGAAGGATACAAGACCAATGCTGTTGGAATCACTGCTTTAGGTTCATCCTGTGCAGAAGGAACACAGGCGGCTGTTGATGCTGCTGTTAGCAAGATAAAGGATGGTTCTTTCCATGTCTTTGACACGACAAAGTTCACTGTCGATAATCAGAAGCTGACATCTCATAAGCACGATTTCTCCTTCATGGATTATTCTACCAATCCTGCTACAACTGTTTATAAAGGCGAAACTGTTGAAACGGTTAAGACCGAAGGAAATGATACCTATGTCGAGGAAAGCGTCATTCGCTCCGCACCGTATTTCGATATCAAGATTGACGGAATCAATTGGACAAATAAGACAAAGTAAGTAGAGTCTGTTTTTCAGGAGGGCATCTGCCCTCCTGATTTATTTAATATAGGAGTGATATATGGGAAATCAGATACGATTACACCACATCAGCAAACGATTTGGCTCCGTTTACGCCAACAAAGATGTCAATCTCACCATTTATCCTGGTGAGATTCTTTCTCTTTTAGGAGAGAACGGATCAGGTAAGACAACTTTGATGAATATGCTCTCTGGCATTTACTATCCAGATGAGGGCAGAATCACGTTAGACCATTCTGTCATTCGGATTTCTTCTCCGAAAGATGCATTCCGATATGGTATCGGAATGGTGCATCAGCATTTCAAACTGATCGATACCTTCACGGCTGCACAGAATATTGTTCTAGGTCTGAAGGGTTCGTTCTTCCTCAACAAAAAGAAAATCGATGAGAAAATCAATGCTATCGCAAAGAAGTATGGCTTTGTCATCGACCCGGAGAAGAAAATCTACGAGATGTCTGTTTCTGAAAAACAGACTGTGGAGATTGTCAAACTTCTTTATCGTGGTGTGAACACTCTGATTTTGGATGAGCCGACTGCCGTTTTGACTCCTCAGGAATCGGAGACATTATTTAATGTTCTCCGTGCGATGAGGGAGGATGGAAAGGCAATCATCATTATCACTCATAAGCTCAATGAAGTTCTCTCTTTATCTGACAGGGTTGCCATTTTAAGAAAAGGCGAAATGATTGGATGCATCAATACGAAAGACGCTAACGAAGAGATATTGACAGACATGATGGTTGGTCAGCATGTTCATCTTGAAATTGATAGACCAGAACCTACTAGAAGAAAGAAGAGAATCTCAGTTCAGCATCTTACTACCTACAATCAGGAGAATGTCAAGACATTGGATGATGTCTCCTTTGATTGCTATACTGGTGAAATCTTAGGTATTGCTGGTATCGGCGGAAGTGGTCAAAAGGCTCTGTTAGAGGCGATGAGCGGACTTCAGAAATGCGAAAAAGGTTCTTCGATGATCTTCTCCAATGGTGATTTGGATGAAGAGATTGTCGGTATGACTCCAAAGCAGATCAAGAAACTTGGTATTCGTCTTGCCTTTGTTCCGGAAGACAGACTTGGTATGGGTCTTGTCGGTGACATGGGCATGACAGGAAATATGCTTCTCCGTAGTTATGAAGAAGGAAGAGACAGCAATCTCCATATCAAGAAGCCTCATGCTCTTGCGGAAGATATTAAAACAAGATTGGATGTTGTCACTCCTTCTATCGATACACCGGTAAGAACTCTTTCTGGCGGTAATGTACAGAAGGTTCTAGTCGGAAGAGAGATTGCAACAGCCCCTAGGCTTTTGCTCACTGCCTATGCGACAAGAGGCTTGGATATCAATACTTCTTATCTGATTTATGAGATTCTGAATGAACAGAAGAAGAAAGAAACTGCAATCATCTATGTCGGTGAGGATTTGGATGTCCTATTAGCGCTTTGCGATAGAATCCTTGTTCTCTGCGACGGTAAAGTATCCGGCATCGTTGATGCTAGAACGACAGATAAGAAGACAGTCGGCCAGATGATGGCAAAAGTCATGGGAGAAAACTGAAATGAAAGAAAAAGCAACGAAAGTTTTTCCGTTTCGCGTTGCGAAAAGGAATGATGTCAACTGGAAAACAAAATTGCTCAGTATATCTCTGACTATCGGAACAGCCCTTCTCCTTTCAATCTTCTTCTTATGGGTTGTCTCGATGAAGAATCCATTTCCAGCCATCAAATATATCTTCATGGGAACCTTTGAAAACAAAATCAAGTTTTGGTCCTTTGTCAAAGAACTTGTCCTTCTTCTTGGAATTGGTCTTGCCTTAGTTCCTGCTTATAAGATGAAATTCTGGAATATTGGTGCACAGGGTCAGGTATTAATCGGTGCTTTAGTCACATCCTTATGCATGCTTAAACTTCCGGAGAGCATTCCGTCCTATGGTGTTATTCTGATTTCCTTCTTCCTTTCGATGATTGGTGGAGGAATCTGGGCATATATTCCTAGTATCTTCAAAGCAAAGTGGAATACTAACGAAACCTTATTCACATTGATGATGAACTATATCGCCATCGCTCTTGTTACATTCTGTGTTGATCGTTGGAGAGGTTCTAAGAGTGCATTAGGCACAATCAATCCATCGACAAAAAGAGGATGGGTAGACTTCAAGACCGGTGTTAGTAGTATCGATAGCTTTGTGACGAATTATCTAAATAGCAGAGTCATCATTCCTCTTCTTGTCGTTCTCTTCCTTACTTTCTTTATTTATTTCTATATCAAGATGAAAAAACACGGATATGAGATCCGTGTTGTCGGAGACTCTATTTCTACTGCAAGATATACGGGTATCAATGTCGGACATGTTATTCGTAGAACAATGTTCTTAAGCGGTGCTATCTGCGGATTGATGGGATTCTTCTATGTCGCCTGCTTTGATCATACGATATCTCAGGCAACAAGTGGAGGCTATGGATTTACCGCAGTCATTGTCTGCTGGTTATCCAATTTCAATCCATTTGTTATGATTGGTTATTCTTCTTTGATTGTCTTTTTGGATAAGGGAGCGAGAAATTTATCCAATGTCTCCTATGCGTCAACATTGAATGAGTACTCTACAGAGCTCATTCTCTTCATCATCATTATCGCTATTATGCTCGCCACCTTCTTCCTCCGTTATCATATTGTCCGTTCCACACCAGTCAATCATGATAAACGATACAAGAAGATATTGACAAAAGGATTATTGAAAAAGGAGGTGTACCATGGTTGAGAGCATTCTTTCCTGGTTATCCATCGCAATTGGATTCGGAGCTATTCTAGCATTGTCCGGATTAGGAGAAACCATTACAGAAAAAGTCGGACATCTGAACTTAGGTGTTCCTGGTATCATGTATTTCTCCGCTATCTGCGCTTATGTCTGCTGTATGGTCTATGAAAAGGACAATAACAATCCTATCGCTATTGTCACGGTATTGATTGCATTATTCGTTTCCTTTGCTGTCGGTATGATCTTCGGTCTTATCTATTCTGTTGTCTGTGTCACATTCCGATGCAATCAGAATGTTATGGGGCTTGCCATTGCCTCATTCGGTGTCGGTTTTGGTAAATTTCTTTCTCTTTCCTTAGGATTAAGAGACTATAAGCTTTCCTTTGCCGGTACTGTATTTAATCAGGGAATTCCTTATCTAAAGGATATTCCGTATGTCGGAAGAATTCTATTCGATCATGGATTCATGACCTATCTTGCAATCTTCTTCAGTATCATTGCCTATATCTTCTTCACCAGAACGAGATTAGGCCTGAATGTCTGTGCAGTGGGTGAATCTCCGGCAACAGCAGATGCCGCCGGTATCCGTGTTGGATTATATAAGTATGTCGCTACCTTGATTGGATGTGGATTCTGTGGACTGGGCGGTATGACTTATGTTCTTGACTACACTCACGGATTGTGGTCGACAAACAACAATATTGAAGCGATTGGATGGCTTGCAGTTGCCTTAGTCATATTCATCGCGTGGAAACCGATTCATCTGATCTGGGGTGCCCCATTGTTTGCTTTCTGCTATTGGGCTTATACTTATGTTCCGGTTATGATCTCTTCGAAATTCAATTTCACGGGATTCAACGACCTCTTGCAGATACTTCCTTATCTTGTGACAATCATCATTCTGATCATCAATTCGATGAAAAAGAAAAAGGAAAATCAGCCGCCTCAGTCGTTGGGTGTTGCTTACTTCCGAGAAGAAAGATAGTGAAATAAAAAACAGCGAAGAACGTGTACTTCATCTAAAAAGCCCCTCCTGTGGCTTTGGAGCGGCGCCGATGAATGAAGCACATGTGCTTCATTCATCCTTGCCCATGCCCCTTGGTCCAACAAGTGGGGTGCAGTACATTATCCACACAAATTATAAATCAGACAAATTAATCTGATACAACATGTCATGCGTTTCTTCTTTCGCGAAGAACATGATCATATAAATAGGAAGATAAATCTTCTTTCCGTCTTGTTCTATGTTGTTATTGGAAAGTATATAGCCTGATTGAATGCTAGGATCGTTAGATAATATATTGTCTAATGCGTTATGTTTTTTATAGTTCTTTCCAAACTTGATTTCTAAAGTAATGACATTACCTTTATCTTCGATAAGGAAGTCAATTTCACCAAGTCTATTATTTTTAAAATAATATAAATCAAATCCTTTAGAAACGAGTTCTTCTGCAATAGCATTTTCGTATATGGAACCAAAGTTAATATCTTTTTCCTGGTTGAGAATCTTATTTTG
>CAVILQ010000012.1:59908-64795 GCA_963643715.1 bacterium | reverse complement strand
CGATTTGTATCTCTTGGTGCTTACATTCTAACATAAACAATTGTATTGTCAAGAGAAAATGATACAAATTTTATGATTTTGTAAATTTAAACATTTTTCTCGCTTTTGTTGTCTTTTTTCAGTTTGCACCCATTATATTGACTCAGGTATCTTTATATAGGATATATATATTTATATATAACTATAAGGCGGACAACTCTCCATCTCGATAATGGTTTTTGCATGCCTATTGAAGAAATCACAAATGTTTTTTTAAAATCAAATCCTTTTCGTTCTTATGATGATGTGAATGGCTAACTATGATTTACATGCCTAAAACATCTTCCGGATGTTATTTGTACAAAATACCATTGCAAAATGACTGCCTGTAACGGATCTGATATCTTTGAAAATTGACAACTGCATGATTTTGTTTTACAAAAAAGTGTGTCGAAACCTCTAAAACATATACAAAAAAGTGTGACATATCTAAAAGAACTTAAATAAGAAAAAGGTCTGTAAGCATTTCTTTCCTAACTTCGAATAGGAACAATGAATGCTTTACAGACCTATTACTTTACTTTTTCTGCTCTAACTGAATTTCTTTAATGAGGATAGCAAGGTTATGAGCCATCTCTTTGATATTCATACCAGAGGTGTTGATCATCATATCGTAGTTCTCTTTCGCACCCCATTTTCTGCCAGTGTAGTATTCGTAATAATCTTTTCTCTTTTTGTTGATGGATTTGATTTTTCTTGCAAGCTGTTTGTCAGTGAAGTTTTCACCTTTTGCTTCTCTTTCTTTGCAGCGCTTTACCTTGCTTTCCATGTCGGAATAGACATAGATGCGGAAAGGATTCATATCGCGTAGAACATAGTCGGCTCCACGACCGATGATGACACAATCGGATTTCATCGCATACTCGTGAATGATTTCAGACTGAGCTGAATGGATGTCTATGTTCTGCTGAAGAGATACATCAGGGTAAAGAGAGAAAGAGGAACCATAATTGATAGGAGGTAGGATGATAGGACGGTTCTCACTGACCTTTTCGATGTAGGACATAGAATACGGAGTCTTCTTTTCAATATCTTCAAGAATTTCCTTATCGTAGTAGGCAATGTGAAGCTCATCGGCGATTCTTCGTCCCAATTCTCTTCCGCCAGAAGAAAATTCACGGGCGATTGTAATGATAAGAGACATAATCAATCTCCTCCTTTGAAATGCTTTGATAACCTTATTTTAGCACGGATTTTCAATGCGGAGTAAATGATTTTTTATATGGATGAGGTAAAAATTTTATTCTGTTATCTTAAAATCAATCCATGAAATGAATGACTGTTGTTAGATAAATTCCTATATAAAAATAGGTAGAGAAGACTAGCTCCTCTACCTAATGTAGTCATCCGAAAGGATTAGATTCTGAATGATTTTTGCTCTTTTTTGGAATAGACAGATAGATTTCCGACAGTACCGCCATCGCAGACAATGTCGGTTCCTGTAAGATATCCGAATTCTGGTGAAATCAATGCGACAAACAATGAAGCGATTTCATCAACTTTTCCAAAACGTTTAATAGCTGCTTTCTTCAGGAAGTCATTTCCTTGCTCAGATTCTAGGTTTCCCATCGGTGTTTCAAAATTACCTGGGGAAACGGAGATGACACGGATTCCTTTTTCATACATCTCATTAGCTATTCTCTTGGTGTACCAGCAGACGAAGTTCTTGGAAATCGGATATCCGAGATTGGATTCCTGTTTCTTTCCTAGTATCTTTGCTTTCTTTGTGCATTTCTTGATGAAGAGTTCTTCGTTCTTGAAAATCAATGGATACTTTTTGATTGGAAGAAGCATATTCGGAAGAAGATAAGCGGCCATGCTTGAGACATTGATGATGACACCGCCGTTCATCACTTTCTTGAATTCCTGGTCAATATAATGGGTTCCTAAAGAGTTGATTCTCAGGATTGTTTCAGCGTCTCCCATGTGCGGTGAAACGCCTGCGGAATGGATGACGGCAGCTACTTCGCCAAAGGATACTGAAAAATCGACAAGTTTCTTAACATCCTCTATCTTTGAAACGTCACAGGCGATGCACTCGATGTGATAGCCTTGACGAATCAGCTCATCTGCTGCTTTTTCTAGTTTTTCTTTTGTTCTTCCTGTGATGACGATGGTAGATTCCTTGCCTAATTTTGCGATAGTGGCAAGACCCATTCCGCTTCCGCCACCGGTGATGACATAGACTTTACTCATTGCTTTTCTCCTTACTTGTGTTAGTTATTTAACATCTGGCTATAATCCACTATAATATAAAAAGAGTCGGTATTCAAAAGTCAAAAATCGATTTCTGAAAGTTAACTGACAAAGGAAGGAAAAGGTAAGAAAAAATGGATCTCAGAGTAGAGAGGACATTGTCTTCCATCGATGATGCTATTGCTGTATTATTGGAAGAAAAAGATTTTGAACATATCACTGTCAAGGATATCTGCGAGAAAGCAAAAATCAGAAGGGTGACCTTCTATTGCTACTATCAGGATAAATATGATCTGATTCACATACTGATTGATAGGTGGTTTGATAAAGTTGTAAGCAATAGGAAAACAAGTGAGAATGAGACATTCAATCAGTACTACTATTCCATTGTGGAAAGCTCCCTTTTGAACTTGAAGAATCATAATGTTGATGTCTTTTCCAATGCTTCCAATTTCAAATCGTTTCAAAATACATTGAAAGAGTGCATGATATCAAAACTGAAAGAAAAGACAGGAGATATCAAAAATTTAAATGAAACAGATATAGAGCTGCTTCTGTTGATGTATGCTAATTGCTATGTTTCAATCCTTGAAATCTATATCAAGAGTGACACCTTTACATATGATAATCTGATTTCTTCCATGAAAGCATTGCTGAATGAAAATCAGATTGGATGAAAACAGCACCAAGTTGATTAAGCCTTAGAACCTGTATAAATCCTCTAAGATTATACCTGTTGTGGAACAACCTCTTTATCTGTTGCATTCTTTTCTTTCATAGTTGCCATATAACATTCATTTTATTTCTTGAATTTTGCTTCGTTCGTCTTGAAAAATTCATAATAGATTTTTACATTTTCTAATTCTTCCCAATTTTGTGGAATGACTGGTTCTGAATCTAGGTTATAGATAACAGAATTCTTCAAACTCAATATAAAAGGGGAATGCGTGCAGATGAAGAATTGACAACTAAAATAAGAACTCATCTCTTGAATCATATTGATAAGCTCCAATTGGAAACTTGGTGAAAGACAATTCTCTGGTTCATCAAGCAAGTATATTCCATTGCTTTCAAAAGCTTTTTGGAAATATTCAATTGCTGTTTCCCCGTTCGACTTCATCGTTTCTTTTACGGGGCCGTGGATTCTTGCATATTTCGCCTTGCTTAGTTTTTTGGCTTCAATAATCTTTGAGAATTTGTCAATCTCATTTAAGCTAGTCAAGCGCGCACTTTGATTTTTTAGAGATTGCTGCCTCTCTCTGATGTTATTGATCTTTTCCTGCGCCGTTCTGTTGTAATACGATCTCTTATCGATTTTCTTAAAGATATCTTCTCCTGTGATAATTCTTCTCGTTTTTGGAAGGACAGTTTTTTCACCATAATCGTCATACGACATTTTTATGTCGATTTCCGTAAGGAAGTCATCAAAAGGATGAACTTCGTTAGAATAATCATTGTAAATGACATCCTTGAAAAATTCGTGGCCCCTATGTGCAGATATTTTTTCTGCAATCAAATTCAGTAGAGTTGATTTGCCAGAACCATTGTTGCCATAGAAAATCGTAATATCTTTGCAATTAACCCATTCAAATCCATTTTGAAAGAAAATTGTCCAAGGATAAAGATAATGATTCAATCCGGCAAAGTAATTGTTGATCGATTCCTGAGAAGGTAACTTGATGACATCTATGTATTTCATGTGTTCCCCTCCCCTTTTGTTTATAGGATTATTTCCCGTATCGATAGCAATACCACATGATGTGATCTAATTGGCTTCTATTTAGAAAACAGTTATGATTTCCGTTTACAAAATCTCGTAAATCTTCTAGTTGATTAAATAAATCGGAATATGATATGTTCTCGAAAGCAGTCTTAGTTAGTTTTGGAAGACGACATTTTATTTCGTAATATGTGATGTAATAGGGTAAAACATGTCTGATGACTTGATCGTTGATGTAATAACCATCTTTTCCGTAAAATATCTCAGAGAAATATTTGCAAATCTTGGAGGCGAGACTTTTTGGCCCCTCTGTAGTAGCACCGCTTGCTTTCTTCAAATCATCTACTAAATCAATGTCACCTTTGTCGAGTCTTTTCCAAAAATCATTTTTCGGATCAATGATGTAGTCGACCATTTCTTCTACGTGGTTTTTGTGAAATTTCCAGACGTTGGTGCTGTTTTCAAAGTCAATCATGCGAACAAGATCAGTGACAGCGTCCTTGTTATATTTTGGAAAATCGCCATTGTTCTTTAAACAATGATACTCATAGATCTTTTTGCAATAGTTTCCGGAATAATTGGGGTTAGCATTAATATGGCTTTCAACGATTTTCGAGTTCTGATCATTTAGTTCGATTACTCTGTTGTTCATTTTAAGGCCTAACTTGCAGATGGTTGAAGAAAACCAAGGATTCTTTCCTTCTTCCAAAACAGGCATATTGTAAGTATTAGTAAAATCAGTGTTCATAGTTTTATCCTCTTTTTATTCGTTTCATTTCGTCTTGTTAGATGCATCGTTGGCTTTCGTCAATGAATGCATATGCTTCTTTTCTAGTGTTATATAGGAATATAATGTTTTTCCAAGTTTATCTCGACTGTTCGAAGTTGAGATTGTTTCCTTTGATTCAAAGTAATAAAGTTTATCCTCATTC
>CAVILQ010000012.1:0-59898 GCA_963643715.1 bacterium | reverse complement strand
TCCTCATTCTCTAAAACAAAAGCATTTGTATAAAGCATGTTGTTTTCAATGTTATCATCAACATCTATACGAAGATCAATGTCATCGTTATTTTTGTCGATGGATATTTCTACTTCCTCATCAAATTGATTCGTCCCCGAATAAAAATAACTTGTAGGAAGGAGTAGGTCTAGTTTCTTTAAGAGCATGTCATCTACATAATCGATTGGATATGGTGAAGAAATCAAATCAAGAATGAACTCAATTCTCTTATCAATAACGATTTCTTGGTCGCTTATTGAACGATCATCATATTTGCCTGAGAAATAAGCACCAAGTGAAAAAGGCACTCCATCGGTATAAGCATCTTCATCATTCAGCGCATTCCTAATAGAAATTCGAAAAGCTTTTTTTGCTTCTGCGAAATCGCAAAATTCCATTACTTTTTCGTTGTTTTTCAATACCCAACATTTTTCTTTAGGATTATTCATGGCGGACTCCTTTCAATTTCTCGTTTAAAATGAATGCTTTTAATGAGAAAATTTGGAAATTACAGAGGAACATAACATAACAATGAAAAGCTCATCGCTTACGAAATGATTTAATAGCAAAATTTCATTGAAATTATTAGCTCTTTTATCGTTTTGACAAAAGATTGCCATGTCTAAATAATCAGTTTCATCTATGGCGAAAATTTTGTCATTGGCATCCACATCGATTTTGTTTTCGAATGTCTTAATGAAGTCTGCAAAGAAGAGTCTCGTATTCCAACTCAGAGAATTGATAATGTCGTCTGTGTTACTCATTTGCTTTGCCCCCATTATTGTCTCTTTCATCTAACAAACGTAGATATTCTTAGTAAGTCATCGGCTTTTCATATCTTTTTCATCAATGCTTTTTAAGATCCATCTAGTTTCCGCCTCCTTGTTTCGTTGTACGAATAGTATACAAGCAAACAAATACAAATATGTTTGATCTAGAATAATATACAAATAATTGTATTTTTTAGCGTAAATCAATCATATAGTTGATAAAGCTCTTGATGAATCATTATGGCGCTGACACTTATAGTCAATTCTTATTTGCTTTTCTGCCTTGTGTTTCCTTCGCTCATTTTTTCTGAATAGTAGACTAGTATACTTGCTACGAAGTCAGGGGATACGACTCCTATTATTCCCAATAACTTAATATTGGAACAGTAAAACTTATAGAAACGAGCTATTGTTGAATTGAACTTGACATGTATCGTATTGTCAGGATGTGGAATGAATTTTAGTTTATCATATTGTGATGGATAGAATTTCTTTAGAGCTACTTTTACTATTTTGTCATGAGATTCAATGATATCTATATCGCAATTTCTGTATTTTATTTCAAAGTTGAAAACGACAGAATCATCGCCCTGTTTATACTTTTCTATAGCTTCAACAGCATTCTTGTAATGCATGGTGTTTCCGTATGTGAAACACAAGTCATACTTCATATCATCAAGACTCCAATCATCTTTTTCCGTATTGGGCTCAATCTTTATTTTAGAAACTGGCAGAATGATCAATACTGAATATTCTTGGCATATTCTCTTATCTGTTCTAAGATTCCCAAAGAGGCAAATACGAGCTTCACCATCTTCGCAATTGATTATGTCGATGACAAAGCCGTTCAATCCCATTCCTTTTTTTAGTGGGATGTTAGGATAGACAAACAGTTCATCATCGGTGATAGTGTCATAGTCAAATGTAAAAAAACGGGCTCCATTATTGGATGCATCCTTTTTCTTTGCCAAGTTTTTCAAACTTCGGAATTCCTTGATTCTAGGATTCGAGGCTTTTCTGCTTTTCTGTGCGTAGGACTGATGCCCGAAAGACTGCAAAGCCTTTAAGTGCTTTTGAAGATCATCGTTCTCATCATCTGAAATCAGGGAAGACTCATTTAGTGTTTGAATGATTAAATCGATGTCATCATCTGAAAGAATGAATCCTTCACGGAAAAATTTGTTTCCACTTGTATTGACTTTGAATGGCAGCAATTTTGGGCTATTCTTAGAGATATCTTCAATTGCATTGATGATATCTGACAGTCTTCTTTTTTCGATTTCTACACCATATTCATTTTTTGCGATAGATTTGATTTCGTTGTTCTTTAATGTGTGATGTGGACTTGTCTTTTCAAAGTATATTCTAAGAACGGAAACAATCTCAGCTACCTTCTGACTCTTTTTGTCAACGTTCATCATAGTTTGAATCCTCTTTCTTTTAATTAAGGTTAACATGTCTAAAACATGACTCTTCGCTACAATCTAATTGAAAAAAATCATCATTGGAAGAAATGATGATTGTTCCTAAATACTCTAGGCCTTCTTTTTTCACGATGCCATATTCATTAGGGGCACATTGATTTTTATAGATACAGGAGAACTTGTATCGGACATTGGGCCTTGTCTTGGTGTAGTTTTTCAAATATAGTAGAGCACAGTCTTTCTGAAGTTCATCAAACAATTCAGATAGATTTGTCTTCTGACCGTTATCTTCTTTAAGTACGTCAATGATTTTCAATTGGATATCGTTTTCCTCACAAAACGACAGAACCTTCTTTTCTGTCTTTTTTTCATCTCCGATGAAATGAATGCACTGAGCGTGAATGTCCTGAACATACAACCTATTACGTTTATTACTTGCGATCAATCTAGCTAAAGCATTTTCAATGATTTTATCTATCTTATACATATGTTGCCTCCTGTCATTAATAATATCATTATAATAAGAAAGGGTGATGATATGTAGAAAAAAGTACAATAATTTGTACTTTTAATGGAAATAAATCGATTTTGGTGAATTCTACCTTGGCTGCAGCATCGTCCTAACGTGCAAGAAACGAAAAAAACCTCCGTACTCATGCGGAGGCAAGTAACTTTAGTGGTGGGCGTAACAGGAATCGAACCTGCATGCCAATGGCACAAGATCCTAAGTCTTGCGTGTCTACCAATTCCACCATACGCCCATATATCGTCTTGCTATGTATAAAAATGATTGAGCAATTGAACAGAAACCATTTTTGCAAGGCTTATACATTATACAAAAAAGGAATGCTTATTTCAGTAAAAGTTTTCATTTCTTCTCAAAAAAGATATGGATTCATTTATATATATTGCCAAAATGAAATGTCGATTTAAAATATCTTGGATGTTGTATAAACATCAGATTTCGTTTAAAATAGATAGACTATAACATATCGACAATTACGATATTAGTTTCGTATTCGTAAGCATGAAGCTTACTCAATCGGTTCTATATCAATAGTAGCAAGAAGAGATGACAGTATCCAAACGGAGGGTTTTAAAGAGTATGGATATCAACCAAAGAGTAGATTACATTCTCACCTATATAAAGACGTTGTCTCGTTTTCTCTATCAGCTGAAGGAAGGAGTCATCAAAAAGAGAGGTCTGAAGACCATTCATGTCGAATGTCTTTTCTATTTGAAGTACAAAGGACCGCTATCAACTACAGAACTTGTCTCATATACCTTAGAGGATAAAGCAGCGGTATCAAAAGCGTTGAAGATACTAGAAGAAAAAGAATTCATCGCTTATGATGATTCAGGAAAATACAAAAGAAAAATATCGTTGACAGTCAGCGGTGACCTCTTAGCAATGGATATACAGAAAGAAATCTATCCTGCATTAGAAAAAGCAAGAGAAGGAATCCCTAGTGAAGATGCAAAGTGCTTCATGATGACAATGATGAAGATCTGTGAAAATCTAAACGAATACCTCAACGATAATGAAAAGTAAGTAAAAAGCATCTAGATTTCATTCTTGATAATGAGTCTAGATGCTTTTTATGTATATCGAATTACGGCTTGTCCGGTCTATCTCCACCGTTTCCGCCAGGTTGAGGGTTATCTCCTCCACCCGGTCTATCATTATTGGAGCCACCATAGGTGGTAAGACCTAATTGGATGCTGACACTAGCGATATCCGTATCGGAATCAGAAACCTTCTCCCCCGTATAGATGCTATTTGTGTAGGTGATCTTTCCACTAGTCGGAGAAATGACACGGAGTGTGCTATTGTATGTCATATATCTGCTTCCGATTATGACGTTGAGTTTGGCGTAGGACTTAGGAAGGATAGCGGAGAACTCATAATCATCGATGAGGAAGGATAGAATCGCATTCTTCTCATAGCTTCCTAAATTCAAGGAGGCTACATTCATCGCATTAGTAGAAGGTGTTTCGATCATTCCCTGCTCGGAGAAAGCGAAGATTGTTCCATCTGTGTAGGTAAAAGTGCCATCATAATCAAGAGAACTATTTCCACCATTAGTCGGACCGAAGACAAAGAGGTTTCCGCCATCCATTGTGATGTCACCATTGGAATCGATGCCGTCACCTTCCGCATAGACATAGACAGTCGCATCCGTATGGAAATTCATCGAGACATTCTCTAACGTATCACTGGTTGCATTGATTCCATCGTCAGTGCTTTCAATATAGACGTATCCGCTATTGAAATAGATGTTTCCACCTTGGATTCCCTCATAAGAATGATAGATGTGAATTTTAAGATCCTCGGTGTTTTGACTGACACCGATATTGAGAATCTGATCGGAATTGATTGCCTGATCCAATGTATAGAAGACAAAGTCTCCGGAGAGGATTTCAATCTCACTGTCACTGGCAAGAGAATCATCGGCCGTATAGAAGTAGTAATCACCGCCGTGAATAGAGACTTTTCCTTCACTCTTGAATCCTTTGCATTTCTGAGATAGGTAGTAACGAGTATTATAACGAGACATATCATCACTGGATATCTTCTTGTATTCGCCATTCTCTAAGATGTATTTGGAATCCTCGTAAAGCGAATTATCCGTATCTAAGGAAGCATCATAGAGAACATATTCTCCATGTGTCACAACATGAGTAGAAGAAGAGGATATAGTGACTTCACCATAAGCATCGATAGAATCGCCATAGGTATCGGAATTGATGATAGAGGAAGTGATTGTTGCGCCACCTTCCTTGGAATGGATGGCGTCTTTTTTTGAGATGAGGCTAAGCTTAGCGGAATTGATCTCGAATCCAGCTTTGCTATTTAAAGCATGAGAGGTAGATTCAGTGACTAGGATATGAGTATCATTTATCGTGATTCCTTTGGCGGCTTGAATGCCGACACCGGAATCGATTGTATCGTTGGATAGACCCTTGCCAGCAACATAGAGATATCCGCTTCCTTCGATTGTGAGCTTCACTTTCTTGACAAGGATACAGGCCTCACTTGTGTTGTTTTCACTATCTTTGAAGTAGTTTTTTGTCTTGGATAACGCTTTGATCGTAAAGGAGTTAGCAGTCTTAACCTCAAGCGGTGCATCCGTTAAAGAGGTCAAGGAAACATTGTTGAGTAAAAGTGTAACATCATCAGTAGTATCTACGATGATTCTTGCATTGGCATTCTCATTTGTCAAGAGAAAGGTGCCACCTGTGGATATGGTGTAGCTTTCTCCACTTGAAATACTGGATACATCGATTTCTGTATAGGATTCAGGAAGAGTCTCTTCTTCTTGAATATCATAGTCAGAAAGAATGTCGATTTCATCTTCTTCAACAAAAGCATCTAATTCATCCGTATAGGAAAAGGAACCAGAAGAACTGGATGAGGAAGATGTATTCCCTTGGGTGCTATTTGTATCGGTTGCAGATTGACAGGATGCTAACATAACTAAGGCTAGTAGCGGCAAAAACTTATTTTTCTTCATAGGTGTTTCCTCCTTTGGATGACCTATTCTAAGAAAATAAGTTTAAATATGCCTTAATCGATTTTATTTTTTGAAAGTGAGGGTGAAAGTGACAATGTTTCTGACATCGTCTGCGTTACAGCTGATTGTCCCGTTATTCTCAGTTACGATAGCGTAAGCGATAGATAGACCGATCCCATACCCACTAGAATGATGAGAATGAGATTCATCCACCGTATAGAATCTCTCAAAGCAATGAGACATCTTTACCTTGTCCACTTTCTCTGCGCTGTTCTGGAAAGTCAGTATGATTTTTTTCTTTTCCTCTTTCAAAGAGAGGGCGACAAAGCCGTTATCATTGACATATTTGAATGCGTTGTCTAACAGGATGCCAAAAAGCTTTAGCATCATATTCTCATTAGCAGACATCGTAACTCCTTCTTTTGCATCGATGCTGTACTGTACATTCTTTTCAATGGCAAGAGAAGAAAAACAGTCACTGGCTTCAATGAAGTCTGTGCCGACATCAAATTCTTCTTTCTCGAGTCTTCCGTTGCTTTCTTCAATCTTGTTCAGTAAGACAAGCTCATTGACTAATGATCTCATCTTATCTGTCTGTGCCATGCTAGAGACAATCCATTTGTTTTCTGTTTTCTCTTCCTTTTCCAAGATTTCAAGATTGGCTGTGATGATAGCAAGAGGAGTCTTCAATTCATGGGAGGCATCTGTGAGGAATCGACACTGAGACTGATAAAGCTCCTCATAGGGCTTGATGACCTTCTTGGAGAGTAGGAAACCTGATACGGAGATTAGAATAAAGGCAGCTGCGGAAACACTAGAAGAGAGAATAAAGGCGCTGTTCATTGTTTCCTGTTCACTCATAGCATCTAAAAAGACTGCCTTGTTGTTCTTTCTGTAGAAATAGTAATTCAAATAAAAACCGCAATCGCTTTTCCTGGAGAACACTTCTTCTCCGGCAGCGTTGTAGTCTGTGATACTCACTCCATAAACCGCATTATCAATCAATGTGTAGGTGTCCCCATCCTTTTCGATGAAGAAGTAGCGGGGAAGCATTTTGCTATAGTCCAGTTTTTTATCCCCATCTGAGCCAGAATCTGCTTTTTCTGTGATTGTAAGTGGTTTATAGTATGCTAGTTTTGCTCTTGAACAGAGACGGTTTGTCACATTGAAGTAGATTGAAACATTAATGATGATGACGATAACAAAGAGAACGATGAATGTGATACCTGTGACAAGAAGGGAAAAACGGGTACGGAGCTTATTGAACATTCTTCTTCTCCAGTCGGTAGCCTAAACCTCTTTCCGACTTGATGGTGAAGGGTGAATTGATGTCTCTAAGTTTTTTTCTCAGGTTGGATATGAAGACCCAAAGAGAAGAGACATCAGAGTAGGAATCGATGCTCCATGCCTCCTTCATCAATGCCTCAGAGGAATGGATGTTTTCTGGTTTTCTTAAAAATATCTCCATGAGCTGATACTCTTTGCTAGATAGAGCAATCTTGTTGTCCCCATAATTCAAAGTGAAAGCGGAAGTGTCAAGGATCAATCCTTCATAGGAGAGGTTTGAATCGGTTAATCCATCCTTTCTTCTTAAGATTGCTTTCAGTCGAACCAATAGCTCTTTGCTTGAGAAAGGCTTGGATAGAAAATCATCGCCACCCAATTCAAAACCCTTGACCTTGTCATCGACATCACTTTTGGCGGAAAGGAAGATGACAGGGGTCTTATCCCCTCTCTTACGTATTGTCTCTAAGACGGTATATCCATCAACATTAGGCATCATGATATCGAGTAAGAGACAGTCGAATTTTTCTCTCTCTAAGTATTCAAGCGCCTCTTCTCCATCAAGGGCAAAATCGACTGTATATCGATTCTGTATTAGAATCTCCCTCATAGCCAAAACGAAGCTTCTTTCATCATCCACTAAAAGTATTCTCATAAAACACCTCCTATTGTAAAAGTAAATTATATGGATTTAACCTAATGTAGACCTAAAGAGAGAAATGTCAATTCTTCTCAAACTTGGAAAGAATCCATTCGGTCTCACCGATTAAGAAATTCTCAACCTTCTTCATCAGGATCTGATAATCATCCTTCATATCGTTCTTGATCCAATCAAGGACGATGCCAATAAGAAGATGCTTATAGCAGTCAGCGACAAACATCAAATCCTCTTCTGGAACATTATGGCCAGTTGCTTCTTCCTTGACGACATGATAGGTGAGGTTGTAGACGATGGGATCCAATATGTTCTCTACATTTCCTCTTGAGTTGAATTTGTATGCGTTGATGACTAAGGATTTGTAGTTATAGGAGACCTCAAAGATATTCCTTAATCCTTCCATCCAAGTGGAAGCGTCGAACTTTCCGTTCAACGCCTTCTCCATCTCATATTTCAGACTGTAATCAAGAAGAGCGTAGATATCTTCAAAGTGGTAATAAAAAGTCATACGGTTGATTCCGCATTCCTCTGTGATATCGGAAATCGTGATCTTCTTGAATGGCTTCTGAGAGAGCAATTTCATGAAAGCCTGTTCCATCGCCTTCTTCGTCAATTCATTTGCCATATTTTCCCTCTTTCTGATATATCTTGGAATATAGAGAACGGAATAGAAAACAAAACATAGGAATTGAATTCCTATGAGAAGATTTTAACATTATTTTGCTATATTTGTCTCGGATTCGCATAAGAAAAATGAGAAGCTAATGCCTCTCGTTTTTCTTATGCTGTTCATTAGTTAAGATAGTCAGATTCTTATCCGTCTGTAAAACAATGCTATAGGGCTTGACAGAGTGAGTAAGATAAACGTCACCTCCGATTGTGGAATGCGTGCCGATTACGGTGTCACCACCGAATATGGCAGCATTGGAATAGATCGTCACATAGTCCTCAACAGTAGGATGTCTTTTCATTCCCTGCAAATCTCTTCCCTTGCTTAATGAAAGCGCACCTAATGTAACCCCCTGGTAAAGCTTGACGTGATTTCCGATGAGGGCTGTTTCACCGATTACGATACCAGTGCCATGATCGATGAAGAAGTAATCGCCGATTGTGGCACCAGGATTGATGTCGATTCCAGTATGATGGTGTGCGATTTCCGAGATAGAACGGGATAAAAGCGGAAGATGGAGAAGATAGAATTCATGTGCGATACGATAGAACAGAATTGCTTCAAAACCGGGATATTCTAAAACAATCTGTTGTTTCGATACGGAAGCGGGATCACCTACAAATATGGCTTCTATCGAGGTGTTCAATGTCTTCCTTATATAGGGGAGTCTCTTGAAGAATGCTTCGATGGTCTCGTTTTTCGATATGAATTTCAACCCGGAAAGAAGCTGATTGAGAAGTTCTTTTGCTTTCGTATAATGTTCGATTAAGTCTTCTTCCTTATATTCTGGATAGTAGTAGTCAAGCATCAGTAAAAAGGTGACCTCTTCACAGAATGATGAAACCTCATTCTGACAGAGATGTGTTGTCACATCTTCTTGATTGAATTGTTCTTTTAATTCAGAAAGAATCTTTTCCATTATCAGAAAAGTCCCTCAACAGACAAATATCGTTCGCCGTTATCCGGTAAGACCGTAACAATTATCTTATTCGGATTCGCTTTGGCGATATCAATTGCAGTGCTGACATTAGCGCCAGAGGAAATTCCGACAAAGAGTCCTTCTTTTCTTGCCAACTCTTTCGTTATTTGATATGCGTTTTCATCAGTGCAGGTGACAACCTTATCGACATAATCAAGATTCAAGACTTCCGGCTTGAATCCAGCACCGATACCTTGGATTTTATGAGCTCCTTTTTTACCAGTAGTGATGACAGCGGAAGTGAATGGCTCAACACCGATAGATATGACACTGCTGTTTTTCTCTTTTAAGTATTTGCTGACACCAGTAAGTGTTCCGCCTGTACCGAAGGCAGAGATGAAGATGTCAACTCTACCCTCTGTCTGAGAATAGATTTCAGGGCCTGTTGTCATATAGTGGGCTTTCCAGTTAGCAGGATTTTCAAATTGAAGAGGAATGAATGAATTCTTGACTTCGGAATGAAGCTTCTCAGCTTCTTCGATGCACTTTGCCATGCCGCCTTCTTTGACAAGTCTGCACTCTGCTCCAAAGGCTTCCATCATCTGGATTCTTTCTCTTGAACAGTTGCTAGGCATATAGATCACGGCTTTCATGCCTAATGAGGCACAGATTGCGCATAATCCGATACCAGTGTTTCCGCTGGTCGGTTCAATGATCAAGGTATCTTTATCGATTTTTCCTTCTTTCAATGCGGTAAGGATCATCTCTTTGGCAATTCTATCCTTGATAGAGCCAGTAGGATTGCATCTTTCCAATTTTGCATAAATAGCAGAGGAAAGGTTGTATGCCTTTTCGATATTGGAAAGACGGACTAATGGAGTATTCCCGACTAAATCTAGCATTGTATTGTCTTTGATTGCCATTGTGATTTTCTCCTTGTACAAAGCGCAAATATTATAGGCGTAGCAAGAATAGTTGACAACAAATATGATGTTAAGAAAAAACTCGCTTTTCTTTTAAAGCGAGTCAGTTCATCAATTGTTCGGCTTCTTTTTTTCCGTTGCTTCTTTTGGATTCTTATCCGGATTCTTTCTGACATAGTTGCTTGCTATTGTCGTCATAGCAATCATAGCAACAACAATGAAGAAAAAGACAAAGCCAAGAATCAAAAACAATACGACACGATCTGGATAGCCACCTGTTCCATTTGTCAGATAAATTGCACCATAAAGCAAGGAGCCGAGTGCTCCGCTGAATAAGACAGTCAGAATCGTAAGATAGATTGCGCTGGCTTTCTTCGACATTTTGGCGATGGCAAACATCAGTTGAATGACGAGTCTTGTGATCATGTTAATTTTTGGTGTGCCCGAAGGGATTTGAACCCATGGCCCCAGGCTTCGGAGGCTTGTGCTCTATCCAGGCTGAGCTACGGGCACAAAGTGGCGCTCCCGAAGGGAATTGAACCCTTGGCCTACCGCTTAGGAGGCGGTCGCTCTAATCCGGGCTGAGCTACGGGAGCAGTCAAAACATTATATCAATAATAAAATCTTTTTTTAAGATTTTTTGAAATCTTTGCCACATGAGGGATATAAGGACATATATCTTTGTGGAGGAAAGACTATGAGGATAAAAAGATTGATGACAGCAGTTATGACATTGTTTTTATGTTCCTGCTCTTACACTAGTGTTTGTGCTGAGAAGAAAAATGCTGCTTTGACAGAAGCGGAGAGTAAAATCTGCACTCTTGGTCAATTAGGGACAAAACCAGACTACAAGATAAACTATCTTCCCACTGGATTCTATGGGAATATGTCTCAGAGAGGTGAGATTGAGATTGGAAACAAAGCGGGTGAAGAATACGGGAAGGTTCTTCCTGACATGTACTTCAGTGAGATGGAAGACAATAAGGAAGTGACACTGTTATTTTGCATTTGCTTTAAAAATGATCCAATCAAATTTTCAGAGAACACAGATAACTTGATGCTTGGCATGGAGATGTGTCTTGTCAATTCAGATGGAACTCTATTAGAGAAAAGCACAAAGAAGAAAGCAAGAAGATTATCGGACCTATTCATTGACGGTGAAACGAGTGCTCGTGGAACGATTTCCGGTGACGTATTTCGAACTGTTGAAAGCATCTTCCATAAATCAAAATCCATCATCATTTCATTCAATTTGAAGAAGGGACAGAAGATTCGATATCTTCGTTACCTATATGGCGATATGCCAGAAGAGATTGCAAATGTGTCCTTAGTGCGAGCTCAGGTGAATGAGGATGATTTGGCAGTCATTCCCTATACCGGAAACGCATGCTACACAGATGATTATAGTGTCAATATCGGAACGAATCCAATATACAATCTAAACTCACAATATGGAAGTGTCTATTCAGTCGATTATTTGACGAATGCATTTTTAGCAAAAGACCGTTATGATGGAACAGAAAAGCATCCCGATATCATTGAAGATCCAGATGACTACTTTACAAAAGGAAAGAATGCGGTGCTTGGAAGTGTCTTTACGGTGCGTTTTGGAAGTGAGGACAGCCAAGGAAATCGTTCCTACATCACGTTCAATTTTGTCGTGGTTGACATGAAAGGACCGACACTTTCATATTTGAACAAAAAGGAAATCACAGCTAGTTACAAAACAGATTTCAATTCTAGTGAATTCATCAATCAGTATTTCTGTGTCTCCGATAATTATGATGATGAGGTGACGACTCATTTGTATTTAGATAGTGGGGAGGAACTTCCAAAAGACAAGATTGGATTCTATTCCTGTGTGCTGAAAGCGAATGATAGCTCCGGGAATATCTCTGAACTGCCATTTGAACTGACATTGATCGATGACGTTGCTCCTGTCATCACTGTTTCCGTCGATGAGATGAATCTCACTCCATTCAGCAACTATAGCCAAGAGAAGATACTTGGCATGTTCATAGCTACTGATGATATCGATGGTTCGACTCCTCTTACGATTGTTGAGGATACCTACACGAAAAACAGAGATAAGGTAGGAGACTATATTTTCACTGTCTCATCGAAAGACAGATATGGGAATACAAGCACGAAGACAATCAATATCCGAGTTCAGGATTCTGAGGGCCCGGTCTTCTACGCGAAGAAAAGTTTCATCACTGCTAGCAAAGACAATATTCCGACAATAGAAACTATCATCTCTTCCTTAATCAGACAAGAAGTGATTGCGAATCGTAACTATGTCAAATGGACTATCCTTCAGGGTGAAAACATCGATAATTCCTTATCGATAGGAACTCACGAGTTTTCGCTATTATTGGAGGCGGATGATAACGAATGCGAGAGAGTAGAACTCACACTGAATGTTGTATCCGAGACGGATATCAAGAGCATGGAAGAGAAATTATCCTTTTTCCAGAAAATAGCAAAATGGTTCTCTGATCTCTGGAAAAAGATTGTCGCGTTTTTCTCTAAATAGTTGAAAAAGATTGCCTTTTAGGTTATCATTTTATGGCCTTGAGGCCGTGGCGGAACTGGTAGACGCGTTAGATTCAGGTTCTAATGGTTATCCGTAGGGGTTCAAGTCCCCTCGGCCTCACCATAAAATGGAATGATTGTGCTGCAATTGTGCAGCACTTTTCGTTTCTCCTTTACATTTGACCATAAACTTTTTATCATATTCTCATGAATTGGAAAGACTTTTGCGACTTTTGGGTAAGGTTAGGCGGCAAAATCCAAAACTGGTTCGTCGGACAAGACAGTACTGGCCTTAACCCTTTCAGTCGACTCATCATCGCTATTTGCATTCTGATTGTTGGAAGGCTTCTCATCAAACTCTTGATGACAATCCTAAAGAAAGCGTTTGGAATCAGCAATAAACTGACTGTCGATATCTCCGTCAAGACATTCTCCCTATCAGTCATGAATGTCATGCTCAATATCGGACTTGCCGTCATTGTCTTGCTTGTGCTGAATGTGGATCTCACTTCCGTTTCCTCAATTCTTTCTGCGGGCACTGTTGCAATCGGTTTATCCTTACAGGATCTGATATCTGCCTTTGCATCAGGCGTTGTTCTACTGAAGACAAAGCATTTCCGCACTGGTGATTACATCTCTATTACGCACAGCGTTGGTCAATGTGAAGGAACGGTATCCTCTATCGGACTTATCGCAACAACATTAGAGACATATGACAATCAGCATATCGTCATACCTAACAATAAAGTCTTACAGGGTGTCATAACCAATTACACATACAATCCAACAAGAAGAGTCGTTGTCAAAGTAAAGGTTCATGTTACTACGGATGTTGCAAAGGCAAGAGCACTTATTCTTGACATCATTAAAAAAGATAAGAGAATGCTTAATAACCCATCCTATAGCGTTGTTGTATCCGATATTGATCAGTTCTCCATGACAATCACAACCCGTGTATTCACGAAGAACAAGGATTACTGGGATATTTACTTCTATTTGCAAGAGCAGATCATGCTCGCCTTCCGTGACAATGGCATCCAGTTCCCAGAATACAAAATTTCTTTTGAAAAGTAAAAGACTGTCCTTGTTTGAAACAGTGTTTCAGAATCGGACAGTCTTTTTTAGTCTTTTAGAACGTGGATATGAGTTTCTTTAATCCATCGAAGGATAATAAGCTTTGAATCTCTTCGATTGATGTGAATTCTTTGTCTTTCAAGGCTAGATATATTTTTTTCATGACACGTTCTTCATCGGTTGAATCGTTCATGTAATCCGCTTCATTGACATCGCTTTCCACGTTTTCCATAAGGAAGGTAAGGACAAATCTCCTGAAGTAAGCGAGGATGGACTCTTCAATCCAATATTGGACTGGAATGCTGACACTTCTTTTTCTTTCTGTCTCTTTGAAGCGGATATAGAGAGGAAGGGCGTCTTCAGCTGAATGATAGATGTCAACGAATACGCTATCATAGTCGTTTGCGCTCTTCATATAGATGAAGGCATCTCCTTTGATGATGTGGATTTTGTCTTTGTTTTGGAACTGTGGAAGAATATGTTCCTTGAAGAGTGAAATGACACTGGAACTATTTTCGATGATGGTGACGGATTCGACTTCATCCTTTTGGCTAGCCATGAATGCATAATATCCTAAGCCAAGACCAAAGGTGAGAACTTTGCCCTTTGCTTCATCGATGCTCTTTTTCATTGTATTGATCTCATAGGGTGTGATGCTCATCCAAACAAGATTGTTCTCGGTCATTACAAGATATGGGAATTTACACTTGAAATATCCAATAGGAGTATATTCTCCGTAGTCTTCTCCAAATTCTTTTATCTGGTCATAGACAAAGCATTCATAGGGAGCATAGTAATTCTGCTCCAAAGAATATTTTCCGGATTTGATGTTCTTGACCTTTATACATTGTAAATATGGATTGCCTCGATAATCATTTTCATTTAAGCACTTTATGCTTCCTAAATCACAGGATGAGATGACGTCAGAAATGTCTTCATCTTCCTCTCCGATTATCGAGAGGAAAAGAGACCTCATCCCTTCCTTTTCATCTATCCCATTAGCTAAGCAAGCATCAAGGTCGTCTTTTGTAATCTCGTCGTAGTGTTCGTTGAGAAAAGCAGAATCGACCTGGCTAGCGTAAATATTGCAATCCAATCGGCTGAAATAGCCTTTCAATATGTCTAAATCGTGTTCATTTAATGATATTTTCATGTCAATCACCTCGTGAAAAACATTTTATAACGAAAATAGATGAAAAGCAAAACGAATGTTCTTGACTTGGAAACACGCGAATCGGTTGTCTATAACGCGCACGCGCGCGAATACATTTAATACTATTATCCTGAAAGACTAAAAAAACTTGAAAAAAGTGTTGACTTAAGAAACCTAGAAGAGTAAACTAGAACACGCTGAATGCCATTTCAGCCCGTATTGACGTGTGAAGTTGCGGAAACGCGCGAAGCGGTTGTCGGCGTTACCGGTAATTCATACCGAACGGAAGCCCGAACATTGATCTCGGGTAAAGGAGGAAATACAATGGCAGAAAACAAATCCATTCGTGTTCGTCTTAAGGGCTACGACCATAAAGTCCTTGACAAAGCGGTTAGCAAAATTGTAGAAGCCGCTACGAAGACTGGTGCTCAGGTTGTCGGACCTATCCCGCTTCCTACTGAGAAACAGATCTTCACAATCTTACGTTCCCCGTTTACGGATAAAGATTCTCGTGAACAGTTCGAAATCAGAACGCATAAGAGATTGATTGACATCAAGAATCCTACGAAGCAGACAATCGACATCCTCAAAGGCCTCGATATCCCTGCTGGCATTGATGTTGAAATCAAGCTTTAAAGAGAAGGAGAGACACAGTTTATGAAATCCATTATCGGAAGAAAAATCGGAATGACTTCTGTCTTCGCTGAAGACGGCTCCACATATCCGGTCACTGTCGTCGAAGTACTTCCTAACGTTGTCACTCAGGTCAAGACCAAAGAGAATGACGGCTATGAAGCTCTTCAGATCGGCTATGAAGACAAAAAAGAACATCGCGCCAACAAAGCAGAACTTGGAATTGCCAAGAAGGCAAACACCGCTCCTAAGTACTTCCACCGCGAACTTGAAGGCGATGAAATCTACGGCAAGTACAACCTTGGTGATAGCATTGACTGCTCCATCTTCAAGGCTGGAGACATGGTTGATGTAACAGGCCTTAGCAAAGGTCATGGTTACACCGGCACCATCAAGAGATATCATGGAACAATCGGTCCGAAGGGCCATGGTTCCGGCTATCACAGACAGATTGGTTCCTTAGCAACAAACGGACGTTGCAACAACAGAGTCCACGCAGGCAAGAAGATGTCTGGTCAGTGGAGACCGAAAGTCAGAACAGTACTTAACTTACCTATTGTTGATGTCAATCCTGAAAACAATTGCATCCTCATCAGAGGTTCCGTCGCTGGTCCGAAGTACTCTATCATTAAGATTAAGAGCACAGTTCGCAGCGCCAAAAAGCCTTTCGAGGTTTCTAGAGTTATCGACTACACCAAGGAGACAGCTGCAGAAATCGAGAGAAAGGAAGCTGAGGCTCTTGCCGCTAAGGCAGCCGCAACTCCGACCAAGGCTCTTAACCCGATGAAGAACTCCAAGAAGATGGGCAAGTAATCGTGAAGGAGAATGAAAATGGCTAACGAAAATCTCAATAACTGGCCGGTAGTTGACTACACTGGCACTAAAGTCGAGGAAATCACTCTTCCCGGCGACTTGTTCAACGCTGAAATCAATGAATATGCTGTTCAGAGAGCTGTCCGCGTTGATCTTTCCAACCGTAGAGTTGACACTGCTCACACTCTTACCCGTGACCTTGTCCATGGTTCTAACCGTAAACCTTGGAGACAGAAGGGCACTGGCAGAGCAAGAGCTGGTACAACCAACTCTCCTGTCTGGAGACACGGTGGTGTCGTTCATGGCCCGAATGGTGAACAGAACCACACCCTTAAGATGAACAAGAGAGAGCATTACATCGCACTTGTTTCCGCACTCTCTGATAAGGCCAAGAACAACAATGTTATCGTTCTTGACGACAAGGGATTCGATTCCCATAAGACTAAGGACTTCGTCAAGGCCCTCAAGGCCATTGGCGCTGACGATAGAAAGAACCTTCTTGTTCTTTCCGACCTCGATGAGAATCTTCTTCTCGCGAGTGGAAACATCCCTTCTGTCAAAGTTGTCTTTGCTGATAATGTTTCCGTCTATGACATCCTCAATGCCAAGAAGCTTATTCTTGTCAAAGGCGTCGTTCCTGCCGTCTTAGATGACGAACATGATGAGGAGGCAAAATAATGGCTGAAGAAATCAAGAACGCAGAAACTGTAGAAGAAGTTCCTGCCAAGAAGAAAGCGGTCAAAAAGACTACCGCCAAGAAGACAACTGCCAAGAAGGCAACTGCCAAGAAGGCTAAGAAAGTCGAAGAAGCTCCGAAGGAAGAAGTCGTCGAACTTCAGTTCCACGCTGCTACAATCAAAGACTTCTCTATCATTAAGCAGATTCTTGTCACCGAAGAAACACAGAAACTCAGAGACAAAGAGAATGCTCTTGTCTTCGCCGTTGACAAAAAGGCCAGCAAACTTGAAATCAAGGCTGCTGTCCAGGCCATCTTCCAGGGTAAGGTCAAGAGTGTCAATACTATGAACGTCTTACCTAAGACCAGAAGAGTCGGAAGATATTCTGGTAAGCTTCCCGCTTACAAGAAAGCCATCGTCAGATTTGATTCTTCCTTCGATCTTGCCAAGGTCACTGATGCCGTTGCAAGCGAAGAAAGAAAGGCTAACGCCGAATCTGATGAAAAGTAAAGAAAAAATTATAGGAGAAAAACATGGCTATTAAAACTTATAACCCGCTTACAGGCGGTATGAGAAATCTCGCCACCATTTCCACCAAAGATCTCACTAAGAAGGCTCCTGAAAAATCTTTGCTCAAACCGCTTAAGAAGACTGGCGGTAGAAACAATCAGGGCTATATCACCACTCGTCACATCGGCGGTGGAAACAAGAGAATGTATCGTATCATCGATTTCAAGAGAAACGGTGAGACTACATCCGTCGTCAAGGCTATCGAATACGATCCGAACAGAAACTGCCGTATCGCTCTTCTTATCAACTCCAATGGCAAGAAGAGATATATCATCTGCCCCAAAGGCTTGACCGTTGGAATGACTGTCACTGATGGCAAGGCTGGTGAAATCGCTGTCGGCAACTGCATGGAACTCGCTTCCATCCCTGAAGGTATCATGGTTCATAACATTGAACTTCAGCCTGGCAAGGGCGGACAGGTCTGCCGCGCTGCTGGTACAGCTGCTCAGATCTTAGGTAAGGAAGGCAAATATGCCACCTTACGTCTCGCTTCCGGCGAAGTCAGAAAAGTTCTTCTCACATGCAGAGCCACCGTTGGCACTGTTGGCAACGAAGATTACAACCTTATCAGCAAGGGTAAGGCAGGTAGAACCAGATGGCTCGGCGAACGTCCGACTGTCCGTGGTGCTGTCATGAACCCGAACGACCATCCACATGGTGGTGGTGAAGGTAAGAACCCTGTCGGTCACGACGCTCCTAGATCACCTTGGGGTAGAAGACTCATGGGTGTCAAGACCAGATCCAAGAAGTGCAGAAGCAACCGTTTGATCGTCAGAAGACGTAACGGCAAGTAAATCAGGAGGAGAATGACAAATGTCTAGAAGTTCTAAAAAAGGTCCGTATTGCGATCCTAAACTCCTGAAGAGAATTCAGGATCAGAACGCCTCTGGAAAGAAAGAAGTCATCAAGACTTGGTCCAGACGTTCCACAATCTTCCCGGAATTCATTGAACATACCATTTCTGTTCACAACGGAAGAGCTTTTGTTCCGGTCTATATCACTGAAGATATGGTCGGTCACAAACTTGGTGAATTCGTCTTCACTCGTACATTCACCCATCATCGTTCCGGTGATGACCAGTCTACTAAGTAAGGAGAATCAACATGGCTGATAAAGAAATCAAGAAAACCGAAGCTGCCGCTCCGGCTGAAGAGAAAAAGGTCACCGAAGCCAAGGCTAAGCTCCTTAACTACGGCGTCACTCCTCGTAAGGTCAGATTGGTTATTGACCTTGTCAGAGGCAAGAATATTGCTGAAGCCTATGATATCCTTGACAACACTGCTAAGCTTTGTGCCAAAGATATCAAAAAGCTTATCAAGTCTGCTGAAGCCAATGCTGTCAACAACTACGGCATGGACGCAGATACACTCTACATCGCTGAAATCACAGCTAACGATGCTATGAGATTAAAGAGAATCCTTCCCAGAGCCAAGGGTTCTGCATCCGGCCTCATCAAGAGATGGTCGCATGTCTATGTTACTCTGAAAAATAGGGAGGCTAAGTAAACCATGGGTCAGAAAGTTAATCCGAATGGATTGCGTATCGGAATCAATCGTGACTGGTCCAGTCATTGGTATGCCGACAAGAAGAATTTCGCTTCTTGCTTAGAGGAAGACATTAAAATCCGTGGCTATTTAGAGCCCCTTCTCAACAAGATCGATGCTGGTCTTTCCAGAATCGACATCGAGAGAATCAAAGACCACATCACTGTGACAGTCTTAGTCTCTCATCCTGCTATCGTCATCGGTAAGGATTCTGAACAGATCAATGCCATCAAGGCAAAGTTATCCAAGATCCTTAAGAAGGACGGCAAGAAGATCGATGTAGCCATCGTTGAAATCAAGAATCCTGATCTCGATGCTATGTTGGTTGCTAAGGATATCGCCAAGCAGCTTCAGGAACGTGCTTCTTACAGAGTCGTTCAGAAGAAGGCTCTCCAGAGAGTCATGAGAGCTGGCGCTAAGGGCTGCAAAACAATGACCAAAGGTAGAATCGGCGGTGCTGAAATCGCTCGTTATGAAGAGTATCGTGAAGGCGTTCTCTCCCTCCATACGCTTCGTCAGCCTATCGATTATGCTTACACTCCTTGCAACACCACCTATGGTGTCATCGGTGTCAAGGTCTGGATTGCTCTCCCCGACAACTATGAGGAACTCAGAAACCGTCGTCCTGATGAAGGTGGAAAGTTCGGCAATCGTGGTCATTTCAACCGCCGTCCTAACAACGGCAACAGAACTGCCCGTCCTGCTGTGACTCCTTCTGCTACCAAGGATGATGAGAAGAAAGGAGAATAAGCAATGTTACAGCCTAAAAGAATGAAGTGGCGTAGAAGCCACCTTATCAGACCGAAGACAGCCGCTTCCAGAGGAAACACTGTCGCTTACGGTGAATACGGCCTTGCCGCCACCGAAGGCGGATATATTTCCAACCGTCAGATTGAGGCTGCCCGTGTCGTTCTCTCTCGTTACACCAAGAAAATCGGTAAGTCCTACATCCGTGTCTTCCCTTACCTCGGTATCACAAAGAAACCTGCTGAGGTCCGTATGGGTAACGGTAAAGGTACTGTCGAAACTTGGGTCGCCGTTATCGAAAAGGGAACTGTCATGTTCGAAATCGGTGGAATCAATGAAGCTGATGCAAAGGCTGCTTTACATCAGGCCGGCTATAAGCTCGCCGTTAAGAGCAGAGTCGTTAAGAAAGGCGAGGAAACCAAATAATGACAATTGAAGATGTTAGAAAACTGTCTGACAACGACCTCGCTATGAAGGTCTACGAACTCAAGGGTGAGTTGCTCAACCTTAGATTGCAGGCCAAAGCTGGTCAGTTGGACAATGGTGCAAAGATCACCGTCGCACGTAAGGATATCGCAAGATGCCTTACTGTCATTCAGGAACGTAAGAATGCTGCCGCAGCCAATGCTGCTGAAGGCAAGTAATCAGGAGGCACATGAAAATGGCTGAAGAATTAGATAAAAAGGTCATCGAGGCCTCTAACAAGAGACGTTTACAGGGTGTCGTCATCTCCAACAAGATGATGAAGACCATTGTCGTCGAAACTGAAACCTACAGAGCTCATCCTGTTTACAAGAAGAGAGTTGCTGTTCGTAAGAAGTACAAAGTTGATGATCGCAATTCCGTCGCTAAGGTCGGAGATGTTGTCATCTTCGAAGAATGCCGTCCGTTATCTCACGACAAGAGATTCCGTCTCGTTGAAGTCGTGAAGAAGGGAGAATAATCATGGTTCAGACTGAAACTAACCTGGTTGTTGCCGATAACTCCGGTGCTAAGAGCGTCCGTGTCTTCCATCTTGTTGGTGGATCTCATCGTCGTTCCGCTTCCGTCGGTGATGTTGTCATTTGCGCAGTCAAGGACGCCATCCCGAATGGTAAGGTCAAGAAGTCCGATGTTGTCAAGGGCGTTATCGTCCGTGTCAAGAAAGCCTATCAGAGAAAAGATGGTTCCACCATCAAGTTCGATGATAACGCTGTTGTCCTCATCAACGAAGACGGATCCCCGAAAGGTACCCGTGTCTTCGGACCTGTTGCCCGTGAACTTCGTGAAAAGGGCGATAAGTACATGAAGATCGTCTCTTTGGCGGTCGAGGTTCTCTAAACCAAGGAGGAAGGTAATCATGAAAATTAAAACTGGTGATACTGTCATTGTTATCTCTGGTGATGATAAAGGCAAAGTCGGAAAGGTCCTTAAGGCCCTTCCTAAGACTGGCAAGGTCATCGTCGAGGGTGTCAATGTTCAGAAGAAACATGTCAAGCCTACTCAGAACGAAAAGGGTTCTATCAAAGAAATCAATGCTCCTATCGATGTGAGCAACGTTGCTTTCTATGATGACAAGTCCAAGAAGGCTACAAAGGTCGGCTACAAATTAGTCGATGATAAGAAAGTCCGCGTCGCTAAGAATAGCGGCGAGACCATCAAGTAAGGAGAAGAAAAATGGCTGAAGAAAAGAAAAACGGTGTATCCGTAAAGAAATCTCATTCTCAGGGCAATCAGAAGGCCAAATACGTCTCCCGTCTTGAGACTAGATACAATGAAGAAATCGTTCCTGAACTCATGAAGGAATTCGGATATTCCTCCATCATGGAATGCCCGAAGGTCGTCAAGGTCATCCTCAACATGCGTCTTGGCGAAGCCGGAAACAACGAAAAGAACGTCGAAGAAGCAGTTAACGAATTGGCTATCATCTCTGGTCAGCATCCTGTTGTCACCAAAGCTAGAAAGTCCATCGCTAACTTCAAACTTCGTGAAGGCGTCCCGGTCGGTGTCAAGGTCACTCTTCGTAGAGTCCGTATGTATGATTTCCTCGATAAGTTCATCACTATCGATCTTCCTCGTGTCCGCGACTTCCGCGGTATCAACAAGGATTCCTTCGATGGCAGAGGAAACTATTCTGTTGGTGTCAAGGAACAGTTGATCTTCCCTGAAATCCAATATGATAAAGTCAGTCGTACACAGGGTATGGACGTTGTCATCGTCACTACCGCCAAGACTGATAAAGAAGCATATGCTTTGCTCTCTAAGCTTGGCATGCCCTTCACAAAGTAATAGGAGGAAAACATCATGGCTAGAAAAGCTTTAATGATCAAATGCGCCAAGCCCAAAAAGCATCCTAAAACCCAGAACTATACCCGTTGCACACGCTGTGGCAGAGTTCATGGTGTCTTAAGACAGTTCGGTCTCTGCCGTATCTGCTTAAGAGAAATGGCATACAAGGGAGAAATCCCTGGCATGCACAAGGCCAGCTGGTAATGAAAGGAGAAGAGAAATATGGTCAATGATACAATCGCGGATTTACTTACCCATATCCGTAACGCAAACCTTATGAAGAATGAAACGACTTCTCTTCCGTCCTTCAAAATCGGTGTAGAAATCGTCAAAATCCTTAAGGATGAAGGCTTCATCAAGGATTATGAAATCAAGGAAGAAGAAGGCAAACCTTACAAGACCTTGGTTGTCACCTTGAAGTATGATTCTCACGATAACCGTGTTCTTAACGGAATTCAGAGAATCTCCAAACCTGGTCTTCGCATCACGGTTCCTGCTGATAAGCTTCCTAGAGTCCGTAACGGCTTAGGCATCGCTATCATCAGTACCTCTAAGGGATTGATGACAGACAAGACTGCCAGAAAACAGAACATCGGCGGCGAAGTGCTCGCCTATGTCTGGTAAGGAGGTAAACCATGTCTAGAATCGGAAGAGAACCTATCGCTATCCCAGCCGGTGTCACCATTTCCGTCAAGGATAATGTTGTTACTGTCAAGGGACCTAAGGGCGAACTCACCAAGAAGTTCAACGCTCACCTCGTTTTCGAAGAGAAGGATGGAAAATTCCTTGTCACCCGTCCGGATGATAGCATTGTCATGAAGATGAATCATGGCACTGCCAGAGCCTTGATCAATGATATGGTCAAGGGTGTCAATGAAGGTTTCACCAAGACTCTCGAAGTCAAGGGTGTTGGTTATCGTGCTGAAATGAGAGGAACCGATCTTGTCTTACATGTCGGCCATTCTCATGAGGATGTTGTCCATCCTATCGACGGTGCCAAGATTTCTATCAATACCAAGACAATGGAAATCATTGTCGAAGGCATCGATAAGCAGATTGTCGGTCAGCAGGCCGCCGTCATCCGTGATGTCCGTAAACCGGAATGCTATCATGGAAAAGGCATTCGCTACAAAGGTGAGGTCATCTCCCTTCGTCAGCCCGCTTCTGCCAAGAAGTCTGCCGCCTAATCAAGGAGGAAATGAAGAATGTATACTGCTTTCAATAAGAACAAGCAGAGACTTCATCGCCATGTTAGAATCAGAGCCAAAATCTCTGGTACAGCTGCATGCCCTAGAATCTCTGTCTATCGTTCCAACAAATTCATCTACGCTGCTCTCATCGATGATGAAACCGGCAAGACTCTCGTCTGCACCGATTCCTCTAAGCTCGGATTAGATAATCCTTCTAATTGCGAGGCCGCCACTAAGGTCGGTGAGGACTTAGCAAACAAAGCCAAAGCTCTTAACATCGTTAAAGTCGTTTTCGATCGTTCCGGCTACATCTACCACGGACAGGTCAAGGCCTTAGCTGAAGCCTGCCGCGAAGGTGGATTAGTCTTCTAAGGAGAAATAACAATGGCTGAAGAAATCCAGAATAACGTCGCTCCGGCAGCAACTGCCGAAGTCAAGGCTGAACCGGTTGCCGCCGGTGAGAAGTCTGCTGCCGCTGGCAGAGGAAACGGAAATCGCCGTTTCGGCCAGGGTGGTCGCCGTTTTAACGGCCGTGGCAATGGCCGTGGAAGAAGAGTTGAAGAGAAACTCTACGAAGAAAAAGTCGTCAAAATCTCTCGCGTCTCCAAGACTGTCAAAGGTGGTAAGCGTGTTCGTTTCACCGCTCTTGTTGTCATCGGTGACGGCAAAGGCAAATATGGCTATGGCCTTGGCAAATCCAGTGAAGTACCGGATGCCATCAAGAAGGCATTAGCCGCCGCAAAGCGTAATTTGTTTAAGATGACCATCGCCAAGGGTGATACCATCACTCATTCCGTTATGGGTCATTTCGGTGCTACCCAGGTCTTCCTCAAGCCAGCTCCAGCTGGTACAGGACTTGTCGCCGGTGGTGCTGTCCGTGCTATTCTTGAACTTGCTGGTATCAAGAACGTCTATTCCAAAATCTATGGTTCGAGAACCCAGAACAACGTTGTCAAGGCCACAGTTGATGCTCTTAATCAGCTTATGACCTATGCCGATGTTCAGGCTTCCCGCTATGGTAAGGAAGTCAAGGCCGAAGCCAACAAGGCCGAAGCAAAATAAGGAGGAATGAATCATGGATTTAACTAATCTTAAGATTGCCAAAGGATCCCGTCATCTTCCGAAGAGAGTCGGTCAGGGTATCGGCTCTGGTATGGGTAAGACCTCTACCCGTGGTCAAAAAGGTCAGGGTGCCCGTCAGGGCAGAAAGGTTCCTGTCGGCTTTGAAGGCGGACAGTTACCGCTTTACCGTCGTCTTCCGAAACATGGCTTTACCAATTATGGTAGAGTAGAGTATACTATTGTGAAGCTCAGCGATCTCGAGGGTTTCGACTCCGGAATCGAAGTCAATGACACAACATTGATGCTTGCTGGCCTTATCCGTAATTTGAATAAGCCGGTCAAGATTGTCGGCGATGTCAAAGACGAAAACGGCAATGCTGTTGAGCTTACAAAGGTCCTCAACGTCAAAGTTCAGGGCTTCACTAAGAGTGCAAAGGCTGCTATTGAGAAGGTCGGCGGAACTGTTGAAGTCGTCTCTCTCAAAGATGCCAGAGTCGCTTTCAAGAAGTTCTGCGCTTCCGAGGAAGAAACAGAGGGTAAATAATGAAAAAGGTAGCCGCGTTTTTCCATAACAAGGATGTGTTGAATAGAATTCTCTTTACGTTGGCGATTTTCCTTGTCTTCAGAATCGGATCGGCTATCAAGGTCCCGGGTGTTCAGACAACTAGCTCTCTCTGGGATAATACAACAAACACACTTTCTCTCCTTAACATGATGGGTGGCGGTGCCTTGCAGAATTTCTCAATCTTTGCATTAGGCATCTCCCCTTACATCACTTCTCAGATCATCATTCAGCTCCTTTCGATGGATGTTCTTCCTTCGCTGACACAGATGACAAAAGAAGGCGAATCAGGTCGTAAAAGACTCGACGTCGTCACTCGTGTCCTCTCTGTTGTCTTAGGCGCTGTCCAGGCTTATGGTATCACTGTCGCTTTGCAGAATAATTCGCAGGCTATCACGCTGACAGATTCGTCGGCATGGGGCTATACGAAGATTATCATCTTCATGGTGGCAGGTTCCATGGTCCTTACATGGTTAGGTGACCAGATCACTGATAAAGGTATCGGTAACGGTATCTCCATGTTGATCTTCGCTGGTATCATCTCCAGTCTTCCTAATCAAATCACTGGTGCGTTTGAAACCTATTTGTCTAGTTCCAAGGTCGATAAGGGCGATGCTACATTGATCCTTCAGGGATCGGTTCAGTTGGCTGTCTATCTTCTCGCTTTGGTACTCATTGTTGTCTTCGTTACATTCATCGAAAAGTCAGTTCGTAAGCTGCCTGTGTCTCATTCGAACACATCGCAGTCTAATGAACTCTCTTCTCAGCAGGCTTCCTTCTTACCTATCAAAGTGAATGCTTCTTCCGTTATGCCGGTCATCTTCGCTAGCTCTATCATGGTGGCACCGAGTATTATCATCTCCTTGTTCTCCAATGGTAACCCGCCAGCTTGGGCCGAGAAAATCGAAGAAGTCTTCAATTATCAGTCTATGACACAGATGACGGATAGTTTCTCATTCCCATGGGGCACTATCATCTACGCCATCCTCATCATCGCCTTCTCCTTCTTCTATGCGCAGCTTGAAATCAATCCGGAAAGAATCGCTGAAAACTTCCAGACATCCGGTACCTATATCACAGGTATCAAGCCTGGAACAGAAACAGAGCGTTATATCTCTAAGATCCTCAACCGTATGACATTCATCGGCTCTATGGCTCTTACCCTTATTGCTCTCATTCCTGTCATCCTTTCTCTCACGGGTGCTGTCCCTTCTTCCTTATCGTTAGGCGGAACAGGACTTATCATCGTCGTCGGTGTTGCCTTGGAAGTCTACAACCAGATCAATGGTATCCTTGCTGGTCATGGATATGCAGAAAGTGAACTGTAATAATGAACAACAAAAAGAATCTTGGTCTTAATATCATTCTGATGGGTCCCCCTGCCGCTGGCAAGGGAACTCAGTCAGAGTTGATTGTCAAGACATACAAAATCCCTCACATCTCTACTGGCGATATGTTCCGCGCCGCAATTACGAATAAGACTCCATTAGGCCTCAAAGCCAGTGAATACATCAACCAGGGACTGCTTGTTCCGGATGAAGTTACCATTGGATTAGTGGAGGAGAGACTTGCTCAGGATGACTGCAAAGAAGGTTTCCTTCTTGATGGCTTCCCGAGAACAGTCTATCAGGCTGAGGCTTTAGATAAATTGTTGATGAATTCTGGTAGAAGCTTATCTTCCGTCATCTTGCTTACGGCTGATGAAGATGTGCTCACTTCCCGTATCACCAACCGTCGTGTCTGCCCAAACTGTGGCGCAAGCTATAACGTCGAGACAAAGAAGCCGGTTCAGGATGGAATCTGTGATTCCTGCTCTCATGAACTGATTCAGAGAAAAGACGATACCGCTGAAGCCTTCAAGGTCAGACTCGATGCATACAGCAAACAGACTTTCCCTCTTGCTGACTACTATAGAGGAAAGGGTCTGCTCAAAGAAGTCAATGCTCTTCAGGACATTGATGCTGTATTCCAAGATGTTCAGAAAATTCTTGATGAGGTAAATGAATGAAGATCACCATCCGTAGTCCTAGAGAACAGGAGATGATGATTCAGGCAGGAAATAAACTCGGAGAAATCTTCGATAAGTTAGAGCCTGAGATTCGTCCTGGCCGTTCCACATGGGAGATCGACAAACTCGCTGATAGATTCATTCGTGAATCTGGAGGTGTGCCGAACTTTGCACTTGAGGACGGTTACCACAATGCCGTTTGCGCTTCTGTCAATAGCGTTCTGATTCACGGCATTCCATCAAAGAAAGTTATTCTGAAAGAAGGCGATATTCTCTCCATTGATATGGGAAACAAAGATGCTTCCGGTTACAATGGAGATGCGTGTCGTACCTTCGCCGTTGGAAATATCTCCGATGAAGCGAGTAAGCTCATCCGTTGCACCGAAGAGTGTTTCTACGCCGCCTATCAGGTATGTTATCCTGGACACCATCTGTACGAAATCAGCATGGCAATCCAGAAAACCGCCGATAAATATGGTTTCTCCTTGATCAAAGATTATGGAGGACATGGAATCGGCACTGAGATGCATGAAGATCCGTTCATTCCGAACTTCTATAGTCCGGAACTCGGTCTTGGTCCGTTCTTAAGAGCGGGTATGTGTCTCGCAATTGAACCCATGGTCATGTCTGGTACATGTGAATACATTACCGAAAAGGATGGCTGGGGTATAGTTTCAGCCGATGGAAAGTTGACTGCCCATTATGAGAATGATGTTATCATCACGGAAAATGGTCCGATCATCACCTCGGTTGACTCCAATGTAAAACGACATCTAAAGGAGTTGGGGTTAAAAGCATGAGCAGAGAAGATTTCATTAAGATGGAAGGGACAGTTCTCGATTCCCTCCCCGCCGAGAAATATTCGGTAAAACTCGACGGTGGTGCAGTGATTAGAGCCAGGATTTCTGGCAAAATGCGTATGAACAAAATCAGGATTTTGCCCGGAGACCATGTCACTGTGGAAATCTCCCCGTATGATGTCACAAATGGCTGCATCGTTTACCGATATAAGTAAAGAAAAAGGAGAATACTAACCATGAAAGTTAGAGCTTCAGTTAAACCGATCTGCGATAAATGCAGAGTCATTAAGCGTAAGGGACGTGTTATGGTCATCTGCTCCAATCCAAAGCATAAGCAGAGACAAGGCTAAAGAAAGGATTTAGGGAATTATGGCTAGAATCGCTGGCGTTGATATTCCGAATGACAAGCAGTTGGTTTATTCCCTCCGTTATATCTACGGAATCGGACTCACCACTGCCAAGAAGATTTGTGTCGATGCAAAAGTCGAAGGCACAAAGAGAGTTAAGGATTGCTCTGAGGAAGAACTCACTGCTGTCCGTAACGAAGTTGCCAAGTATGTCGTAGAAGGTGATCTTAGAAGACAGGTTGCTCTTGATATCAAGAGATTACAGGATATCGGAACATACCGTGGTCAGAGACATAAGAGAAATCTTCCTTGCCGTGGTCAGAGAGACAAGACCAATGCTCGTACCTGCAAGGGTCCGAGAAAGACTGTCGCCAACCACAAGAAGGCTACGATGTAATCTGGGAGGATAAAGTAAAATGGCTGATAAAAAGAAAACAACTATTCGTAAGAAGAAGGCTAAGCTTACCTTTACTAAGGGTGTAGCTCATATCCATGCTTCTTACTCTAACACTATCGTCTCCATCTCCGATGAGACTGGTAAGGTTATTGCTTGGGCTTCTGCTGGTACTTCCGGTTATTCCGGTGCCAGAAAGTCCACTCCATTTGCCGCTCAGGTTGCTGCTGCCAATGTTGCAAAATCCTGTGTTGACAGAGGACTTAAGTCTGTCGATGTCGAAATCAAGGGTCCTGGTCCGGGCCGTGAAACCGCAGTCAGAGCTTTGGAAGCTGCTGGACTTAAGGTTCTCTCTATCGCTGATGTAACACCGATTCCTCATAATGGCTGCCGTCCGGCCAAGAGACCTCGTGGCTAAAATCAGACGAATAAAGGAGAACTTGGAATGAAAGAATTCGAACAGCCGAAATTTGACATCAGCAAGTCTGATGTATCTGAAAATACTGGTCGTTTCACCATTGCTCCTCTTGAAAAAGGGTTTGGTGTCACCATCGGCAATGCGATGAGAAGAGTTCTTCTCTCTTCTCTTCCTGGACTTGCCGTCTACTCCGTCGAAGTCGAAGGTGCTCGTCATGAGTACACTCCTCTCGAAGGCGTGGTCGAAGATCTGACACAAATCATCCTTAACATTAAGAATCTTGTATTGAAGGATATCTCTGATGTCGAGGATGTTGACTACAAGCTTTTGCTTGAAGTCAGCGCCAAAGAAGAAAACAAAGAAGGAAAGGAAGTCAAGGCTGGCGATATCGTCTGCCCTGGCACCGTTTCCGTCGTGAATCCTGATATGGTCATCTGCCACCTTGCTGCTGGCGGACATATCAAGGCTGTCTTCCATGCCCGCAAGGGTCGTGGATTCGTTACTGCTGAAGACAACAAGAGCTCTTCTTGGGCCATCGGCAGAATCGCTGTCGATTCGAATTTCTCTCCTATCGAGAAAGTCGATATCGAAGTCGAACCTTTCCGTGTCGGTCATGATGCAAGCTATGAGAAGCTTGTCATTCATGTTGATACTGATGGCAGCATGGATGCCGTCAACGCTGTTGCGCTTGCTGCTAAGATTCTTGATGAACACTTCAAAGTTTTCGAAGATCTTAACGATGCCGTTAAGAATGCTGCTGTCATGTCTGTCAGCAAAGAGAAGACTGAGAACAAGTTCAACTCGATGATGCTTGAAGATCTCGATCTCAGTGTTCGTTCCTACAACTGTTTGAAGAGAAATGGCATCAAGACCGTTCAGGATCTTTGCAACATGAAGGAATCTGAATTGATGACTGTCAGAAACTTAGGCAAGAAGTCCTACAAGGAAATTCTTGATAAGCTCGCCACATTCAATCTCAGCCTTCAGCGCGACGACAATACCAAGAAGTAAAGTGAGGTAAAACTACTATGGGTACTATTGGAAGAAGAAATGTACACGGCAAAGGCGGTGTTCGCTTTAAGGCCGGTTATACTTCCGACAAAAGAAAGAATATGTTGAGAAATGTTGTTTCTCAGCTTATCATTTCCGGAAGTGTTGAAGTCACTTTGACAACCGCAAAGCGTGCTCAGCAGGAAGCTGAAAGACTTGTCACCTATGCAAAACAGGGCGACTTGGCTGCTAGAAGACTTGCCGCTGCTTTCGTTCGTGAACAGGGCTTCATCGATCCTAAGACTGGAAAGAATGCTCTCCAGAAACTCTTCGATGTCTACGGACCGAAGTATAAGGACAGAAATGGTGGATACACCAGAGTCATCAAGACCTTCAACCGCCGTGGTGACAATGCTCCGATGGCAATTCTTGCCTTCGTTGACTAAACCAAAATTCGTGGGGAGGTTTCTATAGCCTCCCCTTTTCTATGTACGAAAAAAGCCTAAGACAAACGCTTAGGCTAATAATATATAGATGGTGCCGCCAAGAAGAATCGAACTTCCGACCTACTGATTACGAATCAGTTGCTCTACCGACTGAGCTATAGCGGCAGCAATATATATTTTATGAAAATACGAATACATTTACAATAAAAACTTCATTCGTTTGTTAAGCCTTTCTTCTATTTTTTATAATGCTTTTCTTTTATAATATTAGAGAGGTTCATTATGTCTGAAAAAAGCAGAGTCATCCATTATGCAGAACTGAGAAAGAAAATCTCAGATATCGATGCATATTCATTTGAGAAAAAGACTTTATCTTCCCTTTCGGAAGAAGATACGACACTAGAGGTTACGGATGCCGAGTCGGATAATTTGAAGACAGGTAAAGGTATCACACGCAACACTTTTTCTATGTCCATTGATGAATTGATCAAGGAACATGACTTGAATGACACCAAGTCACAGAAAAAGGAAGTTCAGACACGCTATAACCGAGTCAAAAAAGAAAACAGGAGCAAGAGGAAGGTAGCAGTCTCTACCATCATTATGTGGTCTTGTGTCTCTGTCGTTCTTGTCGTATTCATTATATTGCTCATACTTATGTTAACGGAGGTGATTTGATGTCATATTATTCCATTGCTATTGATGGCCCCGCTGCAAGCGGCAAGTCTACAGCTGCAAAGGCAGTCAGTAAGGCGTTAGGATTCCTATATGTCGATACAGGAGCTATGTATCGTGCTTTTACCCTTTATATGATGGAAAATAATCTTGATACAAAGAATGAAGAAGATGCGAAGAAACTTCTTCCTTCTCTTGCCTTGAAAGAAGATAGGGATGGACGTATCTTCTTAAACGGAAGAGATGTCACAAAGCGTGTCAGAGAAGAGGATGTCACTGCCCTTGTCTCTTATGCATGCGCACATAAATGCGTCCGTGAACGTTTGGTTGAGATTCAGCAGGAGATGGCAAAGACAGAGTCTGTTGTCATGGATGGAAGAGATATTGGAACAGTCGTCCTTCCTGATGCGACGCTGAAAGTCTATCAGGTAGCATCTGTTGCTTCCCGGGCAGAAAGAAGATACAAGGAAGAGATTGCTAGAAACAGAAACGTATCTTTAGAAGAAATACAGAAGGATATTGAACGAAGAGATTACATCGATAGCCATCGTGAGAATTCACCTTTAAAACCAGCAGACGATGCTATCTTGCTCGATACCTCGAATCTGACAATTCAGGAGGAAATCGATGCCATCATCTCTCTCTTCAGAAAGAAGGTAAGTGAACATGAATAAAATATTTGGTACAGTCGCCCTTATCGGGTCCCCGTCAAGCGGTAAGTCTACTCTTTTCAATCGTCTAAGCGATTCAAGAAAAGAAATCACGGGAAGACAGTTTGGCATCACCCGCGATAGAAACTACGGAAAAGGCCATTGGCTTGACAAGGAATTCACTCTCATCGATACCGGTGGTATCACTGATGAGAAGATTCCGTTCCAGAAGGAAGTTCAGAATCAAGTCGAATTAGGATGTCAGGAAGCTGACGTCATTCTATTTGTCGTAGATGGAAGATTAGGCTTATCCAATAACGATCTCTTTGTCGCCAAGAAACTTCTTCCTTATAAGAAGAAAGTATTGCTTGTCGTCAATAAAATCGATGATTCCACAATGATCGGAAATAGCTATGAATTCTATTCCTTGGGATTCGGTGAACCCTATCCGATTTCAGCAGAACACGGATTAGGTCTTGGCGACATGCTTGATGTCGTCATTTCCAGGCTTCCGGAAGTGGAAGAGAATCCATATGAGGGCCGTCTTACCTTTGCCATGCTTGGTAGACCGAATGTCGGAAAGTCTTCTCTTGCCAATAAAATCATCGGATATGAAAGAGTCATTGTCTCTCCGCTCTCAGGCACCACGAGAGACAGCGTAGACATCGCTTTTGAAAGAGATGGTAAGAAATACGTCATGATTGATACAGCCGGCATCAAGAGGCCTGGAAAGGTCGAAGAGGACTTGGATAAGTTTGCTCTTGTCCGTTCTGCTGATGCTGCAAAAAGAGCTGATATCATCCTTCTATTGATTGATGCCAGCGAAGGACTTGTAGCTCAGGATGTTCATGTCTCATCCTATGCTGTTGAGAACAATAAGCCGGTCATCATCGTCGTCAACAAATGGGATCTTCATTCCCATGGACAAATGGATCAGAAGAACTTTGAGAAGGAACTGAAAGCATACTTCAAATTCCTCGATTATGCACCTGTTGTCTTCATTTCCGCTTTGACAGGAAGCAATATACAGAGAATCTTCCAGACGCTTGATGAGGTCAACGAAACGATTCATAAGACTGTTCCTTCCTCTATGCTTAACTCTGCCATATTGAAGGCACAGATGGACAATGAAGCTCCGAATTTCAACGGTGGAAGACTTAAGATCAACTATGCGACACAGACAAAGGATGTTCCACCCACTTTCGTTGTCTTCTGCAACAATCCGAACTACTTCCATTTCTCCTATCGTCGTTATCTTGAAAACGTCATCCGTGAACAGTTCGGTTTCAATAACTGTCCAATCAAATTGCTCGTCCGTGGAAAACGTGAAGGAATACCTGGTCAGGACTAATAAAATCAAAGCCTCGGGAAACTGAGGCTTTTTTGAGGCAAAAATAATAGTATTCAATAAGTTTCTAAGGAAATTGAAATAACATTTTCCAATTTGAGAGTTGAAGTTGCTAAGCTATTTGAATTAGAGTTCAAAAAAATAGGTTCCTGACGGAACCTATCAATTTACTAGATGGTGGAGCTGACGAGGATCGGACTCGCGACCTCCTGCTTGCAAAGCAGGCGCTCTCCCAATTGAGCTACAGCCCCAAAGCGCTATATGATTATAGTTATCTTGGAACTGAAAATCAATCTTTTTTTGAACAAGTCTCGGAAATTATGCGGTTATTCTTATTTTTCTTCATCGACTTTGACTGTTACAAATTCTTCGATGATGTTTTTGTCCGATGGGATTTCAAAACGCAGGTAGTTTTCAGAATATCCTTCATATAATCCGTTTTTGTTTTTGCTTTCCACTAACACAGTGACATTTTTGTTGTGGAGATGTCTTCTGAATTCTTTGTCATTCTTTTCAGACAATTCAATCAGTTTCTTTACACGGTCCATACGTGTCCTAACCGGTATGCTTCCGGAGAGTTTGCTAGCCATTGTGAAGGGTCTTTCACTATAAGGGAAGGCATGGATACGCATGAAACCGACTTCTTCGATGAAATGATAGGTATCCATGAATTCCTCTTCTGTTTCACCTGGGAATCCGGTGATGACATCGGTAGAGAGTGCAACATCATCAATCTCTTCTTTTATCTTGTCAGTGAGCTTCTTAAAGTCATCCAACGAGTATTTGCGGTTCATTCTTTTCAAAACATTCTTACTTCCGGATTGTAAAGGAAGATGGAAGTGAGGACAAAGTATGTCTCTATGCTCTTTGAATAACTGGATGTAGGCATCATTGACCTGACTTGCCTCAATAGATGACACACGGATACGATACGGCTTATCGGAAAGCGATAGCATATCTTTCAACAGTGCAGTGAGATCGTAATCCGGATTGCTAGGATCACGGTATGAGCCAGTATCGATGCCACCGATGATCAGTTCCTTGACGCCGTGAGATAGAATGTCTTTTGCCTCTTTAAGGATAGAATCACGGCTTCTGCTACGCGAGTTTCCACGGGTGAAAGGAACGACACAGTAAGAACAAAAATTGTTGCATCCGTCCTGTACTTTGATATAGCCTCTTACATTCTTCTCACCTTCCTCTGTGGGAGTGTCTTCATAATGGAAATGTCTAGAATCCTCATCGACATGATCTTTGTTCTCATCGTCTAACAGGCATTCTATCTTTGATTTATTCGAGTTGCCGATGACGCATTTGACATTGTTAAGTTCAAGGAATCTCTCCTTGTGTATCTGGGAAGAGCATCCCATGATATAGAGAGGCTTATCTGGGAATCGTCTAGCGATGCTTCTAGCTTTCTGAAGGTCTTTTTTCTCTGCTTCATTTGTAACGGCACAGGTATTGAGGAAGAATAGATCGGCATCGTCATCTTTCTTTGCTTCTTCATATCCTTCTTTTATCAATCTTTCTTTTAAAGACTGGGATTCATAGGAGTTCACTTTGCATCCTAGTGTAATGATTCTGAATTTCATTGATGGGAGTCCTTTCTTTTCTGCCTTTTCATCTCATAATGGCTTAGATCGTTTTTCAACTGCTCTGAGATCAAATGTTCATCGATAAGGTGTTGAATGAAGGAGATACGATCTAAGTCGTAATAGTCTTTGACAATGACAGATAATCTATCGTACAAGTTCGTCTTATCCTTGTCCTTCATTTTCTCATCAAACAAAGGGATAGAAGCCTCTAAACCGCCATTATCATTGATGATATAGACAGTTTCCATCTTCTCATGATAACAGGCAAAAGATTCCTTATCGTATGTCTTTAGTTCCAACACATTGCAGAATGTGAAAAACAATTCTGATCCATAAACGATAAAAGGATCGATTATCGATGCCTTATCGTCTTTGATTAAGGTATTATACGGAAAATGAGAGAAAACCTCCGGGTGGGAATAGTATCGTGAATTGATTGATCTTGAATAGGTAGGAATGAAGATAGGATTATCCTTATCCTCAATCTGGGGAAGCATAGAAAGGAATCGATGATACTCATCCATATTGAAATCATTCTCATGCTTAGTGAGGTATTCGTTGATTTTCTTACGGTTATCTAATCCGATCAGCACAATATATGCTTTCAGCAAATGAAAGAAGTCGGTATCATTTCGGTAAATCCTTGTAGAAGGTGAGAAATAAGAGAGATGATTCTGAAAATACCGTTCTTCCTCTGTGTCAGCAAGACTTTTTGGATTTTTCCAGCAAAGGTAATCTAATAATGTTTTTTTCATAGTCAAAGTATTTTAAGTCATTTTAGAAATAGAACAAAGAAAAAACAAAAATGAAATAAAAAAACTCGGAAGTCCGAGTTGATTTATCCGATGGAGCAAGCGACGGGAATCGAACCCGCGTGTCGACCTTGGCAAGGTCGCGTTCTACCATTGAACTACGCCTGCAAATGGCGGATCCTACGGGATTCGAACCCGTGGTCTTCTCCGTGACAGGGAGACGTGATAGGCCTCTACACTAAGGATCCACACAACGCTTTTTTCAAGCGCTTAATAATTATCTCAATAATCGAATCAAATTGCAAGACATTTCTTCAAAAAAAGCATTATTTTTTTCTTGTAGTATTTATCCTATCTTTTTTTATTTGTGATAGCCCTTTCATGATTGAAAAAACATTTTTTCTTTCTTTTAGATAATGTAAAATAAAAAAGGAAATAAGTCCGGAGGCAATGTATGGAGAAATTGATTCTATCCGAAGATGAAATTGTTCGTGTCTGTTCCCGTCTTGCAAAAGAAATTGATTCTAAGCTTGATGAAAACGATAATGGTGTTCCTGTACTAGTCGGCATTATGAACGGAGCTCTTCCCTTCTTATATGAATTAGTCAAGCATGTTAAACATCCAATTGAAATCGATACTTTGAAGGCTTCATCCTATGATGGAACTGAAACGACTGGAAAAGTAAAGATCACGAAGGAACCAGACATCAATCTCGAAGGCAGAGATGTTGTTCTTGTCGAGGATATCATCGATAGCGGAATCACTATGCATTATCTTCGTAACTATGTCAAAGAAAAATATAAGCCGAAGAATCTTTATGTCTGTGTATTGGTGAAGAGAGAAACAGAGAAGGTCCAGTTTGATGAATTGGCAGACTTCACTGGTCTTTCTACCGATGAACAAAGATATATTGTCGGATTCGGTTTTGACTACTATGGATTATGGAGAAATGAACCCTATGTCTTCGTCCCTTCTAAGAAGGACATTGAAGATTGGGATAAAATCATCGATAAAGATAAAGTCGGTCATTCTGACTTGAGAAAGAAGTAACCAATAAATAATAAGAAAAGCCACTTGCCAATATAGCAGGTGGCTTTTTAAGTCACTGAGCGTCAGAGAAATCGAGATCGTATCCTAAAAATTGATATCCTTTTGTTTTGTAGTCTTCAAGCGTCTCATGAATAGTGTTTAGAAATGCTTCTCTATCTTTTGTAACCTTATCCTTGTAGGAAGAGGTAAGAATCTGCCATTCCTTGATCATCTTGACTTCTCTTTCTTCCTTTGAGGAATAATGGAGATAGAGATGAAGCTGATAGCAGTGAAAGTTTTCCTGGTCGATTGCTTTATCGAGTTCTTCCTTGCTTTCTCTATAATCGTTATACGGCATCCACTGCATAGCGATATCCAGAGTCAGATATCCTTTGTAGTCATCATTAAGATAGGGATGATCATTACGGTAGGTAAGCGCAAAGATCTCAGGATAGAGGTCGTTGCTAGAAAAGACTTGCTTATCAAAAGCATCGAAGAAGGCGGTAAAGAGTTCTTTGTCATCATTCTTTCCTTTGAGAAGATTGCGCATGTAGGTTAAGGAATCGATTTCTTTTATCATAAAAGACCTTTTTCCATTAGAGCAGGACGAAGTTCATCGCTCTTCTTGAAATCTTTCTCTTCTCTTGCTTTGTTGTACTCATTTAGCAAGTTGATATCCTCTTCGGTAAGAGGAGTGAATTCATAGGAAAGACCAAGGATAGAAGCAAACTTCATTAAGGTGACAAAGCAGTCGGAAAGATGAGATAAGTCCGCATCTTTCTTCATAGTCAATGTGTTGACTTCCTTGATGAGGGAATCAAAGACAGTCATGGCATTGGCGACATTGAGATCATCGCATAAGGCATCCATAAAGGAATCGTATTTTTCGGAAAGGACTGTTCCTCCATCAATGTGATGCAAGGAAAGAAGGTTGAATGTCTTTCTTAAAGAGGAGAAGTAGCGGTTGTTGAGTTTATCGAAGGAGTTGAGATTCTCTTCAGTATAGTTTACAGGAGCACGATAATGAGTGAGCTGGAAGAAAAGACGGATAGCATTGCCAGAATGACGATTGAGTACGTCCTTAGCCAAGATGGAATTTCCTAAGGACTTGCTCATCTTCACGCCATTGGTGAGAAGGAATCCGACATGCATCCAGTAATTGGCAAGACGAGTATGGTTCAAAGCCTCAGACTGAGCGATTTCATTTTCATGATGAGGGAACTTCAAATCGAATCCACCGCCATGAATATCGATCAAAGGCTTATGGAAGACGGAATTGACCATGACAACGCATTCCGTATGCCAGCCAGGTCTTCCTGTGCCGATTTCGGTATCGAACTTGATGCCATCATCATCAGTCAGTTTCCACAAAGCGAAATCGAGAGGATTCTCTTTCTTGTCGGAGACATCGATTCTGCTTCCGGAGACAAGATCCGAGATCTTCTGCTTGGACAAGGCACCATAGCTAGAAACCGTGTTGACACGGAAATAGATATCATCCCCGCTTTGATAAGCAGAACCATTATTCTCTAATTCATGGATAAAGGAAGCCATCTTCGTGATGTATTCACTCGCTTTAGGATGATCGTAAAGAGGAAGGATGTTAAGCTTGTTGAGACAGTCTTCATAGGCTTTGATGTAGAAGAGGGAAAGATCTTTTTCGGATTTGTTCTCTTTCTTGGCCTCTTTGATGATCTTGTCATCGATATCGGTATAGTTGCTGACGCACTTGACATCGTATCCGCACTCTTTTAAAACACGTGTAAGAAGGTCAAAAGTGACAGTAGGGCGGAAGTTTCCTAAATGGACATAGTTATAGACAGTCGGACCGCAATAGTAGATATCGACTTCGTTTTCGTCTAATGGGACAAACTCTCTCAGTTTTCCTTCGTATGTATCAAACAATTGAATCTTTCTTTTCATATGGACCTCCTATTTACCTAAATTGCGTTCCATATTCTGTAATCGATATAGATTATAGTACAAACCATGGTTTTGTAATAGTTGTTGATGGTTTCCTCTTTCTTTGATGACACCTTTGTCGACAACGAAGATCGTGTCACAGTTCTTGATGGTAGAAAGTCGGTGGGCGACGATGAGCATCGTTCCGATTTTCATCATCTTCTCTAAAGAGGTTTGAATGATATTCTCCGTCTCCGTATCGATATTGGCAGTCGCCTCATCAAGAAGCATAAGGCTCGGGGAATAGACAAGTGTCCTAGCAAAGGAGATAAGCTGTCTTTCGCCGGCTGAGAAGTTAGCACCACGTTCTGACACCTTTGTCTCATAGCCTTCAGGTAACTTTTCGATAAAGGAATCAGCACCGACATATTTACAAGCGGAATAGATTTCATCCTCTGTGACATCTTTGTTTCCTAAGGAAATGTTGTCTTTGATGTTTCCAGAGAATATGAAGACATCCTGAAGCATCATACCGATGTTCTTTCTTAGACACTTAAGTGAATAGTTCTGTATCGGAATGTCATCGATTAAGATCTCACCTTTGCTGACGTCGTAGGTTCTTGAAATCAAAGAGATGATGGTAGATTTGCCAGCACCGGTCGCTCCGACAAAAGCGGCAGTCTCACCTGGTTCAATGACAAACGACACATCTTTTAGGACATAGTCATCCTTTTCATAGGCGAAGTAGACATGACGGAATTCGATTTTTCCTTTGAAGGAGTCGACTTCGACAAGTTCGTCCTGTTCTTCAACTTCTTCTTTTTCGTTCATGACAACTAAGATACGCTCGGCACTGGAGATTGTCTGCTGAAGCATATTCATCAATTGTGTGATTGTCTGAATCGGCTGGAAGAACTGACTTGAGTAGGAATATAGCATTTGGAAAGTTCCAAGCGTGATGCCTGTTAGTCCATCGTCTGTGGAGATATTCGGAATGCAGAAACTGAAGACAATGATGACACAACTGATCTGAAGCAGATACATGAATGGATAATAGAAGGCGAAGAGGTTCTGTGATTTGACAAAGGTGGACCGTATGTTTTCATTCTTTCTTCTAAACTCTTCCTGCTTCTTGTTTTCACGGTTATAGGTCTTTGTGACTTTGACACCTTGGAAAGCTTCACTGAGGAATGAATTCATCTCAGAGATTGCTTTTTTCTCACCACGATAGTAGATTCTTGATTTCTTACGGAAGAAGTAGGAGATGGCAAAGACAATCGGAATATAGGCGATGAAGATCAAACCGTATAGATGCGTTACAACGAATGTGGTCACGATGATGATGAATAATGATAAAAGCGCACGGAGGAACTGAGGAAGGATATCTGAGAAGAGAGAGGAGATATTCTGGGTATCATTGGTTATACGGGTGACATAGGAACCAATCTTCAGTTTTCTTAAATCAGAGAGGGATAAGGATAAGACATGGCTGAATAAATCATCTCTCATGTTCTTGACAACCTTCTGACCGATTTTCTTCAAAGATAGATTGACATAATAGCCACCAAAGGAACCGATGATCCATAATGTGACATCGAGCATGATGATGGCAGATACAGTCAACAAGGGATCTGTCTTCAAAGTATCGAGCTTATTGAGGATGTCCATCATATATTTGACAATCAACGGATCTAGTGAGAACGCGGCGTTGACAAAGACATCAAGCAAGATGATACCGATGAACCAGTTTTGATAAGGCCTGATGTATCGAAATAGTCCTTTCAGAATCTTGGTGTCTTTCAAGGAATACTGTTTGGTTTCAATCGTTTCTTCCATTTACTTGACCTCCTTTTCTAACTTCTGAAGTTCGCATAAATCATGGTAGAGTTTGCATGATTCATATAGGTCATCGTGTTTTCCCATGCCGACTAGTTCGCCTTGGTCCAAGACCAAAATCAGATCAGCATCTTCGATGGCGGAAATACGATGAGCGATGATGAATGTGGTAAGCTTCTCTTCACGGTTTCTGATATGTTGCAAAATCGCTTTTTCCGTATCGGCATCCACAGCAGAAAGAGAGTCATCAAGAAGAAGCATCTCCGGATTCTTGTAGATGGCACGAGCGATAGAGACACGTTGTCTTTGTCCACCGGACAAGGTCGCGCCTTTTTCACCGACAATGGTGTCATATCCATTCGGGAATGAGCAGATGTCGTTATGGACATTGGCAAACTTTGCACTCTGTACAATTTTATCCATATCAAAAACATCAAGATTCTCTTCACTGAATGCGATATTCTCTTTGATTGTTCCACTGAAGAGGAAACCTTCCTGTAGAACGTATCCGGTATGTTCTCTTAAATCCGATTTTCTCCAATCGTTGATATCGATATTATCGATGTAGAGCATTCCCTTTGGAAGATTGTAAAGCTTAGGAAGCAAATTGACCAAAGTCGATTTGCCACTTCCCGTTCTTCCGATGATTCCAACGGTCATTCCAGGTGTAACATGGAAGGAGATGTCATGAAGAGAAGGAATGTTTCCGTCAGGATAGGTGAATGTGAGGTGATTGAAGCGGATGTCTCCTTTTAACGAAGAACGGCTAGGCTTATCATCATCGATGATGTCAGGCTTGCTATCTAGAATCTCAGCGATTCTCTTTCTGGCGCCATTTCCTCTTGATACCAAGTCAATCAATAAGCCGCCTGCAATCATCGGCCAGATCAAAGAGTCATAATAGCCAATAAAGGTAGTGAGTTTACCGATATCGGTGACCTGTCCTGCAAAAGGAACGCTGTTATCGATGATGCTCATTGCACCTAATAGATAGAGCAATAGGAATGTGACAGAAAGGACTAAGTTGATGAAAAGATCAATAAGAGACGAATATCTTAGATAGTCGACACTCTTCTTTTCGGCATCAGTGGAAAGGTCTTTGAAGGATGCAATCCTAGACTGCTCTTTCAAAAATGCCTTGACGACGGAGAAACCTTGTAGATTCTCTTCCGTAAAGTCGGAAAGGAGTTCAAAGGAATCACTTGAAATCGTATATTTCTTGGATTCAATCTTACCGATGAATCCGCCTAATATGATGAATATCAGCAATGGAATGGCGGTGTAAAGAGCTAACTGATAGGAAAGTATCGCCATGAAGGTAAAGGATAATGTACCTAATACAGTCAAGTCGGTAACCCAAATGAGTGCTTCGGTGAAGCACTGCTTGATCGTAGCTAAGTCATTGGTGAAGAAAGAGAGAAGACCTCCTACTTTCTTCTGATTGTAATAGCCTAAGGAGAGAGTCTGAATATGAGAGAACATCTCATCTCTTAAATCCCTTTCGATGCGGCTACCTATCTGAGCAGAGAAAAATCTCCAACCCATTCTACCTACAAAAATCAGACAACCGATCAAGGTAATCGTGATCAATGTGACGAAGAAGTCCGTGTGGTAGAAAGGGATGCTTTCTGTAGCGGAGACTTTGAATCCACCATTAAATCCAAAGAACGGACGGAGATAGGAAAACCCATAAGTGCTTTCCTTGACCGTATCACTTGAATAGGCGGAGATGACATTACCGATGATCAGTGGAATCATCAGCTGAATGATATCGACAAAGGCGTCAGATAAAAAGACGCCTAAGAAAAGGTACCAGTACTTTTTGTAATATTGATTGATGTGTCTTCCGAAAATCATAATGAATCGTTATTTGTTCTGATTATTTTTGTTACTTCTGCGTCAACATCATAGAACAGAGCGTTGACGATTTTTGCTTCGACTAAGTCTCCCGGCTTGATTGGAAGTTTAGAATAGAGTCTCATCTTGCCATCGATATCGTCAGGGGCATAGAGATTGCAGATGCAGGAATAGGAGAAATCCGGATTCTGTTCAGTCACAAGGCAGGTATAGGTCTTTCCGATTCTCTCCTTGTTGAGACGATAGGAGATTTTCTTCTGTTCCTTCATGACCTTGTTGTAGCGTTCTACTTTGACTTTTTCGTCAATCTGTTCTTTGAACTTAGCTGCCGGTGTTCCTTCCTCAGGGCAGAACATGAAGCATCCGAGATGATCGAATTTGATTTCTTTTACTTGCTTTAAAAGCTCTTCGAAGTCTTCTTCTGTCTCGCCTGGGAATCCGACCATGACAGTAGTACGGATGACACTCTCCGGGACTTTGGAACGGAATTTCCTGATGAGTTCAATGATATCCTCTTCTGTTCCTCTTCTTCCCATTCTCTTTAGGATGTGAGGGGCAAAATGTTGAACCGGAAGATCAAAATAGGGAGTGAGTCTCTTCTCTTTAGCGAAGAGGTCGATTAGATCATCACTGACTTCATCTGGATAGAGATACATCAGTTTGACAAAGTCAAAGCATTCATGCTTCATGATCTCTTTGCAAAGATCGGTCAAGGTCAGTCCGATGTCTTTTCCATACATGGAAGTATCCTGTGAGATGACAGTAAGGCTTCTTACTCCTTCCATCTCAAGCATTTCGAGTTCCTCTTTCAAGACTTCAAATGGAACGGATTTGAATCTTCCTCTGATATGAGGAATGGCACAGAAGTTACAGAAATTGTCACACCCATCTGAAATTCTTAAATAAGCTTCTCTCTTAGGAGAGATGAAGACTCTCTTGGTTGGGTCGATTGCTCCGACAAGTTTTCTATCTTTGATGAGGGCCTGGAAATGAGTAGAAAAATTCTTGTATTCCTCTAACGGAATCCATAAGGCAACTTCTGGAATCTCTTTTTTCAGATCCTCTAAGTATCGAGTGGCTAAGCAGCCTGTCACAACGACGGGCTTACCATATTGAGTCATCTCAAGAATTGCATCGATGGATTCAGTCTTGGCGGAATCGATGAATCCGCAGGTGTTGACAATGATGATGTCACTTAAGGCGGGATCCGATACGGTTTCAAAACCGTTCATCTTTAAATATGCTAGGATTTCCTCTAAGTCCACCTGATTCTTTGCACAACCTAACGAAATAACACCGATATTCATATTGAAACCTCCAAATAAAAACAAAGATAATTGTAATAAATATATTTATAATAAGCAACCTGCTAATCCAGTTTGTCCAACAGGGAAACTAGTGTAGATTCGATCTTCTCTTTTGATGTTGTCGCTTCAAGTCTCCTTGCCACTTTTCCTGTTTTATCGATGAAGAAGAAGGTGAAGTTTTCCCGGATTTCAGGATTCGACATCCAATCTGGACCTTTTTTAATCTCTCTACAGTTCAGTACAGGAGTGAGCAAGTGAGTCGAATCAAAACCTTTGAATTTCTTTTTCTTGATAAGATAAGAGAATAATTCGCTTTTGTTTTCACCAGCCACTTCCTGTTTGACTGCACGAAGGAATGAAGTCTTGTATTCTCTTTTGCAGTAGGAATCAATCTCTTCATCGTTTTCCGGTGTCTGATTCTGGAATTGATTGGATGGGACATCGATAATTTCAAAACCTTCATCATGGTAACGTACATATAGGCTTTCTAAGAATGGATAGAAGTCACTGAATGGAGAATGAAGAGCTGTGTTGACGATTAGAATGACTTTGCCTTTTAAAGAGGACAAGGATAAAATTTCGTGATTATTTAGTTTAATATTGAACGAGTAAACATCATTTATCTTCATTTTCAATCCTCCTATACAATTTCAATCATTGAAATAAAATTGGTCATTTAATCTGGAATAAAGAAAAAACCCATTGCTGGGTTTTGTTTTTCTAAATGGTCGGGAGTGCGAGATTTGAACTCACGATCCCCTGCTCCCAAAGCAGGTGCCTTACCAAGCTGGGCTAACTCCCGTGAAGAAAAAATGAGCTGCTGTGCGGCTCAAACAATGGTGCCCTCGAAGAGACTCGAACTCTTGACCCTCTGATTCGTAGTCAGATACTCTATCCAACTGAGCTACGAGGGCAAACGATGGAGGTTCCACGCGGATTCGAACCGCGGGTTGAGGATTTGCAGTCCTTTGCCTTACCAGCTTGGCTATGGAACCAGCTTGTTCAATATATCACATTTGTGCAACTAAGACAAGAAAAATCATCACTTCTTTTCGTACTTGTTCTGACTATGATAGAATTTATTATGTCTTATAAAGAGATATGTTTCATTTTTTTGTTTAATAAATTGATTGGAGAACAATTATGGATACTGCTCTGAATTCTACTGAGGACGTAAAGTTATTTACTTTTACGGAAAATAAAGCATATAAGATTGTCAAGGAAATCGTTTACATGCTTCTTGCATTCTTTGTGCCTCTCCTCATTTTATGCATCCTTTTCCGTTCATTAGGCTTCTCTCCATTTAAAAAGGATGGACTGACTATTGTCAGCTTTGATATGCAGTCTGAGTACATCGCCTATATGAACTACTATCGGAATATCCTCGTCAATGGAGGTTCCTTGATCTATACACAGGGTAAAGTCTTCGGCGGTGATTTCTTGTCTATCTTTACCTTCTATCTAGCATCCCCTTTCAATCTTCTTGTTGTCTTCTTTCAACCGGAGAACATTCCTGATTTCTTTTTGATCACAGCAATGCTGAAGATGTGTTTTGCTTCCTTCAACTTCTATCTCTTTGCACGTTTCCACTATAAGAAGTGCTCTTTAAGCCACATCTTATTTGCTATCGGCTATGGGTTATGCTCCTATTCAATGATCTATATTTCGAACTTCATGTGGTTAGATGGTGTCATGATTCTTCCTCTTATCATTCTAGGTTTATTCTTTATCAAAGAGGAGAAGCATTATTGGCTTTATCCTTTTGGTGTGTTCTATGGGCTCATGACAACTTGGTATATCGGATTCATTCTCTGTGTCTTTATTGTTCTGTTCTTCTTATATGTCTTCTTTGCTGATAATAGAAAATGGAAAGAGAAGAAGACCTATTTCATCAATACCATCATCCTATCTGTTATCGGAGGAATGATGGCATCGGTGCTATGGTTTGCTGCTTTCCTTCATTTCAGCGGTACGAAAGCAACACAGTCTTTCCCTAACTTCTCAAATCTTACTATTGCAACCTTCTTCACTGGATTCTTAGAGAACAACTATACGACACCTCAGGAGATTCAGCAGTATTTTGGCTATGCTTCGATGTTCACTGGTGTTGTGTCTTTAGTCTTCTGCTTACGTTATTTCTTGAATCCTGGCTATACAAGAAGAGAAAGAATCGCATCTCTTATCTTTTCTTTTGTGATGTTCCTCTTTGTCACAAACTCCATTTTGAATGCCCTGTTCCATGGTGGAAGAGAACCGACATGGTTCCCGGTTCGATATAGTTTTGTCATTTGTTTCTTGACCTGCTACTTTGCTAGCAAGGATATCGATCAGTATGACAAGAGCAAATGGTATGCTTTCCTACTTCCTCTTGTTGTCTCTGCCATTGTCCTTCCTTTGGTCCTCTATACGGATAACTCCAATAGTTTCAAAGGATATGAAAACTTTACCCGTTATACATTCTCTCTTCCTTCTCTACTCATCTACCTTTCAGCTACGGTCTTATCCGGCATTCCTCCCTTCTTGAAGATGATCAAGTGCTTAGAAGGAAAAGGAAAAATCATGGAAGGAATCCTGACTCTTTCTCTTATTCCTCTTGCCTGCTATTCTTCCTATCGAGGCGAAAACAATATTCTCAGCAAAAATATCGAACATGATCAGTTTCAGGAAATGTCCACTTATCAGGAAGACCTTGCACTTGCTCCAGTGTTCAATGCAGTGAAAACCTATGACAGCAATCAGAATTATAGGATGGAGTCGACGTTCAATCGTCCGGGAAATTACAATGAAATCGATAACAATCCTCTCTTATTCTCCTATAGCGGCTTAAATCATTTCTCTTCTAATGAGAAGAAGGTGGTTGAAGAATATTTTGAGAAACTCGGTTTCCACTATAACTACTTTTTTGAACGCTATGATGGCGGAAGCACACTTGCAATGAACAGTTTCCTCAATCTGAAGTATCTGATCGATAATGATTCCTCATCGACGAACAAGCCGATATTCATGAAGAATACCAATTCAAACAATTTCTTCCATAAAATCGATATCGATAATGCAGTGGAAGGATATACCTATTATCAGAATGATAAAGCACTTCCTTATGGCTTTGTCATCGATGATGACTCCTATACTTATGTCTCAGAAGGAAGAAGAAGGGAAGACGGAAGTGTCTATTACTACGATCACTTCGAATATCAGAACGAGATGTATAAGACGATGGTCTCCACTGTTGTCGATGAAAACGGTGAGAAGAAAGATATCTTCCATTCTTTGCCGCTTACTATCGTTGATTCATCCTCTTTTACCTATACTGTCGACGAGGATGGGTTCTACCATATCACTGCTAAGAAAGGTGCCTCAATCCGCTTTAAATTCACAATATCAGATGAGGCAATCGGAAATAATTTCTATTTCTATGATAAGAATGCAACGACAGCTTATCGAACCTATCTAGATAATCGCTATTATGAGAACCATAGTTATTGGCATGAGGGAATCAGAGGATTCGAAGACAATTCAACTCATACTCATACTTTGACCTATACATTGACATCCGATATTGAGGACAAACTCTTCCGTCCTTTTGCCTACTATGAGGATTTAACTATCTTAGCTGAGTATCTTGACACATTGAGAGCAACATCCTGCAGTGACTTAGTAAATGATAGTTCACTTCTTTCTTTCTCCTATAAAGGAACCCTGAATATCAAAGAAGGAACGGAGAACAAGACACTTCTCTTCACCCTTCCTTCAGAAAGAGGAATCTCCATCTACATCGATGGAAAGAAACAGAAAGTCGTGACAAGGATGAATATTTTTTCTGCTGTAGATTTTTCTTCTCTCAGTGTTGGTGAACACAAAATCGAGATCCGTTATACGGACCTCGGATTTGTAATCGGTGCTGTGATGTCCATCATGTCTCTTTCTGGACTTGTCGTATTCATCTATTTGGACTACAGGAAGAAAAAGAAATCACTTCAATAGATTCTGAGTCAGGATTTTCTTGTTTTTGCTATCTTTCATCAGTGGGGAATGATCTAATTGCATTAAGTCGACAAAGAGGATTGAAAGGATGACTAGATTGATGATTGCTGCCAGTGTGACAGAATCTTCTTTGAGTATGTCAAGGATATAGATACTGAAACCGGACATATAGTGATAATAGGCAATGCCGGAAGATATCTGCATCAATGGGACTAGGAAATATCTCTTTCTTTCGTTTTTGATAAGAGCATATAACACTAGGAGAACATCAAGAGAATAGAAGTATCGTTCATGCATATGGGGAAGAAAGAAAGGAACAATACCGATTAGGAAGCAGGCAGTGTAGACAATGTTTTCCTCTGTAAGTTTGATTTTCCTGATATAGACAATGGCTGTGAAAAGGAGAATCATGGATAATCCGATGAAAATACTAGCCTTATTCAGCGGAGAGGAAGCAGAATCCATATTGACGGCGGAGAAGAACTTCCAGAAATTCGCACAGCCTAATGTGAGCTGACTATAGCCTCCGACCTGGGCGATAAAGTAATGGAACGGCTCGTTGAAGCTAGCACCACAGATGTAACTAGGAAGGAAGGACAACATCAGTGCGACAAATGCCATATAAATTGGGTAGAACTTCAATCGTCCTGAGAACATCACATAGAAGAGGAAGGGGAGGATGAAGACAGATTGCATCTTCAATGAGAGGGATAATCCGAAGAAGAACCAGACCAGGTGATCTTTCCTCTTCAATAGGAAGTAGAGACAGTAGATGAAGCAACAGAAGTACATGCTGTCTGCATTTCCCCAGAGAGCGGAATTGGTAAACTGAACAGGAAGTAAGAGAAAGACACAGTATCCGATGGTTGCTTTGACGCTGTCTTTTGTCACATGTCTTACGATGAGATAAATGCCTAATGCGATTAATAGGTCCATCAGGAAGTAGACGGACTTTACGTAATACATGTCGTTGATGTAATAGGAATATCCGTTGATGGATATCTTCTCTCCTTTTGGAAGCTTGGTGAAGCAGGCTAGAAGGAAGAGATACAGAGGAGAATAATCGGCATTGATGGTGTAGAAGTTTTTGAATCCCGCTTTTTCGATCTCATTCATCCATCCGTTAAGAATGTAACCGACGACATCGTTAGTCGGATAGGTGATGACAAGGTATCGAATGGTAAGGGAAAGCGCAGTTACGGCTAGAATGAATATCCATAGGACGTTTTTATCAAACAGATTGCGAAGAAAAAGAGAACAGTCTTGGCTTCTCTTCTTTACGGTGCGGAGAGGATGAATCATATGATGGCTCCTTTCAGATAGACTATTTCATATAGAACAGATAAGAATGAAGAATCTCTTTCTTCCCTATGAATTCGTAAGGAAGTCTGCATTCTCCTTTAAGATGATATCCTAAATGCTCGTAGAAATGGTAGTTGCAGTCTTCGTCGCTCGATAAAATAACGGGACGGCTTCTGTCTCTTAGAGAATGGAACTCATTCATTAGCATCTTTCCGCATCCTTTTCCCTGTAGGTCGTTGTCTAGAATGAGAAGGATGACTTCTTGGTAATCTTCTTTTTCATTTTCTTTCAATTTCTCATTGGAGGAAAAGACTATATCGTTGTAATGAATCAATTCATCGACTTCATTGTCGTTTCTGTATTCCTTATCGAGTTTTTCGAAAAGAGAAACATAATGTTCGTCTCGATAAGTAGGATGGCTCGATGCAAGTATGATTCCTTTAACTTGATCAGAAGAAAGAAGAACTTTTCGATAGTCTGACATAGTAAGACAGCGGTATAGGAATAATTCCGTCGCTTTCATTCTCTTTTCTATAGAAAAAAGACCACTATACGTCCATGTCTTCAATAAGACAGGAAGAAGCGATTTGATATCATCATTCTGAAAAGGTCTTGTAATGAAGTTCATATTTTGATTATAGCAAAAGAAATAAGGCGAGACATAGAAAATTATGCGTCTTTCTCATCTAGGATGACAAGTCCGGTTTCTCTTGCTCTTACAGCAAGCTGAGTACGGGACCTGAAACCAGTCTTGACTAGCATATTGGCAACGTGGTTTTTGATGACGCCGGAAGATACATTCAGTCTCTGAGCGATTTCAACGTTTGAATACCCGCCTGTCATCAATCGCAGGATTTCTAGTTCACGGTAGGTGAATTCCTCGCTTGTTGCAAGACCGACTTTTACTTTCTGAGTCTTATCCGGATAGACGATATCTCCATTCATGACTTTGTCCATGATGGATAAAATAGATTCTTCCGTTCCTTCTTTATACCAGAATCCTTCGATGCCGATGCTTTTTGCTCTTTCCAAATAGGAGAATTCCGGCATTGAGGTTACAATGATGATCTTGATGTTCGGATAGGATTTTTTAATCTTCTCGCTCGCCACGAGTCCGTTTGCCCCATTCTCTGTTATGACATCCATCAGAATAAGGTCGATGTCATATTTGAGCAATGCGACATCAGCAATCGAAGCGTTTTCCAAAGTCAGCGCCACTTCATATTTATCGCTTCCTGAAATCATATGGACAAAGAGGTCTTTGGGCATCTTCTGGTCTTCTACGACCATTACCTGATATTTTCCGTCTTTCATTGTTCTTCTCCTTTCAAAAGCCATACTTCTAGTTTGAATTCGGGTTGGCTTATAACTTTCATCGTTCCGCCTTCTTTTTCAATTGTTTGTCTCAAAGAGGATAACCCTCCGCCTTCTTTAATTTCCGTCTTTGGCTTGAATCCGTCATTGGTAATTTCAATATAGTAATCGTATCCTTCATCACTTGTCTTGACGAACATCATTTTTCCATTGGCATGTTTGACAAGATTGGTTAGACATTCGTGCATTGCCTGGATGAGAAGTTTTTCACATTTTGAACCTTGTGGAAGAATGGTTCCCTCATACTTTAGTGCAACATCGACGAGTTTACATGCAGATTGGAATACTTCCAATTCACTTTTCTTTGGCTCTTCTTTGATTGTGGAGAAAGCGCTGATTTCATTTTCCCAAATTTGAATCAGTTCCTTTTTTTCTTCCCTATTTATTGTAGTGGATAGTCTTCTCTTTGTCATCAATAGAAGTTTTCCCATTTGGTCATGAATCTTGATTTTGGCCTGAAGGACTTCTTCATCGTGTATGGTTTCGTTGATCTTATTTCCGTATTCAACGAGTCGTTGACTTATTTTTATCAGTTCCTGATTCTTCTTTTCAAGCATATTTTTCAAAAGATAATATTCGGTGATGTCATTTGCAGAGATCTCGTAGAAAAGGTTTCTGTTCAATGTGTGAGTGCTATTCTTATAAAGAATGACTTTATCTGGATATTTCACAATGGTATGACTTTCATCTTTGCTATTCGATTGAAGACCATTCTTTTTGATGTCTAAGAAGAACTGCTTTCCGTCAAGTGATGAATCATGATTCATAAGCTGAGCTAAGGAATACATCTCTTTATTGACAAGCCTTATGATTCCATTCTTGTCATAAAAGCAGACTCCAGTAGAAACCATGTCGAATGCTTCCTGGAAAGACTGGGCTGTAAGATGGTGTCTTTGGTAGAAAACGAGTGCAGTCTGATTCGAGACAGAAAGGAAAAGCAAGAGAAACAGTGAGAAGGATAAGAAAATGAGACTCAGGTATTCGATTTTCCACATGATTACCATCATGAAAGAAAATGAAAAAAGAGCCAGTAATGCGGATAATAGGGTGTAGTACCACTTTATCTTAAGGCGGATTGAGATGATGCAGCATAAAACAGATATCATCAGTGCGACAAAGAAGAAAAAGAGAATGGTCATCTGTAAAGCGCGTGAAATATCATAGAAATTCATTCTGCATTCCTCCTATTTGTCAGAAGGAGACTCTCCTCTTCATCATCTGAGGATAGAGTCAGCTGAAATCCTAGCTTTTCTATCAGTGAAAGATCGAAATCGATGTATGTCAAATTTAGCTTTTCACTGTACAAAGAAATAGCTATGTCATCTTCAAACGTTAGTTTCATAAGGAGAGATTTTGAATTCTCATCTAGTTTAAGAAGACAGATTTCAATGATGGAATATAGGAAAAGAAGTGTTGACGAGGAAATCTCATGGTTGCCTGTTGTGACAAAACTGATATCTGTGTGATAAAGCTTCAGATATTCTAAATTCTCTTTGACAGAAAGGACAAGTTCCTCTCTAAGATTCGTCTCTCCTTTTTCGATGATCATCAAGAGGTTGCATTTTCTTTTGACAAAGGAACCAATCAGAGCAATTTCAGTAAAATCATCGCGAGTATCATCTTCTTCCATTTTAGATAGAAGATGATTGATTTTTTCTATGTCCTTTCTAGAAAAGTCTGTCATGGAATCGTAGAGTCGGTGTTGCTCTTCCAATTTAACTTTTTTCGCAGTTAGCTCGTTTTCGGCCTTGGATAGATCGACCTCTTCCTGAAGTCTTTCATTTGCTTCCATAAGTTCAGAATTGATTTGATTGATCTCATGGATATCTTCGATATAGAAGATGTACCCCCCTGAGATTTTCTTGCAGTTGAGTTTATGGTCTTTATCATAGAGATAAGGAGATTCCTTTGCTTTTCTTAATGCCTCTTTATCAATATACGGCATATGCTCTGACTTAAATATGATGTTGAATTTCTCATCTGTCATGAAGGCGGAAGTGGCGGAGATACGGAAGAAATCCTCATATCCGTTGTTGGATGGGATGAGATGGATATAGGTCATGCATTCGAAGATGAGAAGGAAAGAGAAGGACATCAGCTCTGGTCCTTTATAGGAGTCGATATCGAAGTAGAAACCTAAAAAAACAGCAATCGTACAGACGACAAAAGCAAGGAAAGGAATCCAAATCTTAGAAAAGGAAAGGGAATTCTTGCATTGGAAGATAAGGACAAAGAGAAAGGCGGCAATACAACCGATCATCCAGGCACAGACAAGATAGTAGACAAAGTTATGCTGATAGGATAGATGGAAGGAATCAATTCCTTTGTCAAAGATAAACGCCCATTGGTGAACGTCGTTTGTCATGACTAGAACAATCAAAATTGCAGCAGGAATCAGTAAAAGGAAATATTTCCATGAGATTCTTTCCTTCTCTTCCTTGTTTAGGTCTAATCCGACAATGAGGGCAAGAGGTGGAACGATGCATTGCGGAAAGTAATAGGAATACCACAAGTATCGGGTGATGGTCTCATCTACATCTAGCATCTTATATTTGACAAAGCGTACGACTAACCAGAAGAAGAGGAAGAAACCAATCGTGATGAGAAGCCTTCTTGTCGATCTCTTGACAATTCTCATCTTGATGGAATAGATCCAAAGAAGAATCAATAAAAGAAATATTGTATTGGCTAGAAGGAAGACAAAGACAGAAAAACGGTATTCTACTCTTGTCTCTAGAAACTGACATAGTCCAGCCACAGCAAACAGAAGAACAAACACGACATAGTTCAGATTGATCTTCCGTGCTGTTGGATGGACAGTCATGTCTTCTTCTCCTCTCTTTTTTCTCTATTATATCCGATAAGAAAGCAAATATTCTCATATTCCATGAAAAGAAAGGAAAATATCAATAAGAATTATCGTATGGTTAAGTTTTACATAATTTTCGTAAAAAAGAGGGGTGCCATTTGGCACTTGTAAGCATCACCTGAAATCCGTTTAATAATATCGGGGAACTAGAACTTAGTCCCGAAACTCATAGTGAAAGGAGTATGGCTTATGAGAAAAAGAATCATTCCGTTTACTTTGCTTTCGTTTCTTTTGATTGGCTGCAATGAGATTACAGAACCAGTCATGAATGCGGATGGCAAAAAAGGAAACGGTGAGGACAATACAAGAGCAGAGGTAGAGAAGAAAGACCAGAATGTAGATGTCAATGCTCTCTTTATGGAATTTAAGAATGGTGTCAGTGCTTACTATCAGTATGACCAGAGCCTTACGTATGAATATACAAAGAAAGATACAACTGATAATCCAGAAGATAAAAGAGAAGAAATCAATACTGTAAAAGGAACTTATCATGTTACTGATGGACTCTTCTATGAAAAACAAACCTATGTTGATAAAGACTTTATTGCAAAGACAGAGGAAAGAAGAGACTATGAAGAGTACACTGGCAAATTCTCAGATGAATATCGCTACCTTTCTAGTATGGATGAAAGTGGAACGAAATCGATGTCTAGCTATGTTGCGGATAAATATTACGCAAAGGTTCTAATGAAATGCGGCTTTTACGATTTTGATTACCTTGGTGGTTTCAGCAAGTACATAGTCAATTCCAAAGACATCAATACACTTGGAGCGATTATCAAGTATGTGGATACCGATTTGCATTATGCTACAGATTACAAATATGATATTGCTAAGACGGATGATGGCGTTGTCTTTTCCTTTGGCGGAACTCTTTTCTACTTTATGAGTGATTATTATGAGGAAATGAGTGTGGAATACACTTTGACTGTAAAGGACGGATTCCTTACGGGTTATCATTATTCGACATCCTATTTTAGACAGAGGCCGGATGGCATGAGGGGATCGGAATCATCCACAGTGGATGTTGCGATGAAGAACAGTTTCGATAATGACTACTATCAGAATATTTCTGATATCGCCTCATATCCAGAACCTATCAGTAATGCTGAAACTTCTGTCGATATCTATTATGAGGATTATTATGTCTTTTCTATCTATACCCTTTGCGGTGGTGAAGTTAAAAGTGCAGATAGTCATATAGATGGCCTTTATTATGACAAGGAATGCACGATTCCTTCCACATCAAAGAACTATAGTTCTGATGTCAGGAAAATGTATTGTAAGTTGAAAAACACGGCAGAAACGGATAGAGCCTATAGTTATGTGATGACGGAGAGAACCTATCTCTATTACGGAATCGATTATCCTTCTTATGTCAGCAAGTATATGATTTTCTATAACCTGCTTTCAACAACCTATAAGCTACCATGGAGATATTCTTCTGATGATATGAAAGAAAGAACATTTGAGAAGATGTATGTAGACGGTGTTGAGACTACTGAGACAACGATTGATATTACATTTACCAATGTTTACCTTGTCAAACACACCTTTTCTTCTTATTTACTTCGTGGATAAGACTTTTGATAAGCAAAATGAGTTGGTAAAAAAACTTGAACTGAAAGGAGAAAACTTATGAAAAAGAAAATCATAACACTTGCGTTACTTTCGTTATTCCTAGTCGGCTGCAATAAGGCTAGCGATAGCGTAGCGACTGATAGTCCAAAGACGGAGACATCTGCTACAGACGATAAAGGAACAGATAAAGATACAGATAGTGATGGGGAAAAGATAAACGAAAAAGATGCCCTATTGAAGGAACTTCAGGAGGGAATCACTAATTTCCGTAAAAATGATCAAAGCCTCTCTTTCGATATCAAATACAAAACATTATACGATACTGCTACGAGAAAGGGTGGATATCGTTACACAGGTCAAGGCACATTTGATCCGAAGAACGGCCTTGTGTATGATGCGGGAGAATACTATGAAATAGACTCCACTACGGAAAGTGAAACCTTGGACATTGCTTATCTGAGATATATAGGTACTGCTGATTCAGAATACAGATCCTATTATAGTGATGGAACGAATAATTATTTCTATAAGGCGGATAAGTATACCGCTCAGTATTATTATGAGCATAGCTTCGTTTCAGAATTCACACTTGAGGAATTGACTCCGTATCTATTAGCTGCAGATTCCTTTGCTTCTGCAAGCAAAATGATACGATACATCGCCTCTGATCAGATAACGGAATTTGGTTTTGATATCGAAAAGGTAGATGACGAAATTGTTTTATCCATCTCAACCGAATCGTCAGCCATCTATTCTGATCCGACTTATCTAAAACATGTGGGAAGCTACACGATAACCGTGAAGGATGGATATGTCTCGAAGTTCACGAATGAATCTAGCTCTATGAGAATCTATCCAAACGGATATGAAGAGAGTACAAAATCAACCACCGAAGCCACTATCACAAAAGGCTTTGATGAGACACTCTTCAAGAACTTTGACCCTTCCTCCTATACGGACAAAAACCAGGGAATTGCCTTTGAAATCCCAATTTATTACGATGATTACTATTATAGCTATGTGTCCTGCTCCGTTGATGATGATATTCAGAATGTAGACGTATGGGTGAATAATTTATTTGACGGTCTCTATTATGATAAGGAATTCACGATTCCGTATAATTCCAGAAAGCCTACGATGAATGATAAGGCGCTCTATGTGAAACTGAAGACAAGCACGGATTCGACAAAAACCATCATCTATCAGTTCGATGAGGTCACAGTCATCTCTTATGACAACATCTTACCGAAGAGAGTCAAGAAGACGTTCGATGCGGATACATCGACAGAAGTAAAGGACGGCTCGACTACTGAGGTCAGCTGGGACTTGGACTGGGCTTTTAATGAAGAAGGTCGCGACGGGGTTTTAGAGAAGATGTATGTAAATGGTGTAGAGACGACAGAAGATTCTGTCGACTTCACACTTGGTACAGTCAATACCATCAAGCATACATTCTCAACTTATAACCTCTATTAACTGAAATTAAGCCTGTGGGATTTACCTACAGGCTTTTGTGAATCCGAACTGAATTCAAGGGGTGTCATTTGGCACTTGTAAGTACCACTTGAAATCCGTTTAATAAGATTGGGGTACTAGAACTAAGACCCAAAACTCATAGTGAAAGGAGAAATGCTTATGAGAAAAAAGATAATCACGCTTGCTTTGCTGTCCTTGCTTTTGATTGGATGCAATAAGACGAGCGATACCGAAGCGACCGATGCTACTAAGACTAGTGATACTGGCGGAAAGACTACCGATACTTCTAAGACAGATACGGATACAGGTAAAGAGACAGATACGAATGCAGATAAAGATGCATTGTACAAAGAATTCATAAAAGGATTCAATGCCTTCTTTCAGAATGATCAGGATGTCACCTATGAAACAATCTATACTGCTACCGTAGATGACCTTGATGGAACGACAAATAAAATGAAGGACTCGGTTAAAGGAACTATCAATCGAACAGATGGATTGGCTTATTCTTTAGATACTGTCTATCTTGTTGATCCTTCAACGAATGAGGAAACGGAATATGGATCTAGTTCGTATTACATCGGTTTAGGTGGTGGAAATTACAAATATTTTGTTGGTGATGGTTCGAATAAGAAAATATATAATGCCGACAAGAATTACGTAAACTATTTCTATAATGATCATATCATTGATAATTTCGGCTTGGATGAGATGAAGGAAATGTTTGTAAACACGACTACATTCACTGGTGTAACCGCTGCTCTGAAGTACTCTTTCTCTAGCTTTGTCGATGAGATGATAACGGATATCTCAGAAACGGAAGATGGAATTGTTTTCTCTTTCGAAATCAAGGCAGACAGCCATGAAGACTATTACTTCAGCAAGATAACAGGTGGCTATTCTTACACGGTGAAGGATGGTTACCTCAGTAAGATGAATTTCCATTCTTTGGAGAAAGGTTATTATCCGAATGGCAAGAAGTCTTCGGATGCTGTCAATATGGAAGTTAGTTTTAAAAAAGGATTTGATGAAACCTTCTACAAGACATTCAATGATTTCTCATCTTATTATGATACTGGTGAAGGGGCTCCGTTTAGTTTCGATGTCTACTATGAAGACTATTACTATACAACACTCTATTGCAAGATTGGGGAAGACATCTCATTAAGTACGAACACCTCGAGTGATCTAGTTGATGGTTTATACTTCGACAAGGATTATAAGACAGCCTATACGGAGAAAAAGTGCAGTTCTGATATTACAGAAATGTATGTCAAACTGAAAACCACTGCACCAAGTACAAAGGCAATCGTCTATGAACTGACAGATAAGACTGTTCTCTACTATGATAATGTTCTCCCAACAACAGTGAATAAACGTCTCTCTGCGTCCGCTGCTAATGCTTCTTATGTGAAATATAGCTGGGTGCATTCAGATGAGGAAAAGAGAGAATTAGCCAATGAGACAATCACTGTCAATGGAGTAAAGACTACCGATGATGGAATTAATGTCCAGGTAGGAGTTGTCTATCTGATCCAACATAGTTATTCGACTTATATTAGTTAGTTAAGTTCATTAAGCCTGGCTATAAAAGGCCGGGCTTTTTTGAAATAATTGTAAAAAAATGACTTTTTTGTGCTAAATTTCACCATTTTAATGCGAAAAGAAATAAAAAAATCAAGGCAAAAAATGACATACAAAACATAAACTGCCTTGAAAAAGGTGCAAGTTGTAATCAAAACTCACTTGAAAAAGGTGCAATATTATTTTGGTAAGATACTTATTTACAAAAGAAAAATATTAGAACAGATTGATTAGAACTTTCTCAATCTGATGTAATAAGTTAATTAGATAATTTGGCTATTTAGACCAATAATAATAAAGTTAGGATAGTAACCTACATTGTTTTTTTCATTGGATAGCAAACTAAAACTGAGAGAAGGCTCGTTTTGCTATATTCCAACATATCCAATCTTCAACAATTGACAGCCTATGAATAATAAGCACTTTAAGTCGGGCTATCAAGATTGTCAAATCCATGGCCTGAATCCTCTCTTTCTCAGGAGGTGGAATAATTGTTTTCTTGGACAATGCGTATCAATTCATCCCGTGAAAGTTTTCTGTTTTGTGTTCCGACTCGCATCAAAAACTTACCGTTTGCTGAATATGGTTTCATCGTTCCTGAAAATGTCAATTTAATCAAGCGATTTCCGCTTTCAAGTCCGATAATGTCTAGCGATGGAACAATTTCAGGCTCGATATCACGCAATAGCGTCTTTGATAATTCTTTTATCGTTGAATCTGTTACTGGCTGCCCTAATGCTTCACCTTTGTCGCTAGCACCGAATTAGATGGTACAAAAGCCACGCATTTAACATTTCAGCAATAGATTTACAGGCTTCTCTTCGTTCGCCTGTTGAGACTTTAAATTACAAAGTTTCAGCTTCGATTCCAAGATTCATTGATTTTCCCTCAGACTTATTTTTTATTGTATGTCCAGGCACTTTGCATTGATCTTCTTTGTAACATGGAAGTGAAAAATATTCAGCAATAATGAAAAAAAGACACTAAGCGTTGAAATCATAATGTTAGTGTCTTGTTCTCGATGTTATAAACCCAAATCCATAACGATGAACGTTATGGATAGGATATTCTTTGACTGGCGGAGCGTCAGGGATTTGAACCCTGGCTAGGTTTCCCTACTGCCGGTTTTCGAAACCGGTCCCTTCAGCCTCTTGGGTAACGCTCCATGCGTGATATTATATAATATTGTAGATAGATTTGTCTTCTTTTTTTGTTATTTCTTCAAAGGTGGAGTAAAATACTAGCATGACTGAAAACAAAGAGAATACGACGGTTGATGAAAATATCGTTGAGAAAAGCAAGCATCCACTCATAATGGAACTTTCGATGTCTTTTGCTATTGCTCTTCTTATCGGCGGGTTATCTGTCCTCTTATATCATTTCGGTATCATCAAGGTTGATAATAGTGTCATCAAAGAAATCACATATTCAGAAGGAAAGACAATATCTTATGTCCCTTCCTTCTTGCATCTATCTCTTCTACTCTCTTTCATTGTCACACTTCTTGTCTTTGGAGCTTTGATTTTAATCCGTCCTAGCGGACTAAAACCAGACTACGGAAAGAAAGGAAAGAATGCAATTCTTTTCTCTATCTTGTCACTGTTTGGAATATTAGCTTACCTAGTCATCAGCATCTTCTTAGCTAACTGGAAGATATCGAATGCGATGTCTTTATTCATCGCCTCTGTTCTAGTCTGCATCTATGATACTTTCATCTATAAGCTCTATTTGGAAAGAAGAACCTATTCCAATCATCTCTTCTGGGAGATTTTCCGTTTCGCTATCGTCGGTTTGGTTGCTGCTGTCTTTGATTTCTCCTTTTGTTTCCTTTTCCAGTTTATCATCTTCAAAGGCGGAAACGCCTGGTATGTGACTGGTGTCTCTACTGGGATGGGATTCATCGTCGGTGTCGTGATCAATTACCTGATGTCGACATATATGGTATATAAGAATGCAAAGACAGATACTTCGAAATCTATCAAAGGCATGGTTCTCTTCTTTGTCCTTGCTTTGATTGGACTATTCATCGGTATCGGCATACAGTATCTCTTCTATGACCTTCTGAACTTGAAGAAAGGAGTGACATTCTTCTCCTATCCTGTTTGCTTTGTCTTACGTACACTGATTGTCATGGTCTACAATTATATCTCTAGAAAATTGCTCATCTACCGCTGATTTCGAAAAAAAGTGTTGCAGTATCGGCTTGGGTTTCGTATAATGATTAAGCCGATTTTTGCAGACGTAGTTCAATGGTAGAACTTCAGCCTTCCAAGCTGATCACGCGGGTTCGATTCCCGTCGTCTGCTCCATCTCGAAATTTGCTTCCAAGAAATTGGAAGTTTTTTTGTTTCACACACTCTT
>CAVILQ010000011.1:55143-66936 GCA_963643715.1 bacterium | reverse complement strand
CAGCGCACTGAGGGCTTTTCTATTACGAATTTCGGATTTTCTTCACATTTCGATTCATTAGATGTCTTCCTAAATGACGATAGAGAAACTCTTTCATCTTCTTCATTTCCTGATGGTGCTCTTTCAATAATTCATCTGGACTATCATAAACTCCAAAGTCATTGTTGATTCCTTCCTTTTGTATATAGGTATTGTTGCCGTTGAAATCTATAATTGGGTTCTTGAAGTCTTTTGTGGCCACACCATATCCACAGAAATATCCGTCGCAGGATGAGAACTTTTTTTGAAGCTTATTTAGATACTCTCTATCTAAGATAAATCCTTCTAATTCATACCACTTGTCATCTAGATAGACTTCCACCCAACTATGAAAGACATTCTTTGGTGCGCTTTTATATACAAAACCAGTCATTGCACCTTTTTGAAGTTCTTTGTTGATTGTAAAGCCATGAATTCTACAAGGGATCTTACAAGCACGAAGCAATGCCATAAAGAGAATTCCTTTCGTATTGCACTGTCCGAATCCATCATTCAGAACCTTGGAAGCCTTGATATTGTCATCGACATTGTATCCGAACAATATTTCATCTCTTACATAATCATAGATAGCTTTTATACGTTTTGATTCATCAAACTCCATCCACTTTCTTTGTTGGATAAGATGTTGGATATCATCATTGGAATAGTCAAGAAGCATAGTCTCCTCTAAATATTTTTCATTCATCATTCTATCCTTCCTTTCGTAGATTACATATCTATCATCTATTCCATTATATCCAAGACTTAGCGACGAAGGAACTATAAAACATTTATATGCTGAAGAAGCCACAAGCAAAAAAGCTCCGAGATTGATCAAAGCATGGCAAATGACTACAGAATTAAGTGATGCTATTCGATTTAAATTCGATTACAGCGAGAATTTTAACAGGCTCAGCCGTTCGCATTGACACAGATGAAATAATCCGTTCTCGAGTAAGAAGATTTTCGTTTTTGGCAATGAAAAGAAAAAAGCCTGGTAGGAATACCAGACTTGAACTTTCAATGGTGGCGGGGGCAGGACTTGAACCTACGGCCTCCAGGTTATGAGCCTGACGAGCTACCACTGCTCTACCCCGCGATGTATGCCTCTTTTGATAGGCTAGGTTATTATAATGTCAAGAGAATGATTTTTCAAGTTTTATTTGTCGTTTTCTAACAAAACAATTTGAAACAACACCTTTTTCGGCTAAAATATTCCCATGTCTTTAAATGGTTTATGCATTTTCAATTCGTTTTCAAAGAACCCGAACAACGAATACAAATATCAGCGTCTGAAAGAAGAATTCATTCCTTATCAAGTCAATCTCGATAAGAAAGAAGCTTTATCTGTCCTTCCTCTTTGTTATGGAGAAAAGACTGTCATCAATGGGTTATCGGACTATGACTTTGTCATCTATTTAGATAAGGATACTTATCTTGCCAAAGCGATATCAGATAAGCTTCCTCTCTTCAACTCTTATGAGTCCTTATTGTTATCCGATGACAAGATGCTATCTTTATTGCAGTTGGAAAAATACAGGATCCCTTGTCCACTTACAATTCCAGCTCCTCTATGCTATGTCGATGAGATTGAGAAAGAGAAGAAGGAGCGGTTTTTCTCCACATTGGAAAGGAACTTCACTTACCCCTTTGTATTCAAAGAGAACTATGGTTCCCTTGGAAAACAGGTAAAGCTGATTCATGATAGAGAAGAACTGGAAAACACATATGAAGCATACAAAAGAGTTCCGCATCTTTATGAAAAATTCTTATCCAAACACCAAGGACATGACTATCGAGTCATTGTCATCGATAAGAAAGTCATCAGTGTCATGGAGAGGATCAACAAGGACGATTTCCGTTCCAATATTGCATTAGGCGGAATCGGAATCGATGCAACAAATACACTTCCGCAGTCATACAAAGATATCGCAATAAAAGCAAGCGAAGCCTTGAAACTCGATTATGCCGGCATCGATATCGGTACAGATGATGATGGAAATCCGATGTTCATAGAAGCCAACGGAAATGCGTTCTTCACCGAGATTGAGAAAGTGACCAAGAAAAACATTGCAAAGGAAATCGTCTTAATGATACTTTCCAAAATGAAAAAGAGACCATCTTAATCAGATAGTCTCTTTTTTGATTTTACTGTTTTTGCTTCTTAGAGGCTTCAATCGACGCCTTCAATTTGGCTTCTCTTTCCTTTTTTCTTTCTTTTCTTCTCTTATGTACAGCTCTGACCCTCAGTTTTTCAAGAATCACAGCGACAATGATCAGAACAACAAAGATACCCATCAGAACATATGCCCAAATAGGAAGCGAGTTGCTCTTAACTCTTTCCCACATCGTGACAACCTTCTGGTTCTGATTTCCAAAATCCTGCATGACAGCAAGAGTTGGAAGAACAGAAGAATCCGGATACTGCGAGTCAAATTGTCTTGCGTACTGGCTTCCTACAAGATAGAAAATCGTATCTTCTTTGTCATACTCGGAAAGAGTGTTCTTGGTATCATCGACAAAGAAGTAAGAAATATCCTTAGCGTAAGCATAGTTATCGATATCACCATTCTTGCTTCCATCCTCAAGGAAGGATAGACTAGGGATTTCGCTTCTATCTACGATCTCATAATCATCAAGAAGGATATCATCAAGCGCTTCTTTCTCTTCATCCCATCTTAAGTCATAGTTAGAAAGAACGAGTTCAAGGATCTCATCGCCGGCAATGACAGGAGTATATCCGATGTAATCCATATTGATAGCAGCATTGCTAGGCATCGAGATGAAGTCGACAAAGCGTTCTGCCCAGATTTTGTTTGTATCCGATATTGTCTTCGGCATGACCCAGCCATCAAACCAGATGTTTGCTCCGGTCTCAGGAATGACGTATTTCAGCGTGGTCGGATTGAAGCCTTCCTCATATTCGCCCGTCTCTTCATCATAATGAGCCTCATTGTACTCATCTGCCATATCCATAGCCCAGGCAGCATCACCTGACCATGCTAAGTTGATAGCGAACTTGTTTCCCTGAGCCATATCGACCTTACCGGAATCAACTTCGAAGCCAAAGGAATTCGTTCTCAGAGTCTTCAGTTCCTTTTCAACTGTTGCTATTGTAGAATCATCGCATTTGTTGAAAATCTCAGTGAGAGTTTCGTTATAGACCTCTTCTGTGATTTCCTTCTTGTCATACTTTTCCTTCAATGTGGCTAAGCCATCATGGCTTTCACCGTTCTCATCCGTGAAATCATCATTGTAGGCCTTGAAGATACCAGCTGCATAGGTATCTCTCATACTGTCTTTGATGGCGAGAAGGTTATCATACTTCTCATCCCAGAGGCTGAGCCAGGAATTCATATCCTCATCCATCTCTTTGGCAGTGATGCCTTTTAAGTCTAACATGCCATAATTGTCATTGAAGAGGATAGCGAGGGTACCCCACATATATCCCTTGGCATAGTCATTGACGATATTCTTCTGACCATTCACTTCGATGTTTGCAATCTTGTTATAGACGAAGGGAGAAACATACTTGTCATAATTCGGAGTAGATCCTTCATCGAAGGGAACAATCATATCCTTGGCGATCATCTTCTGAATGACATAGTCGCTAGGACAGACCAGATCGAATGTCTTACCGAGATCGAGCTGAGCAAGCATCGTCTCATTCGTATCGAAGGTAGAATAGACAACCGTGACATCGGTGTCATATTCTTCCTTGCAGTACTCTTCAAACATTGAGACGATATCCGGCTCTACTTCATCTGTTGTCGAATCATCTTCGGCGATGTAATCTTCTGAATTGTAGACGCTGAGGTAAATCTTCTCGCCGCTAGGAAGATACTTTCTTGCACCCTTGATGGAGCCTTGTAAAACTCCATAAGAGTCAGAAGCCATCAATGAAACAGCAGCGAGAAAAAGAGATGTCTTAATCAAGCGGAGTCGTGACATGGTATGTGTTCCTCCTTTTTGCGTGGCTGTTAGCAAATCCTTTGCTAGATCGTTTGTTCTGAATGTTGTTATAGATAGACTGACCAACGACAACGGCTAAGACAATGAGGAAAAGAATTGTAGTCAATGCTCTCATCTCCGGTGGAACAGCACCTTTCTTGATCTTAGCTTGGACAAGAGTGGAGAGAGTCTCAATTTGGCTTGAGCCAGAAAGGAGACCACTTCCTCTTGTGAAGGCAGTGACAATGAAGTCATCAAGCGATAAGGTGAAGGAGAGAAGAAGACCGGAGAAGATACCAGGAAGAATCTGAGGGATGATGACTTTGTGAAGAGCCTGAGAGGAGGAGCATCCAAGGTCCAAGGCTGCCTCATACAAGGCAGGATCCATCTGCTGAAGCTTCGGTTTGACGTTGAGATAGACAAAAGGAACAGCAAGACAGCAATGGCCGATCAATAAGGTCCAGAACGAGAATATCGCCTGACCATTGAATAACTTCGTCCCAATGAAGACGAACATAACAGTCAACGACATAGCTAAAACAATTTCAGCATTGACAACCGGAATCTGGTTGATGTTCTCAACAACAGTACGGAATCCTTTTCTGCAATAGAAGATACCGATAGCACCAAGGGTACCAATAACCGTGGAAACCAAAGAGGCAATGACTGCGATGATCAGCGTATTTCCTAAAGCGGACATGACTTCCTTGTTATGGAATAACTTGGAGTATAAACTGAAGGTGAAACCGGACCACTGACCGAGAATCGTCGAATTTGTGAAGGAGAAGACGATGAGGTATAAGACAGGAAGATAGAGAACAAGGAGAATCAGATAAATATAACTGTAAGCAAGAATCTTCTTTACCATGATGCGCCTCCTTTCTCAGAATTGCTGCCCTGGAACTTCTTTGTAGCACACATAACGACAAAGATAATGACTAACATGATAAGAGACATGAAGGAACCATCGTTCCAATTACTAGAGGAGAAGGAGAGGTAGATGGAGTTTCCAAAGAGCATGATTTTCCCTTCACTTAATGTATCGGAGATGACATAGGAAGAGATAGTAGGCATAAAGACCATCATGCTAGCGGAGACAATGCCAGGCATAGCCTGTGGGATAATGGCTTTTGTAAAAGTCTGGAATCCGTTGCATCCCAAATCTCTAGCTGCTTCAATCTGACTCTTATCGAGCTTCAATAATGTAGAATACAAAGGTAAGATAGTAAACGGAATATAGTTGATTACCATACCGACCATCGTGCAGAAAAGTGGATGTTTTCCAGTACTCGTTCCCATGCTAGTCAGTATCAAAGAGAGAAGGTCACGAAGAGCACCGGTTCTCAAAACGAAGTTGATCCACATCGGCATGACAAATAGCATAACAAGCATATAGTTCTTATTGAATTTCGGATTGGAGAGCAAGTAGGCAAGCGGGAATCCGATGAGCAGACAAAGCGCAGTATTGAATAATCCGATCAAAATAGAGATGAGAAGGACATTGAGTTTTGTCGTTGAGGTGAAGAAGGAAGTGAAAGCTTCCATGGTGAAATATCCATCCGCATCGGTAAAGGCATAGTAGACGATGAAGAGAATCGGAATCAGAACGAATAAAAGAAGAAACAAGACAAATGGTATAGCAAGAGACTTTCTCGCGATTTTATATCTCATAGTCTGAAATATCTCCTTTCAGTCGCATTGAGATATTTTCTTTCAGGACTCTTAAACCGACGATGTCGCCAAAATTGTATGTGTCCGGAGTAGAAACGAGGAAGTCCTCATCATCTTCGCTGCGAACTAAAATGACATAGTGGTCACCCTTATAGACAGAGTTGATGACTTCGCCTGTGATCTGTGCATCCGAGGTGTTGTCGCTGATTATGATGTCAGTCGGCTTGATTGTGCAGACAACATCCGCATCAGCGAAATCATATCTTTTCTTGTCAAAAGTGACGATGCCGTCCTCATCCACAGAGGAGTTGGCGATAAGCTTGCTTAAATCAGCATCAAAGGGCATATCATCGATATAGACCATATGATCTTTTCCAATATAGGAATCGGTATAGATATTGATATCATCCTGCTTATGCATAAGGTGAAGTCCATCCGGAAGGATAGAGAGATAAATCGGAAGAGAGGCATCATAGTTATCGATGGACTGAGCCATGACCTCGTCATGTCCGACCATGATGACATATTGATAATGAATGCCTTTGAAGACCTTGGCAGAGATTTTACCAGGGATATAGCCATCCTTTGGTTCAGAAGACAATTTGATGTCTTCCGGACGGATGACAACATCAACTCTTTCATTGACAGGGAAATCATCAACACATGCAAATGTAGAGTTAAGGATTCTAACTTTCTTTTCTGCGATGACAGTTCCATTATAGATGTTGCTGGAACCGATGAAGTCAGCGACATAGGCGTTGACCGGTTCGTTGTAGATATCTTCCGGAGAACCGATTTGCTGGATGACGCCATTATTCATGACGATGATTGTATCCGACATGGTAAGAGCTTCTTCCTGATCGTGTGTGACATAGATGAAGGTGATTCCTAAACGCTTATGCATTTCCTTGAGTTCGATCTGCATATCCTTTCTCATCTTCAAGTCGAGGGCACCTAACGGCTCATCAAGGAGAAGAATCTGAGGTTCACAGATGATGGAACGTGCAATCGCGACTCTTTGCTGCTGGCCACCGGAAAGAGTGGAGATATCTCTATCTTCAAGTTCATCGAGGTCGACGATTGACAAAGCACGGACAACCTTCTCATCGATTTCCTCCTCAGAAAGGTGTTTGAATTTATATGCCTGAACAGGATTTGCATAGGTGTCTTCCAGTTTCTTATTCAAGTCCTCTAAACGAGTGGCCTTTTCCTCAGCATCAATGATTTTATCCTTCTGGATTCTCTTGATCTGAGACTTGAGATATTTGATCTGAGACTTGTTGACCTTCATGACAGGATTGCCGTCCTTGTCCTTCAAAGCAACAGGAATCTTCTTGTTTCTTAAACCGAAGGCAACATTGTCATAGACATCGAGATTCGGAAACAGAGCATAGTGTTGGAAAACAGTGTTGATTGGTCTTTTGTTCGGCGGAACAGGAGTGATATCTCTTCCAGAGAGAAGAATATCGCCGCTGTCAGGAGTTTCAAAACCTGCAATCATTCTTAAAGTCGTGGATTTACCACAGCCAGACGGACCTAATAAAGTGACAAATTCACCACGTTTGATGTTCAGATTCATCTTATCGATGACTGTGACACCATCGAAAATCTTTGTGACGTTTTTCAATTGGATAATATAGTCGTCACCGGTTTGCTTTTCAGCTGAGAAATCGACAGGTTTCATTTAATTTTAACCCCCCTTTTACAAGCGAAAAATATAAATGAAAACTATCAAAAAAACAACACTTTTTTTGATTAATTTTTTCGGCGTGGTTTTCAAAACGAAACGCTGTTGCTAAAATTAAAAGTCTATATTTTCAAGATTAATAACCAATATTGACAATGGATATATAGTACACTACTTAAAAACTTTTCACTACAATTAAAAGTTTTATAAAAATTGTCATCAAACTTTTTTCATCGTTTTTCCACTCATTTTTCAAGATATTTTAAAACTTTGCAATCAAAATGATTTCTTTCTAAGTTTTTCATGGTAAGATTAAATGGTTTCTAGGAGGCTGATTATGAAAAATATAACACCGGAAGCACTCATCTTCGATATGGATGGAACTATCGTTTCGACAATAGAGGATATCGCTGATAGCATCAATTACGCATTGAGTAAACATGGGTTGAAAGAGCACACCTATGAAGAGGTTGCTACCTATATCGGAAACGGATCCGTATTGATGGTAGAACGTGCATTAGGAAAAGATAATCTTTCTCATTTTGATGAGGTATTCAAAACCTATTATGATTACTATCTCAAGAATTTCTGTGTCAAGACAAAACCATATGACGGCCTTATTGAAAGTCTAGAATATGCAAAGAAGAAAGGAATCCTCCTTTTCATATATACGAATAAGCCACACGACATCGCAAAAGAGGTGATGGAACGCTGTTTCCCTAAGGGCATGTTTGATCTTTTAGTCGGCATTCCGTTAGGTGGTGTCACAAAACCGGATCCTAATGCCTTCTTTGAAGCGGTTAAGGATTATCATATCGACTATTCAAAAGCGATGTATTTTGGGGATTCCACAACGGATATACAGACCGCTCACAATTTAGGATGCGGCGGAATCTATTCTGTCCTTTGGGGATACAATTCCAAAGAGAAACTTCTTTCCTATCCGATTCAGCCTACTTGCTATTTAACAGACAGAAAAGAAATCAAAGACGTTGTCGATGGCATCATCTGATCACTTCATTCGTTTGAATAATATCAGTTTCATCTTGAAAACATCAAGATACCTTATTACAATATCTAAAATTTAACTGGGGGTATATATGATTATAATAACGGGACCATCCGCATCAGGAAAGACAGCTACTTGTTATTATCTTCAAAAGCATTACGGAATCAAAAAGGTCATTACCCATACGACACGTGAGATGCGAGCGGGTGAGCAGAATGATGTTGATTACCATTTTGTCAGTGAAGAAGAATTCCAAAGGATGATCGATAATGACGAATTTGTCGAACATGTCTCTTATAACGGACATCACTACGGAACAAGCAGAAAAGAAGTCAGAATCGATAAATGCATGGCCGTTGAAACCAATGGTGCCATGACCTATAAGTCATTCCATGATCCGAAGATTGTTCTTTTCCGTCTTCTTCTAGATGAGGATACATGCAAAGAGAGAATGTTATCCAGAGGAGATGATCCGAAAAAGGTAGAATCCAGAATCGAAAACGATAAGGAGGCCTTCCACCTCACACCTGAGATGGAAAAGCAGATTGACTATAACGTAGACACTAGAATCTATGACCTTCCACAGGTCGCCAAGATCATTTACGAAAAATACATCGAGATTCTCAAGGAAAGAGGAATCGACTACCAAAAAGAATTATCGATGATTGAGAAATAGAGGTTCGCCTCTATTTTTCTTTTGGCTTTGAAACCATCCTGTCTGTCAAGGGATTGTTTCTGATTGTTTGATGACGCTAAACAATATCATCAATCGATGACATGTTCCGATGACTCGGCATGTTTGTCCCTTGTTCAAGTGTTACTCATGTTTCAAGTTGTTTACTATCCGACTTCTATTTTCATCTTTCCGATTAAAATGAAAGCATGAAACGCAACGACAGAATCATTCTAGCCATCGATTTGAAGTCCTTTTACGCCTCTGTTGAATGCTTAGACAGGGGCATGGATCCTTTTACGACTCCTCTTGTTGTCGCAGATGAGGATAGAGGAGACGGAACCATCGTATTAGCCGCTTCTCCCTACATCAAGGAGAAATACCACGTGAAGTCACGTTGCCGCCTATACGACGTGCCAAAGAACATCGAAGGGCTCATCATCGCCCAGCCAAAGATGAAACGCTACTTAGAAATCAGTGCCACAATCAATGACATCTATCTTGAATACGTCAGCGAGAACGATCTCTTTATCTACTCCATCGATGAATCCTTCCTCGATGTCACTCATTATCTAAAGAGGCATAACGACACACCAAAAAGCTATGCTAGAAAGATTATCGAAGCGGTCCGTTCTAGAACAGGACTGACTGTAACTGCCGGAATCGGTCTGAATCTCTTCATGGCAAAGGCAGCCATGGATATCGAAGCAAAACATAACAGCGACTTTCTGGCCGAGTGGAACTATGACTCTATTCCAGAGCATCTTTGGGGTGTCACACCATTAAGCAAGATGTGGGGAATCGGAAGTAGGTTAGAGAAGAAATTGAACAATCTAGGATTCTACTATGTCGGAGACATCGCTGTCTCCGATCCAGAATATCTGAAGAACGAATTAGGTGTGATAGGAGAAGAAATCTATTATCATTCTCTAGGATATGATGATGCCTTATTGCAGGAAAGCTATCACAGCAAGAATCATTCTCTTAGCTGTGGTCAGGTCTTACTAAGGGATTATCATAAGGAAGAGATGATGACACAGATACGAAACATGGCTATCGAACTTTCCGACCGTCTGCATGAAGAGAAAAAGTCAGCGACTACATTCCTTCTCATCTTACAGAGAAAAGATCATACCGGTTATCAGTTGAAAGCAAGTTTCACAACTCCAACCGATTCCGCTGAAAAGATTGGAAAAGCATTCGTAAATCAATACTGTGAAACACAAATAGAGGATGACACACTGTTCCGTGGAATATTCATCGTAGCCGCCAATGTGAATGATAGAAACCATTATCAGATGTCACTATTTGAAAATCCTGATAATGACAGAGAAATATATAGCCTAGAAGAGACACTGATACAGATCAGGAGAAAATACGGGACTGTGATGGCAATGCCATGCTCTGCACTTACACTGTCATCGAATTTCAGAGAAAGACGCAATCAAATAGGAGGACATCACGCATGAGAGGCATGATGAAATGGCAGCCGTTCAAATCACTGAGCGGACAGTATAGAATTCTTGAAGAACATAGAAAAGCAAAAGAGAAGATAGAAAAACCTGAATTGTCTGAAGATGAGATAGAAGACATCAACAATCTTTTGATGTCTCTCTCAAGAGGTGACTTTGTGAATGTCACCTACTTTGATAACGGAAACATACAGCATTCCATCGATAGTTTCATCCGCTGTGACACCATAGAAAGAATGATACAGCTGAAGAATAGACGAATTCAGTTCGATATGCTGCTTGGTCTTAAAAGAGCAGAGTGAATCATCATTCATCAAAGCAAGAAGGTCAGGTATATTGGTAGATAGGTTGTATCATTATCATAGCTTAGCGTTTTTGGAGAGATGACAATCTTGTTAAACTTCAATTGAGGATATTTCATTTTTAATGAAGAAAGAGACGATGTCGTGAATCGTTTTGTCGACTTCACTTCTATCGCGTTCATCTTTCCTTTTATGAATGCAACAAAATCAATCTCATATCTTTTCTCTTCGTATTCAAAAGTGTGATAAAAAACCTTTCTTCCGTTACATACCAAACTCTGTACAACTAACGACTCATATAACACGCCAAAATTTGCTCCGTCAAGTTTTCCAGTTCTTATTTTAAGATATGTCTTCTCATAATCTTCGTTTTCATCTCCAATGAGCGCGCTCAGCATCAATCCGACATCAAGAGGATAGAGTTTAAAGTCATTCTCTTCTTTCATAAAGGTACCAAAGCTCAGATCTAATGACCGATACACGGAGTTCACTATCTTAGAGTCCTCCAAATCAATAAGTGATCTTTGATAAGACTTAGCCATATTTGGATTTCTGATATTTGTTTTTACTCTTCTTGACCATGATTTCAATGCTGGAAGCATGGAATTATAAATATTCAATGTGCGAGTTCTCGATTTATTGTCATGTTTTCTCAAATCATCTTCATATAGTTTCAATATATCCTGTTTTTCTTTTTCACAGCGCATGAATGAATTCGTATCTTGATAAAGTGAAACGACTTTCGGCATTCCACCCAAGGTCATATACAATCTGAAATCATCCATCAATTGATTATGTGTCGCTTCGCTGATGCTTTTATGCTGATTGAAAATATCTCGTAGCATATTGCATTTTTCACCCCAGCCAAAAGCCCAACAAAATTCCTCGAAATCCATCGGGTGCATTTCAATTCTTCTTTCTTCAGAAGGAATCTGAATGTCTTGTGTATTTTCTCTGATAGAAATCAAAGAACCCGTCTCTATATAATCAAATCGTCCATCTAGGACCAA
>CAVILQ010000011.1:0-54695 GCA_963643715.1 bacterium | reverse complement strand
ATAGTAGCATTTTCTAAATGAAATTCCATGTTCCATATACCTGTCTATTCAGAGTTTAGCGGAGTCATAAACAACAACTTTGATTACTTGAATGTACTAGGGTTATCCGAACACGAAGTTTCCATGAAGGAAGTTGATATTTTCACCTTTGAAGAGAAATATCCTAATTATCGGTCATTAGAAGTGGCAGCCAGAAAGTTATATGTCGGAACAGAGACTCTCTCAAAATGGGTCAAAGAACATAAAGAATATGCAAGTTTATACTTACCTGTAGGAAGTAAAGCCATGCCCTATTTCAATGAAGAAGATATCAATCAAATCCGTTCCATTAAGAAACTTGCCATTCATAACGATGAAACAATCTTGAAAGACTTCGTCGATTTCATCGATGAGAACTCCTTGACCTTTTCCTTCAAACTAATCTTCATGTTAGGTATGCTGACATTATCTGATCAAGAGGGAGAAGTTAACTTAGACACACTTTTAGACTATTACATCGGTTTCTATCAAGATAGATTGAATCGTAACCTTCCAGTCGATAAGCCGAATTGTGTCTACACAAAGGAATATTTAGCAAACAGGACAAAAATGAAAAAGAGTCTGTTAGACAATCCCTTTGAGAAATTTGAACGTAAGAGATTCGTTTACTATAGTGGCAGAAACAAAGAAGAAAAAGAGGTCACTATCGATCTCAACATTTTAGCTTTCAATCCAAAGTTATATGATAAAATCTCAGTTGAACTGAAAAATGAACTCATCAACAAACTCAATCTGTTTCTAAAAGATTACTATAAGAATCTAGGGGGATTATGATGGCATTTGAAGAATATTGGAATGAAAGCCATAGGAAGTACTTCAATGGCAAGATAATCTATGATGATTGGTTAGACAAATACAAAGATATCCTTTCTAAAGCAAAGACTAGCATACTCGATTTAGGATGCGGAGAAGGGAATGATACCCTCTATCTAAAAGAAAGAGGATATGATGTCATATCGCTTGACTATTCCAAGTCTGCATTAGACATAGTAAAGAACAACATCAAAGGAGCCAAGACAGTCTTAGCTGATATATCAAACGAATTACCATTTGAAAATGATTCATTTGATATCGCGATTGCTGACTTATCCTTGCATTACTTTGACTTGAATACAACCAAGAAAATCTTAGGAGAAATCAAACGAATACTGACTCCATCTGGCCATCTATTTGCCCGCGTCAATTCAAGCGATGATATCAACTATGGAGCAAATCAAGGAGTGAGAATCGAAGAAAACTACTATTTCGTTTCTGGATACAACAAAAGATTCTTTACTATCGAAAGCGCAGAAAACCTTTTCTCTTTAATCGGAAAAACTACAGTCTCAGAAGCAGAGATGACACGATATACGAAAATAAAGAAAGTCATTGAAATCATGTCCGTCAAGGATACGAATCAATAGTCAAATCATCGTATAGTCAAAAAAGGCCACATCTGATTCATGTGGTCTTTTTAAGATTCATTTTTCAGTAGACTAGTTTGCAGAACGGTAAACCAATTTAATTTTAGAATTGGAAGATGAACTTCCGCTGAAGGTAGAATACTTGCTTTGGAAGTTAAGATAGACGCCGAGTTCACCCTTCACAGTAAGAGAAGAACCACTCATTGTAAGGTCGAAGTAGATAGATCCGTTTTCTGGCGTAGCAGAGGTGTCAAGACCGATTGAATAATGTGTTTCTTCAATATAGTGATAAAGATACTTTTCACCGGTTTTGAACGTGTACTTTCCGTTTGAGTTTTTCCTGACTTCGTATTCGACCAGTTTGGAATTTGTCTTGACCTTAAGATTATCCAATGTGACTGTCTCACTAGCAAGATACCAAGGTCTTTCAGTATTCAATGGTTCATCCTTCATGGCAGCCGTGACATTGTTATCAGTTGCAATGATAGAAACATTCGTGTATGAAGAGAGCTTTGTCAAATCCGATACGACATCATATTCATAGGAGTAGTCCGTAGAATCTGTATCTGTGTTTCCGGTATCGGAACCGCTGTTTCCACCGGAAGAGATGGTTCCTGTATATTTCGTCGATCGGATTCCATTGACATCCCAGATATAATTAGCGAGGTCAGGATGATCGATGAACGGATTTCTTCCGAAATTATTGGAATAGAGATATTCGTTTCTCTTCTTTTCCTGTTCTGTCACAGGATACTTGTTGTTCCATTCGATGAGTCGGTCCAATCTACCCATAGTATGGAGGTCTTTATTATCATTCGGATTATTGGATAGTTCTAATCCGGCAGAACCAGATGAATTTCCACCTGTTCCGCATGTCTTATAGTATCTGGTTGCACAGTAGAAGATGATTCTAGCCGCTTCACCACGTGCTGGTTCATAACCAAATGAAGCAGGATCCCATGTGTTGGAACCATCGCTTCCACCATTACCGTAGAAGTAATTGCTTCTGCTAGAATTCTCAGTGGAAATAGTAGGACGGAGCATATGAGGATCCGCACCAAGTCCAGTCTTTCCAGCGCCTCTAGAATTTGGCCAGACATGTTCTTTGTTCCAGTTCGTCGTAGAGTCTGTATCCGCATGATAGAAAGGAATGACACCACTTCCTTTAGTTGCTTTATCGGACTGTGACAAAACAGATTTGTTTGTGCTATAGTTGATGGTTTTATTTCCAGTTGCGTTGATCAGAGTCTGAAGCTTAGCACGGAATGTGTTTCCATAGGTGTTAAGATCCAAATCCTTCCACATAGTGTTAAGAGTATCTTTTGAAGTGTCGTCGTCTTTACTAGAGTCCGATGAAGAATCTTTACCCGTATCGGACGACGACGAATTTTTATCAGTCGTATCAGATGACACAGAATTCTTTTCAGAGTCGCTTTGTGAATCTGTGTTAGTGTTGTCACTTTTATCTGTATGGACAACACTTGAATTCGAACTATCGTAGTTGGACTGCTTTGTTCCTTCACATGATGCAAATAGAGGAAGGAGACTTAAGATGATCAATAATTTTTTATTTCTTTTCATGGCTAAAATATTATCACATTCGTTATGATAAAAACTAGATTTATTTCATTAAGAGTAAAGTAGATACTATGCAAGATTATTGATGATGGATTCACAAGTAGTTAGATACTCTCTCGATTTCGGTTCAAGCATATAGACATCTTCGGTTCCATATAACGGGTTCAGGTAATACGGATACTGATTCAAAAAGTCAGAGAGCAGAAGCTTGCGGTTCGATTTTTCATCTAGGTAATAGTATTCACCTTTCTTAGCATTCTCCTCAAAAAGAGCTTTTACACTCTTCAATGTCGGAGAATATCCGATGGAAGTAGCATTCTGATACGCAACATCTTCTCTTAGCATAAAATTGATGAACTCATTGGCAAGACTATAATTCTGAGTGGTTGTCGGTATGACCATGCTATCAAAGAAGGCGGATGTGACTTTCGGAACATAGATATTGAAATTGACGTCTAGATTGCTCGATTCTGAATAAGTCAGATAAAGAGCATCAAAGAAATCACCAGACTGAGTAAAGCAGAAATCAAGGCTCGAGTTTGCGACATTTCGCTTCAACGAATCATTTCCGAATTCATCGAATTTCATCTTTTTCAATGCATTCACACAATCCGATTTGATCTCATCCGAAAGATCATTATCCTCGTTCCCATCATAGGATGTGACATTCGGATTCATTCCTTTTCCCATCAGATAGCTAGCTAATACCCATCTAGCGATATCATACATACCGATTGAAACATCAGATGAGAAGTCAGAACGATTCCATAAGGCTTCAAATCCGTTCTCTTTCAAGACGGATTCTACTTCCGGATTCTTATTCGAATAGAGCAAAGAATAGCTTCCCCAGAAGTACGGCATGAAATAAGAATTGAACTCTTTCCCATTATCATCAACCATGTATTGCTTCATCAAGGAAGTAAGGCCATCGGAGAATATCGACTCATACTGATATAGCATCTCATAATCACTGTTCTTAACATCGATTTCCCTTAAGAATCCTTCGTTATATAGTTGATGTACCGTATAGTCTCCCGGTATCGCAACATCATAGTTTGTCGTCTTGGAAGTGATTTTCTGATACATGGCTTCCGATGAAGTGACATCCTCTTCAATGACCTGACAGTGATACTCTTTTTCGAATTGAGTGACGAGATCTTTATCGATATACTCACCCCAATTCAAAAGGTAAAGAATATTACTCGGAGTGGAAAGATAAATAGCCGCAAATGTCGTAAAAGCAATCAGGAAAGTCAAAGTGGCAATGAATATCTTCTTCATTTCTGTTTTGCCTCCTTCTTTGTCTTTCTACTACGAATGGAGAAAACAAACACTAAAAGCAAAGTAAAGAAAGTAAGAAGCGAGTTAAAAGCATAACTACCAGCGGAGAAATTCTTCTTCGTATAAGATGAATAGACATAGTTGGAGAAATTCGAAAATCCATTTCCTTGTGTATAGAAGGAGATGACAAAATCATCAATAGACAAAGTAAAGGCGATAAGCGCACCAGTCAGAATCGCTGTCGATAAAGAAGGAATGACAACTTTGAAAAGAGCCTTGAAAGGCGGGCATCCTAAATCCCTGGCAGCCTCATAAAGAGTCTCATCAGTCTGTTCGAGTTTTGGAAGAATCATCATGATGACATAGGGGATTGTGAAGAAGACGTGAGCAACAAGCATCGAAGTAAATCCGAAGATAGTCGGAAATACTGGCTTTAACAAAGAGAAAATAATCATAATGCTGATACCAGTGACGATTTCTGAATTCAGCATTGGAATCTCATTGAGGAAGTCCATGGCTTTTCTTGCCTTAGCCGATAAAGCGTTGATGCCAATTGATGCAAATAGGCCAGCTATCGTTGCGATGAATGTGGCCCAGAAACTGACTAAAAGCGAGTCGATGATGGAGACGGATAACTGACGATTCGTGAAGATTTCCTTGAAGTTATCCAGAGTGAATCCACCCCAGCTAAGCGGTGTGATTGAATTTGCTCCAGCATTGAATGACTGATAGAAGATGATGAAGATAGGAATATACATAATCGAAAAGACGAATAGGATAAAGATGACCTTAAACACACTGAAAAGTGTTTGTTTCCATGAATGTTTCTCTAGCATGATTCTTTCCTCGATTTTTTGGTTTTGTTCACACGGAAGAGAACAATGATGAGAATGATGATAATGCTAAGTAGGATGCTAAGCAATGATCCGAAGTTGTAATTGTTCTTTTCAAAAACGGATTGAATCAAATTACCGATAAGACGTATCTTTCCTTGACCGATTGTCTGTGAAATGGCAAAGCCTGTGGCAGCCGGAAGAAAGACCATGATGATACCTGAACTGACTCCGCTTAAGGAAAGTGGCAAAGTGACTTTGAAGAAGGTTCTAATCGATGTTAGACCTAAATCCTTGCTTGCCTCTAAATAGGATCTATCCAATTTCTCTAAAACTGTATAGATTGGGAAAATCATAAAGGGCAGATATGTCGTCACTGTGACAAAGATAACAGCCGGATAGGATCCAACCAAATCCAATGCTTTGAAGGCATCGGTTGAGAATAGTCGAAGCCAAGAAACAATACGTAACATCGAATTAGACCACATCGGAAGAATGAGAAGCAAAAGGAGAAGAAGCTTATTCTTTATCTTTGAGAAAGATATAAAGTATGCTGTCGGATATCCTAAGAGGATACATATGATGACAGTCATCGTCGCAACAAACAAAGAATTCCCAATCGCTTTCAGTATCGATATATCGTGTAGTCTTGAATAGCTCTCTAAGCTTCCATAAGCTGTGGAGAAATCCATTCCATTTGAAGAGAGAAAGGTCAGAATCAACATCAGAATGATCGGTACAACGACAAGGAACACAAGCCAAACGAAATAAGGAATGGCAAGAGCTTTAAAGTGTTTCATTGTTGTCTAGTTCCTCCATTCTCTTCCTTGCTTCTTTTCTTAAGTTCTGAATAAATACAGGCTGCATCTCATCTTCCACTTTCATCAGGTGAATCTCATAGGAATCAACCTTTAAGCCGATTGTCTCACCAACCTCTACATTCTGATAATCCTGAACCATGACGGTCTGTCCGTTGATATCGACCCATAGGTCAAAGGTGACACCAGTAAACGCAGTCTTGATGACTTTACCCTGCAAAATCGCTTTATCGATATCCTCTAAGACCAAATCAAAGTCTTCAGGACGAATGACAGCATCCACAACCTCACCTGGTACGAATGTTGTCACATAGGTCTTAAACTTCTGTCCTTGGAAGAGAACCTGCTGATTCCCTAAATAGATACCTTCTAATATGTTCGGATTATCATAGTTAGCTAGAATTTTTGCTTTATTCTCATCGATGGATTCGATATAGATGTTTTCCGGGGCAATTGTCAAACCGATTGTATCGCCGACTTTCTCTTTATCTTCTGACTCAATCTCGATTGCTACATCACCTACTTGAACCTTCATAAGATATTTATTCTCTTCATAGATGCAGGATCTCACCTCACCTTTCAGTTTAGCAACATCCATAGAACAGATATCAAAATCCGGTCTTTCCACAATGATATAGATTTTATCCCCAGGATGAGAGTTCAAAGCCGACACCTTGAATGTCTTACCTAACATCTGTAATCTGTTAACATCGGAATACACGCCTTTGAAGATATTGACATCACCAATGAAGGTTGCGACAAAACGATTGATCGGAGCATTGTAAATGTCTTCCGGTCTACCGGACTGCTGAATCTTGCCTTCATTCATGACGACAACATTGTCAGACATGACCATCGCTTCTTCCTGGTCATGTGTGACAAAGATAAAGGTGATACCTAATTTCCTTTGTAATTCCCTGAGTTCAAGACGCATGCTCTTTCTCAGTTTCAGATCCAGAGCGGACAAAGGTTCATCAAGCAAGAGGATTCGAGGCTTGTTAACAATAGCTCTTGCTATGGCAATACGCTGCATCTGTCCACCGGAAAGAGAGGAGACTGCTCTTTCTTCATAGCCTTCCAGATTGACGAGTTTCAAAGCCTTTGTCACCTCATTCTTGATGACTTTCTCTTTGAATTTTCTATCCTTGATGGCATTGACCATCTGATAGAATCTGTCGTCCTTTGAAATATCAGACAAGAATTCTTTTATGAATTTATGATATTTTTCATTCACATCATACTTGCTAAGATCATAAGAAAGATTATGGTTTCTCAGTAAAGTTTCGATATCCTCTTTTGCATCAGAGAGTTTATGGAAATGTTTAGACTTCTCCAAAGTGTGAAGTTCATCTTCAATCTGATAGGTATAAGATTGCTTTGTGAAGAGGTCGATCACATACTTTTTGACATCATTCGGTTTCTCGATAAATGTCAGTTTATGCGTTAGCGAATTGATTTCCTCTTCATCAAATCCATTCTCTGCCATAAGATTCATGGTACCAATATCGTAGACATTGGAATAGATATTATTTCGTAATCCAAATGCAATGTTATCGTACACATTCAGATGAGGAAACAATGCATACTTCTGGAAAACGGTATTGATTGGCCTTTTATGGGAGGGAAGAGAAGAAATATCAACACCATCCAAAAGCAATTGACCGCTTTGCATGGTCTCGAATCCAGCAATGATTCGTAACGTCGTTGTTTTACCACAGCCAGACGGGCCTAACAAAGTGACAAATTCATTCTCATTGATCGATAAATTCAGATTGTCAAGAATGACCATATCTCCATAAGATTTATTAACGCCCTTCAATTCAAGAATTTTGCGAGCCATAAGCGATATATCTCCTAGCAAAATGTTTTTTAAACACGCAAAATTATACACTCATAATTTGTATTGTAAATACATATTTTCAGTTATTTGTTTTTGCTGTTTTTTCTAGAAGTAGAAGAGTGAAATACAAACGATTACCAAGCTTAAAAAGCAAAACAAAATCAGGCGAAAAATATAGTTTATAAATTCGAATAATAACGTAAATAATCATAAAAACAACTCTTATTTCATGATTATGATTTTAATACGATAATCACATCTTAGAATTCGATAACCGGTTTCATAGACAATAGTACAAAAATGAGTGTTTAAACCTAATGAAAAATATGGAAGAAAACATCAACGAAAAGATACATACTTTTTCAGTTCAGATTTCAAGAAAACTTTGTGTTTTAGAATAGTCCATATGACGAAAAGAGAACGGTTTATAAATATTTAAACTAATACTGCATAAAACTAAGTAAGTAACTATATATAATAATGAGGAGGAAAATAAGAAATTTCTTTACTTGAGTACGTTAATTGATTATACTTAACTAGGTCATTTTTGTGACCATATACTTTCTTGCCAGTTCCTGATGTAGAATTGGCCGAAAGACCATAGGGAGGTATACACGCATGAAAAATTACGAACTCATGTACATTCTCATGCCCACTTTGAGTGAAGAAGAACTCAAGGCCGAAAATGCTGCTCTTCAGAAGATCATCACCGACAATGGTGGAAAGATCACTGGAGTCAACGAATGGGGAATGAGAGACCTGGCTTATGCTATCAAGAAGCAGACAAAGGGCTACTATGTCGTCTGCAACTTCACTAGCGACAGCAAGGCAGTCAGCGAATTCAACAGAATCGTCGCTCTTGATGCCAAGGTTATGAGATTCCTTATCACCGTCGCTCACAACTAATTCTTTAAAGAAAAGGAGAACGAAGGATTATGGCAGGATTAAATCGTGTTGTCTTAGTCGGTAGACTTACAAGAGACCCAGAACTCAAGAAGACCACTTCTGGAGCATCTGTGACCTCATTCACAGTCGCAATTGACAATCTGACAAAAAATGGTGGTGAAAAGACCACCAGCTTCATCCCTTGCACCTGCTGGAACAAAACAGCAGAAAATGTCGCCAAGTATTGCGCCAAAGGCTCCATGGTAGGTGTCGATGGCAGACTTGTTCAGCGCAGCTATGAGGACAAGAACCATGCAAAGCGTTCCGTCATCGAAGTTGTCGCAGAATCTGTCCAGTTCTTGGAAAAGAAGGGCATGAATGATGATAGCGGTGAATCCTATCCGTCCGCTGATAATGGCACAGGCTCCGATCAGGGAATTGTCCATGAAGGTATCGATTCCTCTGATGACGATTTGCCATTCTGACCTAGAACATCCTCGATGTGTCTAGGAAGAAAGGACTAACGAAATGTTCAAAAGAATGAAACCTCGCAAGAAGGTCTGCTATTTCACCAAAAACAACATTAAGTTCATTGACTACAAGGATGTCGAACTCCTTAAGAAGTACATCTCTCCTTCCGGAAAGATCACTCCTAAGAAGATCACTGGAACTTGCAGCAAGTATCAGAGAATGTTGGCTGTCGCTATCAAACGCGCCAGATTCATGGCTCTCTTGCCGTACGTTGCTGACTAATCAGCATTAAATCAAAAAAAGAAAACCTTGGGCTACATCACCCAAGGTTTTTTATTTTACTAATTTAAAGTTTCTGGACTGAACTTTTTCAAAATCGACAACGTCGCATTCAAATCGTTCCTATTCTTTTCAATAATCTAGATTCACTTAATGCAAATGGATTTTGAGATGAAAGGGGATAATAACGACTCCTCCACGATAAAATTCTCAAGCGCACGTACGTGACTCAATTGAAGAAAGAAGAAGCGTCTGTCGTCTAAGAACTCGCCTAAAGCCATTGATAAAGAGTCTCACAGCCACGAGAAACTCATAAAGTCGATAGTAGAGTATGTATGCTGGTACAACAATGAAAGAGTCGTGACAAGGCGGGAGGCACTCCTATTGAAAACAGGAGCATTGCACACATCCCAATGTTGTGCTATTGTCCTATTTAAAGTCCAACATTAGGGGTTCGTTATAGAATTTAGAGCCTAACGACAAAAAATCAATGAACATAGCTTTGAGAGGATAGACATGAAAGCAAGTTTGTCCCTTATTTCAAGAAAAATACAGCGACATTTTTCAAGCAATCAAGATTCTAAAATGTTTGTGAGGTCTTGCTTTAGAAGACAAAACATTCAGACTAAGACTAAAATCAATATTACCTGTTTTATGCTTCGACGGTTTTATAAACACAAAACTCGACTTTATTTCCTCATTTTAACAAAACAAAAATATTCACTTGACCGATATTTACTAGCACCATTCTTTAAGGTAGACAAAAACGATATCTTCATCGTTCTACTTATGGAATAATCAAGGCAATCTAATTTGCTTTCATTCTTTTCTTTTCGTATTCAACTACACCTAATTTAACAATGGATGAAACAGTCATTAGAATATTCAAGAGCAACGTAAAGACAAAGCCAATAACAGTGAATCGATATTCAACCAAGAAGCAAATCGATATCGATAATATATAGATTGTTAACAATAGTTCTATGCAATTCAATATCCTGCTTTTAACAAAGAAGGAAACAATATGTAGAGCAAGAGAAACAACCAAAGGGATCAGCAGTAGGAAAATAGTTGCTATGGTATAGCCATTTAAGAAGGGACTAGCAAGAGATTCATTCGTTTCCGTAGGTGAAGTCGCATGAGTTAGAATCAGAATGGGACATAAAAACAAGACTATCATTCCTACTATCAAAATAAAGGTAGCAGCATTGACTAACTTGTAAAGATTCGATTTCCTCATTTGATATACATTTTTCCTTTTCTCGATAAGAAATATAACAGATATTATTCAACTATAATAGTGTTTAGCAACCTAATTTGATTGTATGAAATTTTCTATTCTACTTCAGGAATCTGGCTTCCTTGGCTCTACGCTCTAATTCATCAAATTCAGCATCTGTGAAACCTAAATACTTTCTAGCGATTTCCATCTCCTTATCATGATTTGAATCAGAAACAGATAGGTTATCGGTGTTGATAGATACAGACACTCCTTCATCAAAGAGTCTTCTAAGAGGATGTACATCAAAGGATTTCACTTCCTTTGTCTGTATATTGCTAGTGAGACAGCATTCAACGTGAATATGTTTTTCTTTGACAAGTTCAAGGAGTCTATCATCATTGACAACAGTAATGCCGTGACCTAATCTTTTTGCTCCCATATTGATGGCATCATAGACATTGTTAAGGTCTAAGCTTTCACCAGCATGGATAGTGAATGGAATGTTGTACTTTCTCGCTTTTTCAAACATTGGCTGATAAAGTCTTGCCTGATAAGAGTTCTCATCTCCGGCAAGATCCAATCCACAGACAATATTTCCACGATATTTATTGCAGACTTCAACAGTCTTCATATTCTCTTCTTCACTTCTTCCACGCATCAAACAAAGCAATAGACCGATGCGGATAGGGAATTCCTTCATTCCTCTTTCTACACCACGGATAACAGCTTCTGTGACTTCCTCCTGGGTGAGTTTGCCAAAGATGCTCTGTGTCGGTGCAAAACGGATCTCACAATAGTCATCATGACTCTTGTAAAGATCTTCAACGAGTTCATAGGCAGCTCTTTCAAGCGCCCAGTCCACCTGTAAGACTTTCAAAGGAATATTGAAGCAGCGAAGAACCTCTTCTAGGTTCTTGCATTCCTCACTTGCCTTCAATAGTCTTCTCATCTCTACGACATCTTCTGTCGGCGCTTGAATTCTCTGTTCATGATACAATTCAAGACATGTCGATGGTCTAAGCGATCCGTCTAAGTGCAAATGAAGTTCTGTCATAAGTTACCTCCGTGACATATATATAATATATCACTGAATTTCATTGTATAAAATCATCTTTCATCTAGATGAGGAAATGATTAGAATATAACCATTATGATCAAACCATATACAAAAGACTTAGAGTATTCCTATACCGAAGGTTTCTTTCCTACCTTCGAAATGATACAACACAAAAAGGAACAGTTCCGTGCTGTCTATGTGGCAGAGGATGCTTTAGATAGCGATGGATTCAAGAAGATACAGAAACTAGTCAGCAAAGATAAAATCATTGTTTCTGACAAAGCATTTCGAATCGTAAAATCCAAAGAGAATGCACACATCATCGGTGTATTCGATAAGTTCTCGTCCGAGTTAGATAAAGACAGTGATCATCTCGTCATGGTCAATCCTAGTGACATGGGAAACCTTGGAAATGCGATGAGAACGCTTCTCGCTTTCGGATATCATGATTTAGCATTGATCAAACCATGCGCCGATCTATTCAATCCAAAAGCGGTAAGAGCATCGATGGGAGCTATCTTCAAAATCCGTATCGAATGCTTCGACTCCTTTGAATCCTACATTGAGAAATATCCAAGAACCTTCTATCCCTTTGTCTTAGATACATCTAGACCTTTGCACGACATTCAATTCACACATCCTTGTTCTCTTGTCTTCGGAAATGAAGCTACTGGTTTGCCACAAAGCATTCACAATGAAAACAACGTCCGCATCGAGCAGAGCGATGAAGTCGACTCACTGAACCTCACTACATCTATCGCAGTCGCATTCTACGAATTGAAGACGCGAAAATAGAAGTAGACTTCTGATTGAATATTGAAACAAACCAGCACTTCGAATCACTTCAAAGGTTGTTTGAAGTGCGTTTGAAGTTGCGTTTGAAGTGACTTTGAAGTGATGTCTCTTATCATATTGATTGTAAGGATTTTTTCTTTTATAACCCGTGGAACACAAGCATGGAGAAAAGGAAGTAGAAGACGATAGAGATGATATCAAGGATAGTAGAGATGAGAGGCTGAGACATAACAGCAGGATCAACATGAATTGTCTTAGCTAATACTGGTAAGGAGACACCTAATAGTTTTGCAATTGTCGTTGTGACTAAGAAGGTAAGAGAAACTAATGCAGCGATCAGAACAAAGAATATATTTCTATTGCCGCCATAGACATCGGTAATGATTGCAAGATCTCTAGTAGAGAGAGAAATCATACCAGAATAGAGTTCAACAAGGATCCATCCAAAGGCGAATATTGCTAAGACAGTGGCAGTAAGGATACCGGCGCGGAGCTCTTTCCACATCGCTTTGAAGTAGTTCTTTGTCGTGATGTTTCCTAAGGCAAGTTCTCTGACTGTGACCGTTGCTGTCTGATCTGATGCGTTTCCATTGGTTCCCATGATAGTCGGTAAGAAGGAAGTAAGAGCAGGAATGACAAGAAGTGCACCTAATGCACTAAGATAAGAGAGAACCATACTGGTGAATGTATTCAAAATCAACAATAGAATCAGCCATACACCATAGCTCTTCACTAACTTCAGAATGGAAGTCTTAAGATAGGGAGTGTCATTCGGAATAACAGCGGATGAAATCAAGGTATCTTCTGTGTTTTCATCATTTGCGACATCCATCGCATCATCGAATGTGATGATACCGAGCATTCTATCCGAGGAATTCGTTACAGGAATGACAGAGACATCGTATTTTCTGAAATACTGAAGAACGATTTCCTGGTCAGTGTTGACCTGAACAGAGACTGTCGTATTGGTCATGACATGGTCGATGATCAGAGTCTCATCGGCTTCTAACAGTTTATCAAGCGTAACGCTTCCAACGAGTTTTCTTGTTGAATCGACTACGAAGATCTCCCAGATGGTTTCCATCTGCTGTCCTATTTTTCTGATCTTCTCGATGGCACTCTGTACCGTATCCGTATTTCTAACTGATAAGTACTCTGGTGTCATCAAAGTACCAGCAGAATCCTCTTTGAAGTTCAGATAAGCATTGATCTGTGCTTTATCTTCAGGGGATGTTGCCATCAATACCTTATGGATTAAGTTAGCGGGAAGGTCATCGACAAAGTCGACTAAGTCGTCCGTTGCCATGCTGTCGACAATGTTATGGAGTTCATTGGAAGAGAAAGCCTGTACAACACTTTCCTTCGTTTCCTTTTCCAAGTAGGTGAATATTTCAGCAGAGTCATCGCTGTTGACGGATTTGAAAAAGAAGAGAAGGTCTTCCTGAGACAATCCTTCCAACGCATGAGCGATATTGATTGGATCATAAGTGTGAGCAGTCGTCTTCAACAGTGCCGTGTTATGAGTATCAATGATAACTTTCAAAGCGGAAGAGGCTAATTCATGATTGATTTTCGGAGACAAGGACTGATCGGCTTCAATCTCTTCTTCGTTCAAGATTTCATTTTCTTTGTTTTCATTCATAATTGAAACCTCCTATATCGCTAATAGGCCTGGATTGATGCTATCAATCGTGATAAGAGCAATACCGAAGTAGAGAAGCAGTGTCATGATGTCCATCAAAGAGGAGACAAGAGGACCAGACATCAAGGCAGGGTCGATATGGAATATCTTTGCAATCAAAGGAAGGATAGAAGCAAAAAGCTTTGAGAACAGAATACCGAAGAACAAAGCAGTTGAGACAATGCCAGAAATCAGCATATATCCATACTGAATGTTATCAAAGTGCAAATCTTCCAACAATGTCTTCTTCATGCTTTCTGTCACATTGAGAAGAGGAACATTCAACTCTAGCATAACCCAACCAAAGTTGAAGACAGCGACGATAAGACCGGTGATAAGACCAGTAAGTGCCTCTTTGCCGATAATCTTCATATAATCTTTCTTTTCGACATTCTCCGTCGTAAGTGCACGGATAACCATAGAGGTCGTCTGACTTCCTGAATTACCAGTGGAATCATTCAAGGCCGGAACAAATGAGATAAGAATAGGAAGAGTAAGCAAAGCCGATTCAAATCGGGAAACAATCATACCAGAGAATGTATTGATGATAAGAAGGACAATAAGCCAGATAACATACGATCGAGCAATATTGAAAATCTTGTTTTCCATATATGGACGCTGAGTCGGAGAGACAGCACCCTGTTTCAAGACGTCTTCCGTATTTTCCTCTTCCAAGACGTCCATGACGTCATCGAAGGTAAGAATGCCAAGCATCTCACCGGTCTTGCTGACAACAGGAAGAACAGGAAGGTCATACTCTTCGCAAATCGGAACCGCCTGTTCCTTATCCGCAATCGGAGAGATATAGGCAAAGTCTTTCTGCATCACATCATCGATAAGGGAATCCTCTTTTTCAAACATTAGGTCTTCGAGTCTTTCCGTACCGATCAGTTTATTCGATTTATCAATGATGAAGATAGTACGGACTGTTTCCAATGTGTTTCCGATCTTCTTGATTTTTGTAAAGACATCCTTGACTTTGCTTCCAGAGTTGATTGTCAAGAATTCCGTAGTCATGATACTTCCAACTGTATCATCCGAATACTTGGAAAGGTCATTTATGATCTGTTTTCTCTTATTCGGAATATAGGATAAGACTTTGTCTCTTGTTTTCTTTTTCACGTCTTCTAAAAAGTCAGCTAAGTCATCGTTTGAGACATTCTGTAGGACAAGAGTGATATTCTTCTTGCTCAGGTTCTCAATCAAAGCGATTCTCTTCTCGATATAGAGATAAGAGAACATCTCGCCGAGTTTATCGTAATCAGTCGAAACAAGAGAATAGAAAAGAACGACTTCATCCGAATGAATCGGATTGAGAGCCTCTGCTAGTTGAACAGCGGAATATTCCCGAACATATCCGGAAAGTTCTTCTTTGTTTCCGACGATGAGCAATTGATGAAGTTCATCGGTAAGAGTGGTTTCACTCTCTTCAGCCTCATTTTCCATCGCATCGGAAACAGGATGTTTATTCTCTTCTTCGAAATCTTTGTTTTCGTTTTCCATGGTTCACATCCTTTCTTCCGGTCAGTGATTGACTAGATAACCTTTAAAATCGCATCTGATAATTCTTCAATCGTAGTAAACGTATTCGGATTCTCTGCCTTCAGTTTTTCCTGATAATCCTTATCATGGAAATAGCCAGCAGAGAAGATATCGTAATCATTCTCTTTCATGACTCTGATATCCGCCAAAGAATCACCGATATAGAGCATATCTTCCTTGTTAAAATCAAAATCATGCAAAGCCTGCTTCATGGATTCATCCTTGTTGATTCCATCCACGCTTCCTGAATAGGTCTTCTTGAAATAGTTTTCGTAACCTAAGTAATGCAATGATATTTCCAGAGTTTCCTGACTTCTGCCTGTCACAAGGATGACAGTAAGTCCATCGATATGACTCACTTTGTCTAAGAGTTCCTTGATCTTCGGTTCAGGCTTTAGATATTCTTCCTGAATCTCACTGTAGGTTTGGAAGAAATAGGCCACAGCGGCAGGGTAGTCATCCTCACTTAAAATGTTAGCAAGGATACCAGGTTCACTTGGTCCAAAGTATTTGACAATATCCTCTTTCTTCACATCATTGTTGCCAAAGTAATTCAGAGTTCTGACAATTGCCTCTTTGATCAAGCCATCGCTATGAACAAGGGTGTCATCAAAGTCGAAACAGATGCATCTTTTTCTATTCATAATATATCCTCAGAAGTTTTTCGTCCTATTATAGCATTGAAAAGCAACAAACTTCTAACTCAATTCCGTTTTTCCTGTATAGAGGTTGTAATAATCACCCTTCAAAGCAAGAAGCTCATCCTGATTGCCTCTTTCTGTGACAACACCATGGTCGAGAACAAGGATTTCATCCGCGTCACGAATCGTTGATAGTCGATGAGCAATGACAATGACACTTCTGCCTTTCATCAATTTATTCAGTCCCTGTTGAATGAGAAGTTCACTTCTCGTATCGATATTGCTAGTAGCTTCATCAAGAATCATGACAGGGGAATGATTCAGACTAGCACGAGTGATACCTAATAACTGTCTTTGACCTTCCGAAAGATTCGCACCATCATCATAGATCATTGTGTTGTAGCCTTCAGGAGAGCGTCTGATAAAGGAGTCAGCATGTGAATTCGTACTCGCTTGAACTACCTCTTCCTCTGTCGAATGTCTTCTGACATAGCGAATATTGTCTAGGATCGTATCCGTGAAGAGATGCGTATCCTGTGTAACCATAGAGATAGCACGTCTTAAGGCAGTCAGTTCAATATCTTCGACATTGATTCCATCATAGGTGATTTTTCCGCTATCGATCGGATAGAATCGAGCCAATAGAGAGATGATTGTTGTCTTACCAGCACCGGTGGAACCGACAAAGGCAATCTTCTTTCCAGGATGGACTTCGAAGGAAACGCCTTTGAGGATTTCCTTTCCTTTGACATAAGAGAAGTGAACATCTTCAAAGCGGATGACACCGACAAGAGGATGAACGCTTCCATCTACCATCTTCCAAGCATAACGCTTACTGAATTCATCTGTATCCGGATTGACAAGGAGAAGTTCAACCTTGCCTTCATTGACTTCCTCTTTTTCATCTAAGAATCGGAAGATTCTTTCTGCACCTGCGCTAGCAACAAGGATAGAGTTCAGATGCTGAGTGAAGTAGTTAAAAGGCTGACATGCATTTCTTGTAAGGACAAGATAGGACTGCAATCCACCGAATGTGAATACCCCCGCCCATCCTGTACACAAAGCTAAGACACCACAGACAGAAGAAATCGAGAAATTCAGATAACTAAGTGATACAAAGAAAGGAGTGTTGACTTGTGTATGATAGAAAGCATTTTGGCTTGCATTTCTCCAATTTTCATTATATTTCATGAATTTGTCATAACTTTCCTTCTCATGTGAGAAGGCTTTGATTACTTTCACACCAGCGATATCCTCTTCGACAACTGAGTTAACATCAGCTAAGGCCTGCTGTTGCATGACATAGTATCTTCTTGACACTCTAGCATTGAGGAACATGAAGATGAACATGACGATGATAAAGAAGACAACAATCGTCGATAACGGAACGTTGATGACAAATAGACACACAATTGTGCCGATCATATTGGTAAATGATAAAACGATATTAGCAACAGCATCATTCAAAGCCTGAAGCACGGAATCCACATCATTGGTGAACAAAGACATGATTTCACCATGAGAATGCGTATCGAAATAGGAGATAGGAAGAGACTGCATCTTCTCGGTCAGCTGCATTCTGATTTTATACAAGATTTTCTGTGTCAGATTGACCATGATTTCATTGTGCAATATTGCACAGAATACACCGATGACATAGATGATAATGATTCTTATGATATCCGTCTTGAATATTGCTGCATATTGACTTGTTGCTAATGACTGATTTGCCGCCTTGGCGTATTCAAGAAGATGATCCGTCACAAACCCGCCATAATAGGTTCCTAAGATATTGCATACACCTGTTAAAGAAGCAGTGACTAAAGCTAAGACAAAGAGGAAAAGATAATCCTTGAAGTAGGAAAGAAGCCTTGCCAACGTTTTAGAAAGATTGTCCGCACGTTTTTTGTTTTTCATTTAGCGTCCCTCCTGTTGAATCGAATAGATGTCCTGATAGATCGTATCATTGTCCTTTAGCCATTCACCTGTTCCGATATTATGAATCTTTCCATCATCGAGAACGATGATCTTATCCGCATCATTGATAGCGGAGACCTTCTGTGAAATGATGATCTTTGTCATATGAGGAAGTTTGTCTTTCAGATTCTGTTTCAGTCTGTTTTCAGTGACACGGTCTAAGGCAGAGAAGGAGTCATCCAAAATGAGAATCTTCGGTTTACGGATCAAGGCACGAGCGATGCAAAGCCTCTGTCTTTGACCGCCAGAGATATTGTTTCCACCCTGTGAGATCATCGTATCGAAGCCCTTTGAGAAAGAGTTCATAATGACATCATAGCAGCATGCGATTTTACACGCTTCAATCATCTCATCCATCGTCGCATTGGGATTGCCCCAGAGAAGATTCTCTTTGACCGTACCTGTGAAAAGCCTGGGGCTTTGGAAAGAGATTGCAATGTTATCCCTCAGCTCAGATAGAGGATAGTCCTTGATGTTGTTTCCGGAAAGATAGATAGCACCGTTTGTCACATCATAGAATCTCTCGATGAGGTAGATCAGAGTCGATTTACTGCTTCCTGTTTCTCCAAGGATGCCGACTGTCTCTCCATCTTTGATATCAAATGTGATGTTGTCAAGAACATTTTCTTTCGCGTTCTTGTTGTATTTAAAGTCCACATGATCAAATGATATGCTTCCATTCGTTATTTTCAGTTCAGAATCTGCATTCTCTTTGATTTCACTTTCCGAAGCGAACACTTCCTTAACTCTAGTGAGTGACGCACTTGCTCTAGTAAAGGACATAAAGACCATCGATATCATCATCAAAGATGCTAGAGTCTGTGTCGCATAGCTTAAGAAGGATGCGATATTGGCCGCTGTCGTGGCAGCAGGAACTTCCGGATGCCAGTTCTTCAGCATGCTAGTTCCACCGATAAGCAGGATACCGACTGTACAGGTATATGTCATCAGCTGCATGATACCCATGTTCATGGCGATAAGGCTCAATGCGGAGTTACCGATGTGCTTAACCTCTTTGTTGACGTTGCCAAACTTCTCAATCTCATAGTCCTTCTTCGCATTGGCTCGTACTAATTTCATTGCTGTCAAAGACTCTTCCGTCGTTCTGTTGATGGAATCGATAGCGCCTTGTAGACGATAGAATTTTTTTCTCGAGAACATGACAATCAGACCTAAAGACAAAGCAAGAAGAGGTATGATTACAGCAAAGACTATAGATAGTTCCTTTGAGATGATGAAGGCAAAGATCAAGGCAAAGACAAGTTGGAAAGGAGATCTTAATAATGGTCTTAAGACTTGACAGAATGTATCTGAGATAATCTGAACATCGTTTGTCATTCTAGTGACGAGTGAGTTGATACGGAACTCATCCAAGTTGGAAAATGAAAACTCCTGAATCTTCTTGTACTCTTCTTTTCTTAGTTCAAATCCTAATCCTCTTCCTGCTTTAGCAGTGAATTTAGCAGAGAGAAGTCCTAAGAAGAAGGAACAGACTGCAAAAGAGAGCATGACTCCACCGATTGTATAAACAAAGGCAGGATCATAGGTGTAACTTCCATCGCTCCCTTCCGTCATTCCATTCTTAAGAAGAAGGTTCATCAAAAAGGGAAGAGAAATCTCTAGGAAATTTTCAAGGACAATAGTAAAACACGCTATCATGAAAGACCATTTATACGGCTTTAAAAAGCGTAGCAAATGGAAGTTCTTTTTCTTTATCGTTTTATCCATATCAATCACCTCTTTAAAAAATAGACATAATACTTTGTTCTCTTCCGCTATATTTGTCAACCAAAAAGAGAATGAAACCGATATCCGAAAACGTGCTTGAGCATATAAATAGTAGCTAGGGCAATGTCATGCTATAATCTTAGTATAATTGGAGGTAGAAAAAATGACGGAAGAAGATTTCAAGAAGTTGAAAGGCTCGAAGACAGAAGCCAACCTGAAAGCCGCCTTTGCCGGCGAAAGTCAGGCTCACACCAAGTATCGCTATTTCTCTGAAGTTGCCGCAAAAGAAGGACACAAGGAATTCTCCGACCTTTTCATGGAGACATCCTTAAATGAGATGGAACACGCTGAACTTTGGTTCAAGTATCTCCACGATGGTCACATCCCGACAACCGAAGTCAATCTTGCTGATGCAGCAAGCGGCGAAAACTATGAACAGACTGTCATGTATCCGGAATTCGCCAAAATTGCAAGAGAAGAAGGCTTCAATGAGATTGCAGCCAAATTCGAACTTGTCGGAAAGATTGAAGCAAGACATGAGGCAAGATATCAGTCCCTTCTCGATCAGCTTCACACCGATAAGGCCGTTTTGAAAGAGGATGTCCTCGTCGTCTGGAAATGTGAAGTCTGCGGTCACATCCATGTCGGTAAGGTTGCTCCGAAAGTCTGCCCTGTCTGCGGACACAAGAACACATTCTTACCCTATGCGATGAATTACGATTTCAAAGCTTAATTCACTTTTCACACACAAAATCATGGTCAAGGCAACTGTCAGCCTTGACCATTTTTCGTCGTTTTACACTTCTAAATGAAAACTATGAAAATATTTTCATGTTTCTTTTTGACTATTTATATATTTAAATATATAATTTTTTGTGAAGTCAAATTTTAATTTGACAAGGAGGAATTATGGAAGACAACAAAAAGATGTACAAAGATAGAGTTACGATCTATGAAGTCGCAAAAGTAGCAGGCGTTTCCCTTGCCACTGTCAGCCGTGTAATCAACAACCATCAGAATGTCACTGAGAAGACCAAGAAGGCCGTCAACGATGCCATTCAGAGATTGGGATATAAACCATCAGCTTTAGCACAAGGCTTAGCCAATTCCCGTTCAACCAACATCGGAATCATGATTCCGTCCACCGGATATTCCTATGTTTCCAATATGTTGGATGGCATGATTGAAGTTGCAAAGATTTATAAATATATCACCTCAATCTTCATCACAAAGAGAACAAAAGAGGATTCCGGTGCCGTCATCGAATCCCTCATCAAGTCCCATGTCGATGGAGCTGTCATCTATGATGACGAACTCGGAACCGATGAAATCCGTTCCATCCAGAATTACCACATTCCGCTCATCGTCGTCGGCCATGATATGGAAGGCGATTCTTTAGGCAGCATCATCATCGAATACAAGGATCCGGTCATGGATGTCGTCAAGGAACATATGATGTCCACCAAAGAGGATGACGTCTATATTCTCGATGTCGTCAACCAGGGCAAGATGCTCGATGAAATCAGAGATGGACTTCTCGATTATGCCAAAGCCAACAACAGACATATCGAGACCATCACTTTGAATGACTCCTACAACATCGTCTATCCTGCCATGAAGGAATATTTCAAGACCCATCGCAAGGGCTATTTTGTCGCTCCTCGCGATTCTCTTGCCGCTGCTGTTGTCAACGCCGCCATCGAATCCGGACTTAGAATTCCGGAAGACATCGAAGTCCTTTCCGCTATCGGAAGCAAGGTCTCCTATATGACAAGACCGGAGATTTCTTCCTTCAGCATGGATATGTTCAAAGTCGGCTCTGTCGCTGTCAGAATGCTTACTAAGCTTCTCAACGAGAACGAACAGACTTCCGCCACAAAGACTTTCCGTTTCCGCGCCACTTACAACAAGCGTTCCACAACAAAGTGAGAACGGTTAGAGGTCTACCATGTTTCTACCTATTTTGATGAACGGCGTCGGTATCGCCGCCATTTCCGTCTCTTCCGTTGTTGTCATTGCCCTTGTCGTTGTCTCAGTCATCTTAATACATAAGCATCGCTTTTCCTCAGCAAGCTTAAATTTAAGAAATTCCTATTTTGATGTCCACTCTCGCTTGACGAACAACTGTGCAACCTCATTGAAACGTCTTGAAGTCTTAGGGCAGTACTCTGAATACTATAAAAACATCTACGATCAAAGACATAAACAGTATCAGGAGATCATTGAACGCAAGGACAAGCCGATTGCTCAGTCCCTTGATTCTCTAGATGAATTAGTAAAGAACAAAGACTACAGAAAGGTTCATGAGATCGAAGCCGATATCAATCGTGACATCACCTCATTCGGTAAGGCTGTTTCCGGTTTCGCTTCTGATCTTTCCACGCTTCTTCAGGAAGATGATGTCACAAATTCATCCTCTGTCCCGGTCAAAACGAAGCATAGACAGGTTGAGACCTTCTATAACGAACACAAGAATGAATTGAAAGGTTCTAGCAAGTCCTTTGAATACATCATCTCGGATTCGAAGGCTAAGCTCGAACAGTTCCAGCTTCTCACCAACGAGGCAAAATACGAGGAAGCCAAGAACCTTTTAAAAGAGTTGGATACGATTTTGACTGCAACGACCGATGTCATGGATCAGCTTCCCTTGTTAGAGGCAAGCATCTATACCGTCCTTCCCAACAAGATCACAGACCTTCTCGAAAACTATAATGAGATGAAGAAAGAGAATTATGTCATCGATTTCCTCCAAGTCGACGAAAAAGTCGAAAAGATGAAGAAAGACATCGAGACACTGAAAGACAAGGTCGAATATCTTGACCTAAGCGGTGTCAAAGACAAAGTCGATGAGATTCAGTCTGAAATCACCGACCTTAACGCTTCATTCGAAGAGGAAAGACTTGCAAAGTCCAACTTCCTCAACGCTCATAGCACAATGGATGATTCCACCTATGACGATGAGAAGCGCTATAGCAAACTGATGATTTCTCTTCCTGAATACCAACAGGTCTATCTCCTCAATCAGAAATATGTCGAACAGATGCAGAGTCTAAAGACAGACATCGAGAACATCGGTATCTTAAAGAGACAGCTCGATTCCTATTTGGACACCTCGAATCGTCAGCCTTACACATTGGTCATGAAGAAGGCAACTGAGATGAGAACCGAGATGACCAAATGTGAAAGAACGATGAAGGACTATGAAAACTACATCAACTCTCTAAAACAGTCCACAGAAGATGTCTATGAAGGCTTAAGAAAAGCTGTCTGGGATATCACCAAAACAAGAAATGAAATCAGAAATCTTGGAATCGATGACTTCCTTAAAAGCAGTGATCTGAAATTCAACCGTCTCATTGCCGTCGTCAAAGATCTCAGCGACCGACTTCAGGTCCTTCCTCTTGATGTCAACAGCATCGTGAACGATTACAACTCATTCCATGACGATTGTAATGTCTTTTTAAGCGATTGCCATAAGAGACTAGACGATGCCCATAAAGCAGAACAGACTATCATATACGCAAACGCCTATCGTCTTGACTATGTCGACTGCGACAAGCTTGTCTCAGAAGCCGAGAAAGCATACTTCGAATCTGATTTCTCAAGAGCTTACAGCAAAGCGATTGAAGCTCACGAAATCATCAAGCGTCCCTTATCCGCAGAATAATATCCATGAAGTACAATATTTATTTTGACTGCGCTAGCACAGTCAAACCCTATCCTGAAGCCGTCAAGGTATTCAGCGATATTTCTATGAACGATTTTGCCAATGCGTCGAGCAATCACGCATTAGGTTTTCAGTGCTCTTCTATCCTTTTAAGAGCGAGAACGCAGATTGCAAAATATCTTCATGTCACACCAGATGAGATTATATTCACTTCTGGTGCTAGTGAAGGAAACAATCTTGCCATCAAAGGAATCGCCTATCATAACAGAGGATGGGCGAAGAGAATCATCACAACAAAAGCTGAGCATCCATCTGTCCTCAATGTCTTCAAAAAGCTAGAAGAGGAAGGATTCGATGTCGTCTATCTCGATTACGACAAAGCAGGAAAACTGAACCTGGATGAATTAGTCTCTGCTCTAAAGGTTCCTACCTCCTTAGTCTCCATCATGTCAGTCAACAATGAGGTCGGATATATCTTTCCAATCGATGAGATCTATTCCATCATCAAGAAAAACTCAAGAGCATTGCTTCATGTCGATGCGACACAGGCAATATCGAAAGAGCCTCTTTCTCTCAACTATGATCTTCTCACCTTCTCCGGACATAAAATAGGTGGCCTGAAAGGCTCTGGGGTTCTAGTCAAAAAGAAGAACGTCGTACTCGATGGTCAGATCATCGGTGGAGAACAGGAAAACGGATTAAGAGCCGGAACTACTCCTTTAGGACTAGACTGTTCTCTTGCCACTGCGCTTAGACTATCCATGCAAAGCCAGGATGCAAGAAGAAGGAATGCAACTATCATCAATCAATATCTACAGGATGAGCTTTCTAAGATTGATGAGATTGAAATCACATCAAAAGGAAACTGCACTCCCTTTATTCTCTCCTTTGCATTGAAGAAACATAAAGGCTCTATCATTGCCGAGTCATTGAGCAACATGGGAGTCTATGTATCAACGAAATCAGCATGTTCAAGCAGAGAAGAAGGATATTCCTATGTCCTGAAGAATGCTGGTTATGATGAAACCATCTCTTATAACGGAATAAGACTCTCATTCTCAGGAAATGAGAATATCAAAGACGCTGAAGACTTCATGACTGCTTTAAAGCAGGTCCTGAATGAAGTCAAAACCAAGGAGGACTAATTACTATGGATACCGATATGATCATCATCTTCTTCGGTGAACTTTCCACAAAAGGAAAGAACATCATGAACTTTATCCGCCTATTAGGAAACAATATCAAATATGCTCTTCGCGATTTCCCAAAGCTAACCTACGAAATCAGAAAGGATCACATCATCATTCTTTTAAATGGTGAAGACTATTCCGAAGTCAAGAAACCATTGAAGAAAGTTTCTGGCATCGGTTCTTTCGCTCTTGCAAAGAACGTTGACAAGAATATGGACGCCATATCGGAAGAAGCGAAGAATGTATATCTTCTTTCCGGAAAAACAACTTTCAAAGTCGAAACAAGACGTGCAGATAAGGATTTTCCGATTCACTCTGATGAAGTCAGTAGAAAAGTAGGATCCTACATTCTAAGAAGCGTAAGCACGTCCAAAGTCGATGTCCACAATCCTGAGATCATGATTCACATCATGATCCGCTTAGAAGGTGCTTATGTCTATGCTGTCAAGGAAAAAGGCATGGGCGGATATCCGTTAGGAATCGCTGGAAAATCGCTATGTTTATTAAGCGGTGGAATCGATTCTCCCGTTGCCGCCTATCTGATGATGAAAAGAGGTGTCAAGCTCGAATGCATCCACTTTGCTGCTCCCCCTTATACATCCCAGGCAGTCATCGATAAGATTCATGACCTTCTCCATGTCTTGAATGAATATCAGCCAGACATTAAGTTATATGTTGTTCCATTCACGGACTTAGAGCGCAAAATCTATGAAGTCGCCGGTCCTAGTTACTGTGTCACTGTCATGAGACGAATGATGATGAGAATCGCTGAAAGAATCGCAAACAAGCATAACGATCTCATTCTCTCCTCTGGTGAAAGCATCGGTCAGGTTGCATCACAGACACTTCCATCCATGAGAGTCATCGAGGAATGTTCTCATCTTCCGATGGTTCGACCGCTAGCCTGCACTGACAAGAGTGAAATCATCCAGATTGCAAAAGACATCGGAACTTATGATATCTCGATTCGTCCATTTGAAGACTGCTGTACCATCTTCACTTTGAAGGATCCTGTCACACATCCGAATCTTGAAGTCGTCAACAAGATTGAATCCGAATTCGACTGGCAGACTATGGTCAGCGACTGTGTCAGAAACACGACAGCAGAGCATGTCACACTCGAAGAAGAGTTCTAATTCGAATCACAAATTCAACGAACACAAAAAAAGAAGACCCGAAGGCCTTCTTTTTTTGATTTCAGAATGATTGATTACTTGCTAGCAATTGCACTGTTAGCAGTTGCGACAAGATTCTTGAATTCTTCCGGATTGTTGCCAGCGATTTCACTGAGCATCTTTCTGTTAAGCTGGATGTCAGCAAGCTTGAGTCCATACATGAACTGGGAATAGGAAATTCCGTTGAGCTTGCAAGCTGCAGAGATACGACGGATCCAGAGCTTTCTGTAATCCTGTTTTCTTTCCTTACGGCCATTGTATGCATGTGCATCAGCCTTTAAGGTAGCTTCCTTTGCAGTCTTAAAGAGCTTGTGTCTGGCTCCGAAATAGCCTTCAGCTCTCTTTAAAATCTTTTTACGGCTGTCATGTCTGACGGTACCACGTTTAACTCTCATTGTTACTTACCTCTCTTTACTTGCTGATGAGCCCCATCATCTTCTTGGATTCGAGGCTGCCAAGGTATCTGGCTTTACGGTTGTGACGGATCATCTTATGGGTCTTATTGTGAGAGAGGTGGCTTGTGTTCTGATTCCACTTCTTGACCTTGCCGCTAGCTGTGATTTTGAATCTCTTGACGGCACCACGTTTACTCTTCATTTTAGGCATTTTTCTGGCCCTCCTGTTTCTTTGAAGTTTTCGGATTCAGCATGATGGAATAATCTTTTCCGACCAATTCTGGTTCTTTGTCAGTTGTGCAATAGTCGCTGACCATAGTCATGAATGTACTAAGTGTCTCTTTGACAATGTCCATTCTTTGCATCATTCTACCCTTGATGTAGACAGAAACCTTGACTTTCATGTTGTCCTCAAGGAACTTGATGGCAGCCTTGGCTTTGGTCTCAAGATCATGTTTGTCAGTGGTAGCCGTGAAACGGATTTCCTTGACAACAGTCTTCTTCTGATTCTTCTTTGCTTCTTTGGCTTTCTTATCCTTGTCGAACTTGTACTTGCCATAGTCGACAATCTTGCAGACCGGCGGGTGTGCCTGAGGAGAAACACAGAGAACATCCATCTGATATTCATAAGATTTCTGTAAGGCAACCTTCATCGGGACAACGCCGAAGCTTTCTCCCTGAGGTCCGATAAGAAGCACTTCTTTGAAGTGAATCCTCTCGTTGACTAATTCACGATCGTTGTTGTTCTTTGGGCGGAACTGTTGACCTTGATACTTGTTGTATATAAGACTAATCCTCCATTATGCTAAGAAAAAACGGGTTCCCAGCAAGAGGAACCCGTTTAAAAAGTTAAATTGATAACGCACAAAAACAATATTGATATCGATGCAATCTTATCTTGTGCGATGCCAACTCAAGCATTTGACCTACCGAAACGATATTCAGTCAGGTGAGATTAGGTTTCTCTTTCTTAGTTGCGTTTTTTCGCGTTGATTATTCTAAAACATCCATGTGACTATGTCAATAGTTATCTGACAACTTTTGACATACACACATCAGAAACAAACCAAGCGTTATTCTTCTGTTGCAGCAGTGTATCCACAGACGGAGCAGACACTCTTGCCATCCTGATCAACAAAGTTATGTGTTCCCCAATTATGGGTTTCATATGGGCACTCATTGCACTCATGCCAATGAGCACTCTCACTATATGACCATTCAGGAAGAGGACCATGTTCAACTGTAGGAGGAGTGCTCTGGTATTCATCGGAATATTTGACAACGTGGACTTCACCGCTCTTTGGAACAAAGGAACTATAGGACGTAGGAGCAACACCATCCACTGTCAACAACTCGTAGTTTTTGAAAATGTCACGAGGATAGAAACGTTTGCCTGCATCCCAGAGATATGCAATGCGAAGACTTTCTGATTTAACGCCATCCTCTTCACTTTCCTCTGTTGTCAAGATGACAGACTTTCCTTCCGGAGGTGTAAACTTGAGATAAATATCATAATATTTTTCCGTTGTGTCTACACTGGTAAAGATATTTTCTCTTTTTTCATCTGTATAGAATTCAAAGGCTTTATCCGTATCACTGAAATTCACGAATCTTCCAACACGAGACATCAACGAAGCATAAATCATTTCCGATGTGACTGTGTCTCCGACATACGAACCATCGTAGTACATCGTATAACCAGGTATTTCACTGAAATGAATGCTGAATAGAGCGGTATAGTTATTCTCTGTTGTTTCAGTCGTTGTATCAAAAGTTTCATACTTTTCCTGATCAAATGTATAGTCAATATCCATAACAATAGTCGAATCTTTAGTAGAATTCTTTGTGGAATCCTGATAAGTGGTTTCAGTATGTTGAATGGTTTCTATTTTTGAAATGTATCCGCCCTGAGCCGTTGTCGTGACTGTAGTCACATTATTTTCGGTCCCCTCAGATTCCTCAGAACTTTCTGTTGTGGATTCTACTGAGTAAGTAAAGGAAACAGAGCCATCCTTGTTTCTAGCAAAGGACATCGTCGGTTCAGCACCCAATTCTCCAACAGCATATTCCTTCACACTATTTAAGAATGATTCTTCGTCTGTTCCCTGATCAAGATAATAGGTTTCAGGCTGATCGGAAGGAAGAAACATGAAATTGTCATATGTATGCATATAATCTGGGGAAAAATAAGCCGCCTCTTTTTGCCTAACAGTTCCGTTAACAGCGGTTTCAGCATATAGACGTCCACAATCAATATCACCGTTTTTAGCACTTTCGAAGACAATAAGTTGCTCATAGCTTCCTTCATCCTCACCTGCTTTCTCATGGACATCCGCATCGGCAAAATATCGGATATCACCATCATAGGATTCACGTATATCATGATGATAAATTTCTTCACCATCATCGCTATCATAGACACAATGTGTAGTGAATGCCCCAGTATGCGCCATTGTCTTATTTCTTGCATCAAGGAAAGACTGTACATTGTCTTCCTTTGTATAGTCAGCATTTCTTCCACAGACTGAGCACGTCTTCACACTTCCGTTTTCCACATAGGTGTGAGCACCTTTCAGATAGACATGGTCATCATTTGCGGTACATCCCTGCCAATGATACGTGTCATCACTCTGATATTTTCCATCAGCCTGATGAAGTATCTCAGTAGAAGAGGATGAGGTTGAGGAAGAAGATATCGGTTCTGAAACGGATTCATTACATCCAATAGCAGCCAACGAAACCAACATGGAAATCAAAGGCATCACAACTTTTTTCTTTTTCATTTTGATCACTCCCATCAGTTTATGAAAATCGACTATCGCCTCACATCAGATTCCTGCATCACGAATGGAATTGATGTGTAGAATAAACCCGATACTAAGTATATAGAATTCCTTCGACACTTATCTATTTTTCAACGTTTTTTAAAACTCTTTTTGAAAAATTAGTTGTTTTCTTCCTTATTTTACAAGATTGAAAAACCTATTGCAATAACATATCAATAAGCAAAAAATAGACCATTTTATCTGGCCTAAAACCAAATCATGCATAATTTATGCAAGACGATTTATTTTCCATTTATGGTAAAACTTGTGAAGGCGTAAGAGAGACATTCCTGAAATCTCCTGTTTGGGAAGGAAAAACTCTTTGGGAAGCCGAAAAGAACTAGCCTGGTACGATTGGGCTGGCAAAAACGAATACGAAAAGAAACAGGAATAAAACCTTGCATTCAGAAAAGCCTCTAGGCTTGATTTTTAAACCTAGAGGCTGATTTTCTATTCTGATTATTCTTTGACAGTACCGAAGATACGGTCACCGGCATCACCTAATCCAGGGCAGATATAAGCATTTTCATTAAGCTGTCTATCCAAGGAGCCGATGAAAAGCGGGATATCCGGATTGGCTTTGCAGAAGGCTTCCACGCCTTCGGGAGCGGCGATGATGCAGATGAAGTGAAGATTCTTTGCGCCATGCTGCTTCAAAAGCTTAATGGCATCGATAGCGCTACCGCCAGTGGCAAGCATTGGATCGAGAACATAAATCTTCTTTTCGGAAAGATTGTTCGGAAGTTTGCAATAGTATTCATGTGGTTCATGTGTGACTTCATCACGATAGAGTCCGATATGTCCGACTCTTGCAGAGGGAACTAATTCAGTGAAACCATCGACCATGCCCATACCGGCACGAAGAATCGGAACAAAGCAGAGATTCTTTCCTTCAACCATAGGCTGATAGGTTTCTTCAATCGGAGTCTTGATGAGAACATCTTTTGTCTCAACATCTTTGAGAGCTTCATAGCCTTCCATCATCGCAATCTCTTTGACAATGGTACGGAATTCGCTAGTAGGAGTCTTTTCATCACGTAAGATCGAAATCTTATGCTTCAAAAGAGGGTGATTGAGAAGAGTAACGTTCGGATATTGTTTTAAGTCCATAGAATGAACCTCCATTTCTCAAAAGTTTATTATACTCGACTACTACCACTCTTGAAAAGTACAAACTTGACTGATTTGGATATTATCTTCGGGAGATGATAGTATTTGCCTTTCTTTGACTAGTATTGTAATCTATACAATATGAAAAAGATAACCAATAACTTTGATATCGTTTACGAAGACAAAGACATCATTGTCGTGTATAAGAAGAGCGGACTGCTCTCCATTGCAACCGATGATGGTGATATGCATAACCTGTATCACTATGTCCGTGAATACGTCAATCATAAGAAACAGAAGATATTCATCGTTCATCGACTGGATAAATCCACTTCTGGCCTTATGATATTTGCCAAGAACATGGAGATGAAGAAGATCCTTCAGTCCACATTTGAGGATAGAAGCGTAATACGAAAATACGAAGCTGTCGTAAAAGAGCAACTTACTTTACCATATAAGAAGAAAGTGGTTCAGTATCTAGCCTATGACCATAAAAGCGGGAAAGTATTCATAACTAAGAATCCGAAGATGGGAGATGAGGCTATCACCTATATCGAAGGAAAGAACAATGGAAAAATGGGAACCGTCTTAGATATCGAAATCAAGACAGGAAGACAAAATCAGATCCGTATTGCACTTCATTCACTAGGTCTCACACTGATCGGAGATAAGAAATATGCATTGGATAACAGTGACAGAATGTTATTGAATGCCTATCTTTTGGAATTTCCAAAATCCATTCGAATGAAGGAACACCATTTTGAAATCAAGCCCTTCTGGCTCAAATAGTTTAATCGTGTAACAATTGACATTAGTTTGTAATGCTTGTAGAATTGAGAAAAAATCATGGTAATAACAATAGTAATCGATCTCTTCGGAGACAAAAATAACGGGACGACAATCACTGCGATGCGTACAGCACATCTTTTGAAAGAGTTCGGAAACGAAGTCCGCATCATCGCCTTCATTCCAGAAAGCGCAGATGAGGAAGATTTAAAGGACTACAAGGTCCTTCGCTGCGAAAGAACTTCGATTCCTCTTTTTGATTGGCTTGTCACAGCAAACGGATTCACCTTTGGCGACATCGATGAAAAGAAAATCGCTGACTTCATCAAAGGAAGCGATGTCGTTCATATCATGCTTCCCTTCCTACTAGAAGCGAAGGCAAGAAAAGTCGCAAAAGTTATGTCCATACCGGTCACAAGCGCTTATCATCTTCAGCCGGATTCCATCTCCTATAACCTCCACCTCGGTCATTTCCAGCCATTCAATTCCTTGATTTATCATCTTCTCTACAAGTGGATGTATCGCTACAACAGAACAGTGCATACACCAAGTGAGACCATGAGAAGCCTTATGATTCAGCATCACTATCACGGTGACATCCATGCTATCAGCAATGGTGTCTCTCCTTACTTTGAACCGATGAAAAGCGAGAAACCGGAAGAATTAAAAGACAAATACATCATTTTGATGATTGGTAGACTTTCCGGAGAGAAGAGACAAGATCTCATCATCAAAGCTGTCGGGCAGAGCAAATACAATGATAAGATTCAATTGATCTTCTGCGGTCAAGGTCCAAACAAAAGACATCTTAAGAAGTTATCTAAGAAGATGTTAAAGAATCAGGCAATATTCAAATTCTGCACTCAGAAAGAATTGAAACAGGTCATCAACTTCTCTGATCTTTATGTTCATGCCTCCGATATCGAAAGTGAGGCAATCGCCTGTATTGAAGCTTTTGCTTGTGGAAAAGTACCGATCATTTCCGATTCCAAGTACAGTGCAACCAACCATTTCGCATTGGATGACAAATGCCTTTTCAAAGCCGGAAACCCATCCTCCCTTCGTGAAAGAATCGAATACTTCTACGAGCATCCGGAAGAAGTGGAAAAACTCTCTGGCAAATACGTTGAATACAGCAAAGAATTCGAAATTTCTTCAAAGGCCAAGGCTTTAGAAGATATGATGAAATTGGAAATCGAACGCGATAAGGAAGACCATCGCTTAGGCAGAACTTACTATTCGACAAGAAGAGAAAGAAGACATCTTAGACGCGTTGCTAAGAAAATTGGATTTGCCAATCCCTATATTGTTTCCAAGGATCTTTATCATCAGACAAAAGAATTCAGCAACGAAGAAGAAAGAAAAGCAAAGAAATAAGGCAGGCTTGATAGCCTGCTTTTTTCATGAATAAACCAGATTAACCATTATTTTTTAAGTCAGTTAAATAATTCTTGAACTCCATTCCTATCGGTGTTATTCTTATCTTATGTCACCACTAGCAATAACATTAATCACTATTTCTTCTGCTTTCGTGTTTTTGGTTTTGCTTTATTTTCTCTTATCTTATATATTGGCCTTTTACCTAACTCATCCGAAAAGATTTGAAAAGGAATTCACGCATCAAGTTGATGTAGACAAAGGACTCATTCCTTCTGATATGTCATATATGAAAAGAAATCCAATCGAAATCAAGATGGATGATGGTTCATATATTCATGGTGATTTTTCTGAAAACGAAGAAAGAAAAGGCATTATGATAATTGCCCATGGCTATACCTGGAATAGAGAAGGTTCCCTTAAGTATGCTCAGTTTTTCTATAAGCATGGTTTCTCTATCTTGATATATGACGAAAGAGGACATGGGGAAAACACAACAAGATTCACAACCATGGGATATATGGAAGGAAAAGATATTGTAAGCATTGTCAATTATTGCCGTGAGAACTATGGAAATGATCTTCCTATTGGTTTACATGGCGAGTCGCTAGGTGGAGCAAGTGTTTTACAGGCGATGCAGTATTCACCAAAAATTGATTTCGTGATTGATGACTGTGGTTATTCATCCTTACGAAAACTTCTCCTGCACAAGATGAAACAAAATCATATCCCATCCTTTTTCATACATGGTTCAAATGCGATGCTAAAAATGTGCTTTCATTTCTCTATGGAAGATGTTGTTCCAAAAAACGCAGTCAAGAAAAGCAATATTCCTTTATTGATTATTCATGGTGCCAATGATGATTTCGTTCCAACAGAGGAAGGAATGGAAATATATCAGGCTAGAAAAGAGAATAGCGAAATCCATCTTATTGAAGGGGCATCACATGCCCAATCCTATCAGGTGAATCCTCAGGCATATGAACAAATGTGCATGAGTTTCATAAATAAAATTCTTCGGAGGTAAAGCATGAAGGAAGAAAAAGTAAAGACCTCAAGTGCGGTATGGCTTGGGGCAGCAAACGCTGGAACAGGACTGTTATGTGCGTTTGCAGAGGGAGCAGCCTTCCAATATTTGTTTGTCAACAAATTAGGGCTGAATGAGACCCTTAACATGGTAGTCTGGATCATTTTCGGCATCTGGAATGCGGTCAACGACCCAATCTACGGATTCTTGGCCGACAGGACTCATTCGAAGCTTGGACGTAGAATCCCTTGGATTCGATATGGAGCACCAATCATGGCTGTTGTCTATGCCATAATGTGGCTTCCTGCCTTAGAAGGAAACGGTGTTGCTCAGTGGCTTCTTTTCTTACAGGAATTAATCGGCTTATTCCTCTACGATATTCTCTATACAGCGATTGCATCCGCTATCTATGTTATGCCTTATGAGATGGCTGTCACCAACAAAGCAAGAAACAAAATATTCCTTTTCAATATTCTGTTCTCCCTTATCAACTTTGGTGCACCGATGATTCTCAACTCTCAGTTAGACAAACTCATTGAGCATAACGCCAATATCTTCCCACTCATTATGGCTGGCATGGGCTTGGTGTGCGGTGCAATTGTCTTCGTTTCCACCTTCTTCTATAAAGAGAACGGATATATTGTCGAAGAAAAACAGCCTAAGTTCCTTGAAGGACTTAAGATGTGTCTTAAGAATAAATCCTTCTTATTATTCGAAGTCGTTTCCTGGACAGTCATTTTTGCTCAGAGCGCTTTGATGGTAGGTTTAACCTATGTCTCTGGCATGTGGGCAATTGATGGAGCACCGAACGGCTGGATTGGCGGCAATTCCATTATGGTCTTATACGGTGCATTGATTGTCGGTGTTGTCTTAGGCATTGTTTTCTTCAATTTCACAAGAAACAAACTCGGTTTACGCACCGAAATGCTTATCCTTACCGGATGCATGGGTAGTGGTTGTTTGCTCGGCGCATTCTTAGGACAGTATTTCATAGTTTCCGTCCTTACCTTCTTCTTATGCGGTATAGGATTAGCAGGTGGACTCTATCTTGTCCCGATGGTCAATGGAGATGTAATCGACAAAGATGAAGTAGATAACGGTTCAAGAAGAGAAGGTGTCTATGCCGGAATCAACTCTTTGATCACAAAGCCTGCCGGATCGATTGCAACAGCTTTATTCCCCTTGATGATTTCAACTTTCTTCGGCTTCAACAAGGATCTAAAGACAACAGTTACAAATGATACCGGAAAGGTTGTCGAGGTCATCAACTATGCAGATCAGTCCATGCAAGCAAAGAACGGCTTATTCGTCTGCTGGTTTTTGATCACTGGTATCCTCCTTGTCCTTTCCTTCATCGCCATGTGGTTCTATCCATTACACGGCAAAGAATGGGACAAAAAGAAAATCGAATTGTCTGAGCAGCATTTGAAGAAACAACAGGAATACGAACAGAAAATGTTAGCAAAGATGGAAGAAAAAGAAGGAAATAAAGAAGACATCAAATGATGAATAGGCATGCGCAATCAAAAGCGCATGCCTTATTTTTGTTTTGTAAAAAAGAGACCTTTACGGCCTCTTTTCATTTCACACGTTCAGCGCCTTGCTTTCCTATAATGGCTTGTATCCGTAATCCGCTCGATGAGAGGATGAAGCTTATATCCGATGGAAACAGCAAGGATTGTTTTCACAGTATCGCCGATGAGGAACGGATAAACGCAGGCAGCCATTGCTTGTTGGAACGTATATTTCCCTTTCATCATAATAAGGAACCACACAAGACCAAATCCATAGATGATGATAGTGCCCATGATGATACCGAAGACATATGCAGTCTTTTTTGTGCTGAATCGATTAGTAAATAAGGATTGAACAAAGACAGCAGGAATATATCCGAGGATGAATCCGCCCGTCGGTCCGGTCAAGACCGCTGCACCAGATTTAAAGTTGGAAAAGACAGGAAGTCCGACTAATCCTAATATAATGTATAGGATAATAGAGATTGTCGCATTGACCGGTCCTAAAACCGCACCGATTAGATACAAAGCCAACGTTCCCAAAGTGATGGGAACAATGCCAATCGGAACTGAAATAGGCGATAAAACGCACATAAGGGCGGTAGCAACAGCAATGAATGCAAGATCTCTAATTTTCATACAAATGAAATTATATTTGTCAACGGCCTTTTTGACAACATTTTTCATATTTTTGCGTGTTATTTTATAGTTCGTGCATGTTGTAGCGCTTTACATGGCGATTATGCGCATTTTTCTACTAGAAAAATTTGTCAATAGATAGTACAATGTATACGTCGAAAATTTAGCTTTTTATAGAAAGGGCCTCTTTATGGGAGTAAAAATTGTTGATACTGCCTTACGTGACGGTTCGCAGTCGTTGATTGCCACTCGTCTGACAACAGATGAGATTCTTGCCGTTGCTCCGCTTCTCGATCAAGCGGGATTTTATGCGTTGGAAGTCTGGGGAGGAGCCACATTCGATTCCTGTCTCCGCTTCTTGGATGAAGATCCATGGGAAAGACTTCGTGCCATCCGAAAAGCCTGTCCGAACACAAAGCTTCAGATGCTTTTCAGAGGACAGAACATCTTAGGATATCATCACTATCCAGATGACATCGTCGAAAAGTTCGTCGAAAAATCCTTAGAGAACGGAATTGACATCATCCGTGTCTTTGATGCTTTGAATGATGTCAGAAATCTTAAGAGCGCTGTCGATGCCTGCAACAAGTTCAAGAGCAAGTTCCCGAACGCACATTGCCAGATTGCATTAAGCTACACCACCTCTCCTGTCCATACCGTGGATTATTATGTCTCCTTAGCAAAGGAAGTCGAAGCCATGGGCGCTGACTCCTTATGCATCAAGGATATGGCTGGTGTTCTTCTTCCTAACGATGCCTATGAACTCATCTCCAAATTGAAGGCGGAAACGAAGCTACCTATCGAACTTCATTCCCACTGCACCGGTGGAATCTGCCAGATGACTTACCTCAAGGCGATTGAAGCAGGTGTCGATATCATTGATACAGCTCTCTCTCCTCTCTCCGGTGGAACATCTCAGCCCTGCACCGAAGCATTCAATTATGCTCTTCGCGGCACCGAATACGATCCCCATCTCGATGAGGATAAACTGAATCAAGCCGCTAGCAAGTTGGATAAGATCAAGCAAAAATACCTCAAGAACGGAACATTGAAGGTCAAAGCCTTATGCGTCAATCCGAACATCTTGAAATATCAGGTTCCTGGCGGAATGCTCTCCAACTTGATGAGTCAGCTTGATAAGCAGGGTGCTATGGACAAGTATGAAGACGTCCTTAAGGAAGTCCCTCTTGTCAGAAAAGACTTAGGTTATCCGCCTCTTGTCACTCCTCTTTCCCAGATGGTCGGAACTCAGGCTGTCATGAACGTCATCACTGGTGAAAGATACAAGATGGTTCCAAAGGAAATCAAGGATTATCTCCATGGACTTTACGGCAAAGCTCCCGCACCGGTCAACCCCGATGTCCAGCATAAGATTATCGGCGATGATGAGGTCATCACCTATCGTCCTGCCGATAAGCTTCAGCCTGAATTCGAAGAACTGAAGAAGAAATACAAGAAGATCGCCAAGTGTGATGAGGATGTCCTTTCCATCGCCTTGTTCGATCAAGTCGCCATCAGCTTCCTCAAGAAAAAGTATGGTTTAGAAGCTGAGGAGTTCAACGTCGAGTTATGAACGTACTAAGCACAACATGGGGCTTTGGAACTGCTGCCTTGTATTCCCTTCTCTGCATCATCATCGTCTTCTTTGTCCTTATCGTCATCACGCTCATTTTTTCCTTATTGAACAAAATCCGTGCTCTTGACGTCAAGGAAAAAGTAAAGATGAAGGATGGCACAGAATTGGACGAAGATGCAATGGCTGCCGTTCTTGTTGCCACTCTCGATTATCGAAAAGAGAGAAAAGAAGACGTCAAAGTCATCAGCTGCAAGCTGATTGAAGAAGAAGACAAGAAGAAAAAGAAGAAAAGTAAATGACAACGAGGTAAATGTATGAGAATCTATAATATCAAAGTCAATGGTAAGACCTTTGAAGTCAAAGTCATGGGTATTACTGAAGTCGAGCCTGTTGAAGTTAAGACTGTCAAAGGCGCAGTCAGCGCTCCTGCTGCTGTTAGCAAAGAAGAAAAGCCCGCTGCCCCTGTCGCAAGCGGAAACGGAACACCCGTTCCTTCCCCGATGCAAGGCACTATTCTTGATGTCAAAGTCAAGGCAGGCGACAGCGTCAAAGCCGGTCAGATTCTTTGCATTCTCGAAGCCATGAAACTTGAGAATGAAATTAAGTCTCCGAGCGATGGCACCATTGTCAGTGTCAACGTCACAAAGGGACAGCAGGTCAACAGCAAAGACACATTAGTCGTTTTGGGGTAACATATGCAGTTCATCCTAGCTAACGATGTGGGAGAGTTCTTCAAAGATTTCTTTATGAACACAGGAATCGCAGGATTCTTCCAGGACGGAGGTTGGAAAAACCTCATTATGATTGCGATTGCCGTTCTCCTTCTCTACCTCGCCATTTTCAAGAAAGCCGAACCATATCTATTGATTCCAATGGGTGTTGGCATGCTACTTGCTAACCTTCCCGGTGTCGATGTTATGACTCCGGTATATAAAACAGTTGATGGTTCTAGTGAAATCGCTACACAGCATGTCACCTACAAAGGTTTATTAGGTCTGATCTATCCTAATGGTGAAGATGTGAAAACCATCACCGGATATACTGGACTACTCGGTGTTCTATACAAAGGCGTTCAATACGATATCTATCCTTGCCTTATCTTCTTAGGAATCGGTGCAACAACAGACTTCGGTCCGCTTATCTCCAATCCTAAGACATTGATTCTCGGCGCTGCCGCCCAGATCGGTATATTCTTGACGCTTATGCTCGCTGTCGCCTGCGGCTTCGATGCCCAGCAGGCTGCCAGTATCGGTATCATCGGCGGTGCCGATGGTCCGACTGCTATTCTAACTACAAAGACGTTAGCTCCAGAACTCCTCTCTTCTATCGCTATCGCAGCTTATTCGTATATGGCTCTTGTTCCTTTCATTCAGCCCCCTGTCATCCGACTTCTCACCACGAAGAAGGAAAGAAAGATCCATATGGAAGAACTCAAACCTGTCAGCAAGACAAAGAAGATCATCTTCCCGATTGCTGTCATGGTCATAGTCATCCTCATCGTTCCTTCTTCTGCACCTTTGATTGGCTGTTTGATGATGGGTAACCTTGTCAAAGAGTCCGGTGTCGTTCCTAAACTTGTCGAAGCCTGTTCCAACACTTTGCTCTATGCTGTCACCATTCTTCTCGGCCTCTCCGTCGGTGCCACCGCAAGTGCCGAATACTTCCTCAATCCGAAGACTATCCTTATCTTCGCCTTAGGCATCATCGCCTTCATCACTGCAACTGCCGGTGGTGTGTTGATCGGCAAGCTGATGTGTTGGTTGACACATGGCAAGATCAACCCGATGATCGGTGCCGCTGGTGTCTCTGCCGTTCCTATGGCCGCTCGTGTCGTTCAGAAAGAAGGTCAAAGAGAAGATCCTTCTAACTTCTTGCTCATGCACGCCATGGGTCCGAATGTTGCCGGTGTTATCGGTAGTGCTGTCGCAGCCGGTCTATTGATTCAGTTGTTAGGCTGATAATGAAACATACAATCCTCTCCTTTCCTGAAATCGATTCAACAAACAGTTATCTGAAAAGAGAATATGAAAATCTTGATGATGGCACAGTCGTTACCGCCGATCATCAAAGCGCTGGCAAAGGCCGTCTTGGAAGAGTATGGAATGACGGAGGCATGTCGCTTCCGTTCTCCTTCCTCCTCAAAGATAACCTTCAGCCTAAGCGCATATCTCTTCTCTCACTCTTATCGGGATTATGTATTTCTCTAACCTTGGACGACTACGGTATCGAAAATCAAATCAAATGGCCGAATGATATCTTAATCCAAGGAAAGAAAGTCACAGGAATCCTTGCTGAATCAATCATAGAAGAGAAACTGTTAGCTGTCATTGTCGGAATTGGAGTCAATCTGAATCAGAAAACTTTCCCTAACGAACTGAAAAGCAAAGCGATATCACTTTATCAGGCCACAGGAAAGGAATATGACAAGAAAGATTTCTTAGAACATTTTCTTCATCATTTCGATATTTGGTACGATAAGTTCTTAAATGAAGATGACTCCTTCCTTGATCTTGTTAGAGAGCGTTCCTATCTGACTGATAAAACAGTCTACCTGAACTACTACGGCGAAAATAGACACGCAAAAGTCTTAGGAATTGACCAACTTGGAAATCTATTAGTCGAAGAAGACGGGAAAACATTATCTCTATCAAGCGGAGAAGTCACCTTAGAAAAAAATTATCATTAGTTTATTCCACGAAAGTGTGTGAATAGAAAGGGCACTTATGAAAAAAATCGATTTAAGTCAGTACGGTATTAATGACGTCAAAGAAGTCGTCTACAATCCTTCCTACGAAGATCTCTACAAAGCCGAGATGGATCCTTCCTTAACAGGATATGAAAAAGGTCAGGAAACAGAGCTTGGAGCTGTCAATGTCATGACTGGTATCTACACCGGCCGTTCTCCTAAGGACAAATTCCTTGTTGTTGATGAAAATTCCAAGGACACCGTCTGGTGGACTAGCAAAGAATATCCGAATGATAACCATCCGGCCAGCCAGGATGCCTGGAAGGCAGTTAAGGATATCGCCAAGAACGAATTATCCGGAAAGAAGCTCTATGTCGTTGATGGTTTCTGTGGTGCAAACAAGGACACAAGAATGGCTGTCCGTTTTATCATGGAAGTCGCATGGCAGGCACACTTTGTCCGCAACATGTTCATCCGTCCGACTGCTGAAGAAGAAGAGAACTTCAAGCCTGATTTCATCGTCTACAATGCTTCCAAAGCCAAAGTCGAGAATTGGAAGGAATTAGGCCTCAATTCTGAAACCTGCGTCATGTTCAACATCACTTCCCATGAACAGGTCATCTTAAACACCTGGTATGGTGGCGAAATGAAGAAGGGTATGTTCTCCATGATGAACTACTACCTCCCTCTCAAGGGAATCGCTAGCATGCACTCTTCCGCCAACACAGACCTCAATGGTGAAAATACTGCCGTCTTCTTCGGACTTTCCGGAACCGGCAAGACCACACTTTCCACTGATCCGAAGAGACTTCTCATCGGTGATGATGAACACGGATGGGATGACAATGGTGTCTTCAACCTTGAAGGCGGCTGCTATGCTAAGGTCATCGACCTCGACAAGGATGCAGAACCTGACATCTATGGTGCCATCAAGAGAGATGCATTGCTCGAAAACGTCACAGTCGATGACAACGGAAAGATCGATTTCCATGATAAGAGCGTAACCGAGAACACCCGTGTATCTTATCCTATCTATCACATCAAGAACATCGTCAAGCCGATCAGCCATGCACCTGCCGCTAAGAATGTCATCTTCCTTTCTGCTGATGCCTTCGGTGTCTTACCTCCTGTTTCTATCCTCACTCCGGAACAGACTCAGTACTACTTCTTAAGTGGCTTCACTGCTAAGTTAGCTGGTACTGAAAGAGGAATCACAGAGCCGACTCCTACCTTCTCCGCCTGCTTCGGACAGGCCTTCCTTGAACTCCATCCGACCAAGTATGCTGAAGAACTCGTCAAGCATATGAAGAAGTCTGGTGCCAAGGCATACTTAGTCAACACTGGCTGGAATGGTACTGGAAAGCGTATCTCCATCAAAGATACACGTGGTATCATCGATGCCATCTTAGATGGTGCTATCCTCACAGCTCCGACCAAGAAGATTCCTTACTTCGATTTCGAAGTTCCGACTTCCTTGGATGGTGTTGCCACTAACATCCTCGATCCTAGAGATACCTATGCTGATCCTGCTGAATGGGATAAGAAAGCTCAGGACCTCGCTTCTCGTTTCATCAAGAACTTCAAGAAGTACGAGACCAACGATGCTGGCAAAGCCTTAGTCAAGGCTGGTCCGCACCTCGACTAATTCAAAACAAAATCAATAATAAAAGAGTCATCTCGCAAGAGATGACTCTTTTTGTTATTTTCGGAAATTGTTAGTTAGATTAAGCTTCGGTTGTAGTTGCAGCATAGGAAGGAAGAAGGAGGAAATATGCTGTTCCATAGTAATTGATTGCTTCGGCTGTGACAGTGATAGTTCCACCCTCAACAGACTTCGTGTAGATATGGTCACCGTATTCTTCATCGATAGTAGGATCAGAGAATCCAGCTGCCTTCATGACAGCATCATAATTGCTGAGCATCGTATTTGCTTCAGTAAGAGAGGAAGCCGCATACTGAATTTCGAGATCTTCTGAATCAGCATCAAAATAGTAGGACCAATTGGAATGGTTGTCCTGAGTTGTCGGAATGGAGTCAAAGTTAGCTTTGCTTCCCATAAAAGTATAAATGTCGTCCAAATCAGAACTTCCGGCAAAGATATCAGACCAGGTGAGAGTTCCAAGTGTATCGTGAACTGCTGTCGTATCAATCGGGGCAGTCTTCACTCCACCGATATTGGAATAGACCTCGACAACCTTCTCAGCAGCTGTATGACCACCGGCAGGAACAATGTTTTCGAATGTGACAGATCCATCATCACCAAGAGTGATGGTAAGATCCGTAATATAAGAAGAGTTCAATAAGGAATAGACATAAGCCTGGTCAGAACCAGTGTAATACTTTTCTTCATTCAGGACATAGACACCATCTGCTGTCTTATCGAAGAAGAGAGGAGAGATGTTTGAAAAGGAAGGAATGACATCAGTGCTCAATGCATAATCCTGAAGGTCACCATCTTTGTAATAGCCATCGCCGATAGCAACGACAGACTGTGTCTTTCCATCAACAGTGTAATAACCGCCATTATAGTTAACGCTTCCGTTCCTATAATAAGTTACGAGTTTGAGGTTATCCTCTGTGACAACACCCTTTGCGGTGGAATAAACATTGTATTCACCATCATCCGGATAATTGCCAGTGTATCTCGTAAAGGTATATTCGAAGTTCTGAGAGCTAAGAGATGCTAAGGCAGCAGCAAGGTCACTATCAGCAGTGCCAGTAAGAGGAGTCACGCCTTTGATGACGTCACTTCCTGTCTCATCAATGGTTCCTTCAAAAGAAATTTCTGTTAAAACTGTCGAACCATAGAAGGTTTCCTCTACAGTTTCAAAGGTACCGGAATAACCAACCGGATTTCCTTCACTGTCGACTGTGATCTTGTATTCGTTGATTGTGCTATAGTCCATGCCATAAACCTGGCAAGAGAGATTATGAAGGAAGGTCTCACCGACAGAATCAATATCGACGGAATAAACTGTATCACTCTCTTTGACAAGCCAGGAAGAATCGAAATCCAAGAAGGCATTCTCAAAGCCATAATCACTCCAAAGATAAGGAGTATCGTCTTCATCGTTCAAGAGTTCTTCATATTCAAGAACGTTATCGATCTGAAGAGCGACAAAGTTGACGTTCTCATTTCCATCTGTACCGGTCTGATGGGTAAATGTTCCAGCATATTGCAAACTTCCTGTAACAATGCTACCATCTTCTTCATTTAATTCAGCACTATACTGACGATACTGATAGAAGTCGTCGTTGATGCCTAAATCAAAGACATTGTAAGAGGTATAAGGATCATCGCTTCCCCATGTTTCTTTTATACTAAGGACTTCACTGCTACGATAGCCAGATGCCAAAGCGTCTGTGATTTTCTCTTCGACTGTGATTGTCTTTTCACTTGTGGAGGAAGAGGTCGGCTCCGTGCTTGTGTTATCAGAAGAGACGGGAGCTGTGCTTGTCTTATCCTCTCCACATCCGACTAAGGTAAGACAAAGAAGAGATAATAAAGTAATAGTTGATTTTTTCATAGATATAGTATCCTTTCATGAATAAAATAGAACAAAAAAATTGTAAAGAAAATTTTGACGACTGAAAAGTAACCTTGCCGATTTTATCGGCAAGGTGGTTTTGAAAGCGCTTATACAAAAATATTAACAATTTTCGAGCCTAAAGTGAGTCTTAAATTTCGATTGAAATATTCAACTTTTTTAAGAAAACATCAAGAAATGTACCGTTTAATTCAAAACGTTCATTTTTTTGATCAAGGCTTTCACCTGATCATACAATTCTTCTTTCGTGCCATCGGAATGAAGGATGAAATCTAGTTCATCACGATGTCTATCGTAAGAATTCAATTCATTGAATTTTGCTCTTTTGATGTCTTCTCCTCTTTCTAATAGATGTTCTTTTTGTCTTGTAGTTTCAACACCAACAGTATATGTAAAATCATGTTCCATATGAGCATCAAAAAGAAGAGGAACCTCTATGATTTTATTCTTCCCATCATTATCAATGATGAATTGATTAATCCGATTCTTCACTTCCTTGAAGATGTAGGATTCATACTCTTTCTTGAATCTCTTGTCTGTAGATAACAGCATTGTAATCTTCTTTTTTGAAAGCTTATGATTGGTAAATATGATTGGAAACTTTGATTCCAATCCATTTAGGAATGAAACGTCCAAGTAAAGTTTATGAACCTCTTCATCGCATGAAAAGCGAACAAATCCTTCCTTTTCAAAATAGGAAGAGGCTAGGCTTTTCCCACTCGCTATCTTTCCTGTGATGGCGACATTGATTCCTGTCTTCTGACAGATAGGACAATAAGAGGTTCCTCTACCATCTAGTTTTCTCTTCTCAATCTTTGCATGATGACAAGTAAGGCATTCCTTTCCTTGTCTTGAATAGACTTTCAAGGACTCCTGGAATGAGCCTTTGACATGTTCACTGGCTCGATAAGACCGCACTGTAGAACCCTTCGATTCGATCGAAGCCATCAATATCCTTTTTGATTGTTCTAATATGTTTTCAATCTCATCTTTCGACAAATCTGTCGCATAACGAAACGGGGAAATACCGCAGGCAAAAAGGATTTCGTCAGCATAGATGTTTCCAATGCCGGACATTAAAGACTGATCTAGCAAGACACACTTTATATGGTCATGCTTTTTATGATAGAGCGAATAAAGTTCATCTATTTCCATGTCAAAAGGTTCTTTTCCAACATTAGAAAGAGGTCCCTCATCATTTTCATCTAGATAGTATAGACATCCGAATTTACGGACATCATAAAACGCAAGACCACACTCATCATTTTCAAAAGGAAGAAAGAGAGTCATATGTTTTGTTGATAACGTCTTTTTATTCTCAACAAAAAGTTTTCCTTCCATTCTAAGATGGAATATAAGTTTCTTCTCTTCACTTAGATGGAATAGAATGAACTTTCCCTTTCTTGAAAGAGAAAGGATTTTCTTTCCTTTTATGTCATCGTAAAAGGAAAATTTATCTGTCTTGATAAGCGGTTCGTAATAGATTTCAGGAGAAGAAAAAGTCTTTCCAGCAACAAGCGGAGCGAGTTCTCTGATGACAGTCTCAACTTCAGGAAGTTCAGGCATATCAATGAGCCTCGTACCAAGTCAAAGCAGCATTTCCATCTACCTGAAGCGGAACAGATAAAGATAGAGCATGGTTCATGGCATCGGTTAAAATCGGCAATACTTTATCCAATTCATCCTTTGGAACCTTGAAAAGAAGTTCATCATGAATCTGAAGTATAATCTTAGACTGATATCCTTCCAAAGCTTTGTTACATGCAATCATAGCAACCTTGATCAAGTCAGCGGCAGATCCTTGAATGACCGTATTCGTAGCAGCACGTTCTGAGAAAGCTTTCAATGCACGATTGCTGGAATTGATATCTTTCAGATATCTTCTTCTGTTTAGAATGGTAGAGACATAGCCATCTTTTCTTGCCTTTTCGACACAATCCTTTTGGAAAGCATCAATGCCATCAAAAGCAGTCTTGAATTGGCTGATAAGCTGTGAGGCTTCGGAGGTTGGAATATCAAGTTGGTTGGATAGGCCAAAAGCGGATATTCCGTATACAATGCCAAAGTTGACAGCCTTTGCTCTTCTTCTCATTTCATCTGTCACTTCATCAAACGGAACATTGAATACCTTGCTAGCTGTTGCACGATGGATGTCTTTACCTTCCTGGAAGATTTCCTTCAAGGCTTTGATATTTGCTACATGAGCAAGCATTCTCAGTTCCACCTGTGAATAATCCAATGACAGGATATAGAATTCCTTATTCGGATAGAAGAACGCTTTTCTGATGTTCTTCCCTTCTTCATTTCTTATTGATATGTTCTGAAGGTTCGGTTCACTCATAGAGAGTCTTCCCGTTGCCGTCAATGCCTGATTATAGATAGCATGAATCTTACCATCTTTCATCACATGATTCGGAAGAGCCTGGGTATATCCGGAGACCAATTTATTGTAAAGGCGATAAGAGATGATAAGAGGAATGATCGGATGTTCATCCTGATGCGAAGTCAAAACTTCGATTCCAGTACCTTTCTCACCTTTGTTTCTCTTGATTCCTAAATCAGCAAAAAGAATCTGTTCCAATTGTTTTGGTGAATTGATATTGAATTCTTTTCCTGCCAAGGAATAAATCTTGTCCTGAAGAGATTTCAGGATATCCTGATACTCGGTATCAATACTCTTCAATGTAATCAGATCAATCGGGAATCCTTCAATTTCCATATTGGCTAAAATGCGGCTAAGAGGCATCTCTACTTCTTTGAAGAGCTTCACTTCCTCATTCTTCTCTAATTCCTCTTCTACCATCTTTCTCAAATCGATGACATAGGAAGCGATTTGCTGTGAAATCGTCATCTCTGAATTGAAGGAAAGACCATAGGAAAGGAAGACTTCCTCTTTCTTCTGTCCGGAATCAGGATTGATGAGATAGGTAGCAATCAATAGATCAAATCCAACGCCTTTCAGTTTTTCAAATCCGTTGCGATTTAAAAGGACAAGTATTCCTTTCTGATCATAAACGGATACATTCTTCGTTTCATCTCTTAAGAATGAAAGAAAGGATTCATCATTCTTTGCATTCTCAAGGCTTAAAGTATAAATATGATTTTCTGTACCGAAGATAAAGCCATACAAAGTAGATGTGTTTTCGTTTTCGCCTAAAGAGTCGTAGTAGAAAGAGAGAACCTTTTCCTTTATCTCCGCATAAGAGGTAATCTTGACGAGGCTTCTAGCTTTGACATCAAAGACGTCAGTAGTCTGACCATTGATGTCTTTTTGAGAATCCATCATCTCTCCAAAGAGAGATAACTGAGAGCCTGAATCATCCTGAAGCCCCTGCATCTTATCAATCGACTTTAAGAATTGTGATAACGAATACTTCAGATAGAAAGCGGATAATTTACTCTTCTGATAATGTCTATATATAGACTTTTCATAGTCAGCCTTCACATCGATGTCGGTATAGATATTGGCAAGGCTTTTGAAAAACAATGCATCTTGTTCACCAGCGATGATTTTCTGATTTGTCTTATTGTCTGGATTTTTCTTGCAGTATTCGAGAATGCCTTCTAAATGACCATATTGTTCAAGAAGCTTCATTGCCGTCTTTTCACCGATTCCTTTGATTCCTTTGTAGTTATCAGAAGAGTCTCCAGCGATTCCTTTGAAGTCAACAATCTGATCTGGATTGAGTCCAAAGAGCTCTTTTAGATTCGATTTTGTATAGCAGACTGTCTCGCTAAGGCCTTTCTTTAGCATCTCAACTGTGACATGATCCGAGAAATCCAAAAGCTGTAGGAAATCCTTATCAGAAGTGAAGAGTCTTACCTCATCCCCTTTGTCGCTTGCATACTTTGCCATCGAGCCTGCCAGGTCATCACCTTCATAGCCTTCTAACTCAGCCCAAGTGATATCCATTGCATCTAGCATCTCTCTTGCAATCGGCATCTGTGCGACTAATTCCTGAGGCGCAGGAGATCTTTGAGCTTTATAGTTTTCAAACTCTTTCTTTCTGAATGTCGGCTTTCCAGTATCAAACGTAACATAAAGATGATCACCATCTGTGACCATCGCCTTGATTTTCTTGATCAGATTATGAAAAGCGAAGATTGCATTGATTGGCAATCCGCTCTTTGTCGTCATGATATTGCCCGTATATGCTGTTGAATAGTAAGCGCGGAACAACAATGAGTTTCCATCAACAATATAAGTCTTAGACATGATTAGTCCTCCTTCACAAGTATCGTATCTACTGGATAGATTGTCTTTTTATATCTTCCAAATTCTGCTTTGACTAATAGGATATCCCCCTTCTTATAGTCTTCTTTCTTTATCGCCTTGATCCGATAATTCTTGCTTTCATTATCGATGGCAAGAGTGCCATCCATATCATATCGAGACACATCACTGATGATAAATGAGTAGTAGTCTCTCTTTTTTGCAATCGATGATACTTTCTTAGTCAAGATCAACCCGAGTTTTGATTTTTCCGCTAAAAGCTTTGTCCCTTGTTTTTCCTTAACATCCGATACGGGAGGAATCAAAGATTCATCAAAGGACATCTTCGCATAGTCCATGTATTGCTGTAAATGGTTTTCCAATCCTGCCCTATTTGTTTCAAAACAGTCAAAGACACCGGCATCAATAAGAGCAAGCATCGATCTGTTATCGATACCCTTGACACGAAGAAGCACATCATAGAACGATGTAAACTTAGTCTTATCTCTTTCATCCAATAATGCCTGAATCATCTTGTTGTCGACGCCTGCAATAGCATGAAGCGGAAGATAGACAAACTCATTCTCAAACAAAATATCATCTTTTAAAGAGATATTGATATCTGGTGCATGAAGATGGAAATGATCCTCTTTTAATTCCCCTACTAATCCAAGACCAGTAGCGGAGGAAAGGGAATGAAGATGAAATGCACAAGTATAGAACTCTTTTGGATAATGAGCTTTGTAGTATAAAAGAGTATAGGTGATAAACGCGTAAGAATATGCGTGTGACTTATTGAAACCATAGTTAGCAAACTTCTCAATATCGAGATACAGGCTTTTCGCCTTCTCTTCTGATATGCCGTTATTCAAACATCCCTTGATGAATTCACCTCGATACATCTCCATCTTGGATAAATCCTTCTTAGAGATAGCACGACGGAAAAGGTCAGCGTCACTTGCCGAGAAAGAAGCAACAACCTGAACGGCTTTGATGACCTGTTCCTGATAGACCATAATTCCATAAGTCTCAGAGAGAACATCTTTCAGTTTCTCATCAGGGTATACAATCTCAGAGAGATGATTTTTTCTTTTCGCATACAAAGGAATATAGTCTTTCGGACCAGGACGGTACAAAGCCAAAATAGCAGGTATATCAGAGAATGACTGAGGATGAATGTTTCTAACAACATCCTTCATTCCGTCTGTCGCATCAAGTTGAAATATTGAGCAAAGATGAAGCCGGTTGAGCAAAAGAAAAGTGTCTTCATCCTCTAAATGTTGTTGAATGTTGACAAGTTCTTTCCCGCCTTGCTTGATTCTTTCTTCAATGTTCTTAATGAAAGTCAAAGTGCTAAGAGGAAGGATATCCACTTTCAAATATCCCATCTGTTCCATATAAGGATATTCAAATTCAATCGTACCATATTCTCCATTTTCCCTAGGACAATAGGTCGATATCTTTTCCTCACTGATAATGACACCAGGCGCGTGGAAAGAGGTGTTGACAATCTTACCTAACAAAGCTTCCGCTTTACTGACAATAGAGCGATAATACTCATCTTGCATCAATTCATTGAATTTTGTACTCTTCCAAGAGTTGTCTTTTCTGATTTCATCGAAAGTTACCGCCATATCTGGAATCAAAGATGTAATCTTTTTGATTCGATTATCCGGTATGGATAAAGCCGGTCCAATCAAATTAAGAGCACTTTTGGGTTTCAAAGTCACAAAGGTACGAATCGTACCAACTCTCTCTTCTCCATATTTCTTCTCTAAATAGAGGACGACCTCATTCCTTCTTCCATCTTCAAAATCAATATCGATATCCGGCATCGTCTTTCTCTTTGGATTGAGGAAACGTTCAAAAGACAAATCATAAAGGATTGGATCCACATCCGTGATTCCTAAACAATAGGAGACTAGTGATCCACCTGCCGATCCTCTTCCTGGACCGACTTTGATTCCACTATTCTTTGCAAAGGAAACATAGTCTTCCACGATAAGGAAGTAAGATGAGAAGTGCATATTCTCTATGACGGATAACTCATAATCCAATCGTTCTTGATATTCTTTCTTATCCTGTAGATTTTTCTTCTTTAGTCCTAAGTAGGATTTTTCTTTCAGTTTTTGGTCATCATCCTCAATAGAGACCATACATCCTCTCTTTTTGATAAAGGTGAAATCAACCCTATCAAATAAAGAGGCTTCTGTCTCTATATCCTTCACACGATAGATGCTCTTCAATATGTTTGTAGATAAAAGGAAGTCTGAATTATCCTCATCATCTTCAGAATACTGTTCCTTTTTCAATGCACACTGAAAAAGACGGAAAGATGAATAATCCTGTTTTGTGAGATAATGAACTTCCGGAAAAGGAATGATTGAATATCCGTTGGATTCACAGTACTTGTACAGTACATCGCTTTCTTTCTTATCCTCTTGGTTACGGATTGTAATGCCTAGTGCAAAGTCGTCACCGAAAATCTTATGATACGAATAGATATCCGGTGAAATCTTAGTCAGAAAATAATCCTGATAGAATGGTTCACTATCAGCCTGTATGATAAGGATCAAACCAGTATGATAATTCTTCAATAGATTTGTTCCGATGATATTCTCTTTCTTTGAAATCAATTGGCAAAGAGTCTTATACCCTTCCTCATTCTTGATATATAGAAAGGCTCGATATGGTGTACGAATGGAACTAGCTAACGCGATACGATATCCAAATATCGGCTTGATTCCATATTTTTTGCAGGCAATCTCAAAAGAAGGATAAGCACGGATATTGTTATCAGATATACCAATGGCATCATACTTGAGGTCTTTTGCTCTTTTCGCATAATCCTCTACATCAATGATGGAATTCGATATTTCGTATGTAGTGGTTGTACATAGCTGGATAAAGTTCATACTAATATTATAATCGGTAGAGCATAGGTTTTGATGAAAATCAGTCACGATTCTTCAAATATTCAACGACAGACAAAGAGGATAGATAATTCATATTATCTTTCCAATCATTCAGATCATTCTGAATGATTTCCTTGATTTGATTGATTCGGTATCCGATTGTGTTCTTATGGAAGCAAAGAGCATCACCTGTTTCCATAAGACTTTTTCCATTTGTCAGGTAGACAAAAAGTGTCTTGCAGTAGTCATTATTTGTCCGAATATCATAGTCCCATAGTCTTTTGATATCCGGATGTACGATAGAGACTAACATCTTTTCATTTTCTATCTCTAAGATAGGCAAAAGATAATAGTAATCCCGCTCTTCGAAATAGTATTGATCCTTGTTTATGTTCTCTAGAAGTTTGAGAAGGCTAAGATTGATGCGATAGAAATCAGAGAGAAGAAACATGGAAGGAAGAGGATTGGATAAGATGGCTGTGACATGATTGCGCTGTAAAAAGTCAAGAATAGATTTTTCAGTTTTCAATTCATGTTGAAATACCAATAGATATCGATCTTTATAAAGGAGAACCGCATTTTCGAAAATGTGATTCACTTCCTTTTCAAAGGAATGATATCGTCCTCTTTTCAAATCATTCAACGAGATAAGAAGGAATTGATCCACATTATTGACATCAATCTCATCCTCCTTGATTTTCTCTTTCATGATGTCTTCATCTGATATTGAATTATTCAGCAAGGAAGACAGAAAAGATATCGTTGACGAGATAGAGTGAGTATTCTCCATCTCATTCAATCTTTTCCCTAATGATTTCACAAGATGGAAAAGGACTTCCTGATTCAACTGTTCTAATGGAGTTTTCGTTTCCAGAATTGCAAGATAGCCTAATACTATTCCATCCTTTTTGATTTTATAAAACAGTCTTCTCCTGCCTTGAAACTCAAAGATAGTCTTGTCCTCATGGTTGTTTAAAAAGTGTTCGGTGACATAGGAAATCAATTCTACATTCCAATGCCCTGATTTTGTCGTTGTGTTAAAGAAGTCATCTGCAATTGTCTCGTTCAAGACAAAATACGATACCACATCATAATTCTCGTTGATGAGAGCCATCGGACACGGAATCAGATCATAATATCCTTTCAGAATATCATGAACGTCATTTGCATTCTCTTCGATGTTTAGTAATTTCTGATATAGGTTCATATTGTTCTCCTAGCACAAAAAAGCACGAAAATTTTAGCTCTTTGGAATATTTCTTTCAACTATGAGCAATCATAAAATCTATCCGTTCTTTTAAACCGGTCTAAAAGAAGTCAGAAAGTGAACTAAAATCTATGGAAAAAGAAAAGAAAAAATTCGAAGGCATCGGCATTTGGAAATTTCTGAATAAGATTCCAGCTGGTACGATGTTTGTCCCACTCATCATCTCTGCAGTCATCTGTTCCATTTGCATTGCATGTGGACTTGGAACGGGCAAACCAGGAGAAGGTCTTACCTTATGGGAATACTTAGGAAATCCGATGAAGGACCTCTTCGGAAAAACAGGGCAGATGCTTATCATCGGCCTTATGCTTTTCTGCACAGGTACCATGATCAAACCCCATGATTTCGTAGAAGTATTCAAGAGAGGAATCTGGATCATCATAGCAAGACTGATTCCTGCATATGTCATTTCAGTCTTAGTCTTCATCTTCTGTCCGAACGGTTTCTTAGGAATTGATCCAGTCACCTTCTGTGTCTGTGTCACCAGCGCCAATGCTGCACTCTATATGGGTATCATCCCTCCTTATGCAGACAATTCCGATCGTGCCACATTCCCGATTATGTTGATTCTTTCCATGCCGCTTCTTCCTTTCATTGTCATCTCTAGCCTTGGAACATCTTCTGCGGATGCTGGACTATTAGGAAAGCTCATGCAGATTATCTCTTTGCTTCTTCCCTTCATTCTTGGTTTCATCCTTGGAAACCTTGACCCGAAGATCAGAGAAGTATTCAAAGGCGGAAACACAATCATCCTTCCATTCTTAGGCTTCCAGTTCGGTTCTACAATCAACCTTGCCAAAGCCTTCACAAGCGGATCTGTCTGGATTGCAGCTATCGTATTGATTATCATCTACTGGGCTGTAACACTGATTATTCCTTATATCGTAGACCGCTTTGCTTTAAAAAGACCTGGCTATGCATCTGTTGCATCCGCATCCATCGCCGGTGTCTCATTATCCATCCCTGCCATGTTTGCATCTTACACATTCGGTGGCGTAGCCTATTCTCAGGATATGATTTCCAACTCCGTTCTTATCCTTGCTGTCGTACTCTTAGTCACAAACATCTTAGACCCATTCTTTACCAAATGGACTATGAACTACTACTTCAAGACACATCAGCAGGACAAGAAGAAGGATGCAGAACGTATATTCGGTGAAACTCATCCTGAGCTTCTTCTTGCCGTCTATGATGAAAACGGAAACTATAGAACACATCATCACAATCATGAAGTCTACAAGAAAGTCTTCCATTTGAAATCGCATAAAGAAGACATTTCTTCCACAAACGATTCCAACGAAAAGAAATAGAGGTATACACATTATGAAAGAAAACAAATTATTCCAAGTCGGTACACTAAACAGCTTAATGATGGGTGATTACCACGGATCTGTCACTGTTAAAGACCTATTAAAAGAGGGAAACATAGGTATTGGAACCTATGACGGACTTGATGGTGAAGCCATCATCCTCAATGGGCACGCCTATGACGGCAGAGCCGATGGTAAAGTCTATGAGATGAATGATAAGGATACACTTCCGTTCTCCACTGTCAGTCACTTCGATGAATCAGCAGAAGAGAATGTTATCTCTTTCTCCTCTATCGAGGAATTCAAGTCCAAAATGGAAGCCTATCTTCCTAGCCATAACTTCTTCTACATGATCAAGATGGAAGGAGTCTTCCATGTCCGTGTCCGTTCTTGTTTCAAGCAGAAAGAACCCTATGAACCTCTTTACAAAGTCGCCTGTGACCAAAGAGAGTTTGAATACGACAATCTAGATGGATATGTCATCGGAGTCTACTGCCCAAACTATGTTGAAGGCATGAACTTGCCTGGATGGCATATTCATTTCCTCAGCAAAGATCTTTCCAAAGGCGGACATATCCTGAAAGTTGATGGCAACAACATCCAATTCAAGATCAATCAGCTCAATGGATGGAATGTCTATCTTCCTCATACCGAAGGTTTCTCAAACTGGGATCTCACTGAAGATTTGAAGGAGAAGACAAAGGCTGTTGAAGGCTCTTCTAAGAAGTAAACAACTTATCCGAAATTGAATAATACAAAAACTGTTGGCCTGCACCAACAGTTTTTCTTCATCTGTTTTCTCTTAATAGTTAAGACAATATTTTTCCGCATCCTTTGAATACTCTTCAATCGTCTCATAAAACTTAAACGAGTAACTCATAACACAATTTTCTTTCGGCAACCACATATCAAATGTCATTTTTTTATCATCCTCTTGATATGTGAATTCATATTTTGTCGCATCAAAGCATCTTAGCACCATACAATAATATCCAAACTTATTGTTCTTTCCGTCTACGTATATTGTCAATTCTGGGCACTTACGATTATAAATATAATTCAATCCATATCTCACTTCTTTGCTTGATTTACTTAGAATCGCATCTTTATTTTTATTCAGGTATTCCACATTGAATTCGTTTACCGAAAGAATGTTTGTAAATCTCTCCCACATGTTCAACTTATCAACAACAACTGCTGAAAATGTAATGGGAGCGTCGGCGCACATCAATTCATTTGATTGATAAACAATAACATCCTTTTCTGTCTCACCCTCAATGGCAGTCAATGTAACACTAGGTTCAACAACAGTATCCGATTTCTCCGTAGATTCATTGGTAGAGTCTGTAGTGGACTCGATAGGTTTAACCTCATTACAAGAGCATAATAACAAACTAGACAGTAA
>CAVILQ010000010.1:0-67550 GCA_963643715.1 bacterium | reverse complement strand
GCTCCGGCTGAGGGATACCGACTTCCTTCATGACAGCCAAGGCTTTTTCTTTGGCCATGGCTTTGGTGATCTTGGTTTTGGAGATGAATTCGTCTTCAATCTCCTTCTTTCTAGCCTTGTAGATTTCCTTAGAAGACTTCAAGTCTGAGGTGAGCGTTAAGGACTTCTTCAGATTCTTTAACTTCGCATCTCTTTCCTTCTTGAGGCCTTTGTAATAGGCGTCGACTTCTTTCTTTGCGACTTTCTTCTTTGCTTTTAAAGCAGCTTTCAATGCCGGAATTTCTTTCTTGAATTCAGCATCAATTCTTTTTCTTTCTTCTCTTCCATCAGCACAGATTTTTTTGTATTCGGCTTTGCTTTCCTTCTTCATCTCATTCACGTTCTTTTTCAGTTCGGAACGAGGAAGATTCTTATTGACATAGAGATAGTCTTCAATTTTCTTCTTGCTGTCGGAGAGATAGAAGTCTTCATTGGCATAGGTCTTCTCTTTTGCGACTCTACGATTGGATTCAAGGTTCTTGACAGCAGTCAGTTCCTTCTGGATCTTGGATTCATAGATTTTTTCGAGGATGTTCTTGTTGATGAGCATACTCTCAGTGATTTGCTTTCCAATCTTCATGATCGGATTAAGAGAGGAAAGAGGATCCTGGAAGATCATACCAATCTTCTTTCCACGTATGTTGTGGAACTCCTCTTCTGCAACCTTTGTCAGATCTTCGCCTTCATAGAAGACGTTTCCCTCTTCAATCATAGCAGACTGAGGAAGGATACCCATAATGGTTTTGGAAGTGACGGATTTTCCACTTCCGGATTCACCAACGATACAGAGTGTTTCACCTTTGTAAAGGTCGAATGAGACACCTCTTACGGCATGAACGATTCCATGATCTGTCTTGAAGGAGACACGAAGATTCTGAACCGATAATACTTTGTTTTTCTCTTCCATATCAATCACTTCCTTTCAAAGACGGATTCATGGCATCGCGTAAGCCATTGCCAAATAAGTTGAAACAAATCATCATCAAGGCCAAGATGACAGAAGGGAAGATAAGGAGGTACGGATAGGAATTGATGTAGATCTGGTTGTTGCTGAGAATGACACCTAAGGAGGATAAACCCTTTAAGCCTATTCCCAAGTAAGAGATACTTGCTTCAGAGAAGATGACAGACGGAATCATCAAGACGGAAGATGTGACAATCGTACCTAAGGAGTTTGGAAGGATGTGGGTGAAAATAAGTCTCGTGTCACTAGCACCCAAACTTCGAGAGGCAAGGACGTATTCTCGTTTCTTGAATCGGTAGAACTGAGTTCTTGTGATGGAGGATGTTCCTATCCAGCCAGTGAGACACATAGCTAGGATGAAAACACCAAAGTTCTGACCTAAATGGAGAACGCAGAGCGTGACAATGACAATCCAAGGAATGTAGCCGAGAATATCGACGATACGTTCCATGATAAGATCGACAGTACCTCCGAAGTATCCTTCAATGGCACCATAGATCAAACCGAACAAGAAGGTGATAAAGGAGATTAAGACACCAAGTCCCAAAGAGTTTCTTGTGCCTTCTGCGACATACTTGAGCATATCTTTTCCTTGTCCGTTGGTACCAAAGACATGAATTGGCATACTGGTATATCCGATGTATTTGTAGTATGTGACGACACATTCGAGGTTGATGACGGAGATGAGGCCTTCGGAATTGGTCTGCTTTGTGACAGATTTGATTGGACATCTCTTTTCATCAAGAATCTTGAAGGAGGAAGGGCCGACGCTGAAGTTGTAGCTGCAATAGCCTTTATCGATGTAGTCTTTCATCTGCGATTCACCTAGTGTCATGGTTTTATCGCCGTATTTGTCATTATAGGTATCGTATTTGAAGGAACAATAGGTGACAACACCATTGAACAAGGAGACGTTTTCGCCGCTCAATAACAGTTCCTTCTTGTAAAGAGCCTGTGCGGCATCACTGAAGGAATAAAGGGAGGTTCCGTTTTCCTTGATGGCCAAGGATTTCAGATAGACTGCTTTTCCTGTTCCATCGATTGCATCGACAGAAATGGAAAGGGAGAAATCGCTTGTGCTGACATCTTTGATGAAATCATCTAAGACAACATTGACGTTCTCATACTGATAGGAATCCTTAAGAACATCGATGGTCTTGACTTCATCACCGTCAACATAGTTCAAAGAGAGGTTGTAAGAGGAGTTGTCATAGTTTTCAGGATCGAGTCCCGACTCAATCTCGAAATCGACAGTGATATTGTCTTTTCCGGAAAGCGTGAAAGTGGAAGTAGAAACAGATGCGGCATTTTCAGTGGAAAGGTTACCGACCTGGACGTATCCGTTATGGGCAAAGGAATAGACCGTGCTTGTATAGCCGTCGTAGACCTTCATTGTATCCATAAGGATGGAATTGTTGTCCAATTTGGCGCTTTCTGTCGGGTATCCGGTAGAGGCATCATAGATGACATCGGTGTACTGTTTTGTTCCGTCCCAGAATCCGGTACCTGCTTTGAAAAGCTTCGGAGCGAGGAATGTCTCGTCAGCATGAGTCGAGGAAACATCATAGGGGAGTGCAAAAGGAATGACGATGGAACAGACGATGAGGAAGCCGAGAACAGCGGCAGCTACGATGCTGGATTTGTTTTTGCAGAAGCGGATAAAAGCGTCTTTAGCAAAGGTGACAGGCTTCTCCTTGAATTTGACATCGGTGAGTTTTTCGTTCTTCTGTGCAAGTTCGAATTTGCTTGCATCCAATTCGATGGAATGGTTTTTTCCAGAGGAATCACGATATTGATAGTTTTCCATATTATTTTTCCCCCATTCTGATTCTCGGATCGAGGAATCCGTATGAAAGGTCTAGGACAATGCCTGCGACTAATCCGATGCTGGTGAATAAAGCCATGTCGGCCATAAGTAAGTTGTAGTCTTTTGCAGTCAAAGCCTCATAGAAGAGGTTTCCGATTCCAGGTATGTTGTATAAAGTCTCCAAAATCATGGAACCGGAGAGGATGCCGACAACTTCCGCTAAGATAGAGGGAAGAATCGGAACCATCGCATTACGGAGAGCATGTCTCATGACAGACTGTTTCTTTGTAAGGCCTTTGGTTCTAGCTAAAAGAAGGTAGTCGGAGGATAAGACGTCACAAAGCTCTGCTCTTGTGAATCTGCAGTATCCGCAGATACTAGAGAAGGACAAGGCAAGGACCGGTATGACATAGGCTGCAATCTTTGTTGAGAGCGGAGACTGGGATTTTGCCCATTCCGTCGGAAGAAGGTTCCACATATAACCGAATGTCAGGATGAGGAATGTGATGATGACGAAGCTAGGAACCGAGATGAAAATCATGATGAGGGTGGAGATGATATGGTCGGTAGGCTTGTTCTTCTTCAAAGCGGCTAAGATTCCGAGTGCAATACCCAGAGGAACGGAGAGAATGACGGAGATAATGTTGACACTGATTGTAGTGGGAAGACCATCAGCAATGATCTTCATGACAGGCACATTGGCCTGAACGGATTTGCTGTATCCCCAGTCCCAAGCAGTTAAGATGTTCTTTAGCCAAGAAAAATACTGACCAAGGATAGGAGCTTGATAGAAGTAGTAGGTGGTGTCCGAAATCTTTGCCGTATATAAAGGGGTACCTAATGACGGTGTAAGTTCAGTTGTCTTTACAAGGTAACCTAATGTGGCCTGCTTGGAATAGTAAGCGATTTGAGTTGCAGTTGTGCCGACCGGTTTTTCAAACGGCAACAACTGTATGAGAATAAATGTGAGGGATAAAATGATAAACAATGTTACGATTGCTAGCAATAATCGCTTGATAATGTATTTTACCATTTCGTTCTCCTTTCTATAAAGTGCTAAATGATGTTTTCTTTATTGAAACTAAAGACTGAACTGAGTTTCCTCAGTTCAGTCTTGAAAAAATGAATCGAATGAGTGAGAGGTAGATTTAGTAGACTAATTCGCCATTTTCGATGACAGCATCGCCTAAGACCAATGCTTCATACATGGCATCGTAGGAATAAGCATTTCCATCATAGACAATGTCACCGGTGACCCAGTTGGTATGAGCACCCCAGGAAAGAGTGAAGGTGGAACGGGAATTGGAGCAGAGGGTGTTCATGAAGTTAAGAGGATCAAGTGTAGAGCCAGAGATGGAAGCGAAGGCGAAGTCAAAGTTACCAACTAATGTCATTGTGTAGTAGACATCAGACCATTCTGCCGGAGCAAAACTTTTGATATCGAGCTGGACGCCTTTATCAAGACCGACAGCATTGAATGCATCTTCGATGTACTTTTCAATGGCAGAGCCTTCTTCTTCAATCTGACTTTGAACCTGGTAAGCGACATCGACTGTGATGACAGTCGGCTTTTCTTTTGTTCCAGCCTTGTAGTGGCCAAGAGCGAGTTCTTCATCAATTGCCTTAGAGAACAACTGTTTGGCGGCTTCTAAGTTATAGCCGTTGCTATCCGGATAATAATTCTTCATTGCGTTCTTATGGGCATCGGTGGAGTTATAGGAGACGTGGTTGATTGGATCGATTTCATAAGCGTCAGCGAAGAAGGAATCACCGACATCGGCACCGACAAGATCAGCGAGTTCGGTACGGTTGATAGAGGTATAGACACCATTGACGAAATTGTCGTTACTCATAATCGGCTTGCACTGATAATAATCAGCTTCGTTGACTGTCTTGTAGTCATCGAGGACTTCGCCATCAGCACCGAAGATATTCTTCCACTCGGCCTGATTGAGAGCGTTGACCTGAAGCTTCCAAACGGAGGTACCATTCGTAAAGTGTTTGTAGGATTTATCACCGGCTTCCTCCTTTGACATGGAGGAAGGAATGCTTGAGGAATCGGTCTTTCCAGCTTTGAATGCGGTGTAGATGGCGGTTGGATCTGTCTTGGCAGCGGAGTTGATATTGACGACAATGCCAGGAATTTGATAGATATCGTATCCGGTCTCTGCTTTTTCATTGACAGTATCAACCCAATCATCGTTCTTGACGAAGACAAGCTGGTTATCGGTACCGGTACCGACATCATATTTTGCAATTGTGTAAGCACCTAAGGAAAGTGTGGTATCAGCAGGTGTCAAATTGATTCCGGTATCTTCATCAACAACGGTTTTTGCATAATGTTCATTATCGAAGTTGTCATCATCGATAGCACCATCGGCATGTAATGTAGTGACAAGAGTGTAGAAGTCTTCGTTGATAGGGGCAAGAAGGAGATCACTTAAACGATACATGGCACCGAACTGATCGGTAGAATACTTGAATTCGACTTCGATGGTCTCATCGTCAAGTTTCTTATATCCGACGTTGTCCCAGGCGGCAACAGCTGCAGGATCAGTCATGCCGACTTCGGCAGTGGCATTGACATAATCAGCAACGCCGACGATAGAAGTGGTATCTTCTGCATACTGGAAGTAATAGTAGTTACCATTGCTGTAAGTGGTAAGTGCCTTCAAAGCGAAGATGTAGTCATCAACAGTGACAGGGGTATCGTTGAAATCAGAGATAGCCTTGCCATCGATTGATTTCGTAGATAAAGTCTTGAACTTGAGTCCGCTGTTAGCACCGGTCTTGACACGGAATTTCCATTTCTTGGAAGATTTGGTAGTGGCATAATCAGCATCAAGGGCTACAGGGGCATCATCAAGAGCTAAAGAACCATACCATTCATATTCTTCTTTATAGGTTTTGTTGGCGTCCTTGTTCTTTACAAGTCTCTGACTGAATAAGGAAGAAGAGACATAGCCGACAAGAGTGGAAGTTCCTGTATCGGAGGCATCAATTGTAGAAAGGTTGCTCTTAACAGAGGAAGTCATGGAATGATAATAGTTCTGATAATCTTTGTTAGGTTCCTGAGAATCATCCATGGCTTTGGTGATCTTTCCTTCACGAAGAGTACCGAAGCCATAGTTGACAACTTCGTTCTGAACAGGAAGAGAAATTCTGTCGCTGATCAAGGTGTAACCGCCAGATCCATAAAGCGGAATGCCGGTGAGATGATTCTTCTGGGCATAGGCTTCCATCTGACCTAAGAGATTGGTCTTTTCATCAGCGGAGAGACCGGTAAGGTTAAGGTTACCAGAATAGGTGGAGCCTTCGTAGACCGGTTTATCATCGGTCGGTTCAACATAAGGGATATCGCTTGTTCCACTGTCGCTTGCAGCAGTGTTACTACCACCACATCCGACAAGAGTTAAAACGGTAAGAAGAGAGACGAACATTGTTTTTGACTTTTTCATAAATTAATACCTCCCAAACAGTGTTGTCTTTCCGGCGAAAGGAATTCTGCGGAAAGAGTGGCATTAATTTATCGAAAGTCAGAAAACGTGTCAATCAGAGTGACTTCTTGTAGAGGAGGTAGAAAATGACGGCAAGGACTATGAAAATGACACCGAGAATGAGATAAGGAAGGTATATTGGACCCTCAAATTCTCTCTTCTCATTCTTGTATTCTTTATAGGCGACTAGATCCTCGAAAGGCTTCTCTGGGTTCTTTCTTAAGAATTGGGCCGTAGTCAAAGAGGCATAGGAGACAAAATCCCATCCTCCTAAATGATTGATAAGAGAGAAGAAGCCCACAGCCAAAAGGATAGCTCCTGGGATGAAAAATCCCGTAGATATCGTGCTGTAAGTCCTTTCATTTGTGAAGAAATAACATAGGAAAAATATCGCTCCGAATAGGAATGATATAGAACATCTGAATAGGGTCAGGAACACTTTGTCCTGAAATAGTTTTTTTATCTTTTTCATGCAGTTATTTTAAAAAACTCTTATATGGATTGCAATATGGAAAACATCTAGAAATTAAAAAGAAAAAACATGCTTTCAATCTCAGGTGTCTTATTGCAACAGGAAAAGTTGTTATTTTCTCTGTAAACCGCTTACAAGTTTGTTTTTTGAAAAAGTGTTTTAAGTTTCGGTTAAGTTCTGCTTTGTGTCACTTTAAATATTACTTTAAGAAAAGTCCAGTTTCCTGGACTATTCTAGATAGTTTTCTTTCATCTCTTCTATCATTTCATCTGTGAAATGAAGCTCGTTATGGATATAGTCATCGATTCCACCATATTTGGTGTCGATTTCATCAAAGGCGGCTCGGATGAAGTTTTCTCTGACACCGGCTACGATTCTCACGGAGTTGATGACAGTCTCATTTGTGACATGACATACTTCACGGAGATACTGTTCTCTTTTGTCTTTCTTCTCTTTGGTGTTTTCATTCGTTTTCAGATAGTCTTGAATGATGACTTCTCTATCCACACCAAGTATGGATAAGAAAAGAGCAACTCCTGTTCCACAGCGGTCTTTTCCATCTGCGCAGTGGAAAAGGACAGATCCTTCTTTATTGTTCAGAATGGTCTTCATTATATTTCCATAATTCATCTGCGAGAAAGAGGAAGAAATATATCCTCTGTAGACCTTTTCAAAGGCATAGGTAGCATCGCCATTCGGATCGAGTCGGAAGAGATATTCGACTGTTCCTCTGATAGCGGGATCGGGAATATTGAATTCCTCATGAGGATATACATTCGGAAGTGCCATATTCAGACTGCTTTCCACAGGTAAATGCAGATACTTGCAACCTTCAATCTCTAAATCCGGATTGCGTCTTATCTCGTCTTCGCCACGCAAATCGATATCGTACTTCAAATTCAGTTCATCTTTGAAAAAGAGCTTATCTTTTTCACTGATTCGGATCAGTGCATCAGAACGATAGATTCTCTTATCCTTGATTCTTCTTCCGTCTTTGTTTTCATACCCACCTAAAGAGCGGGTGTTGATCGTTCCATCGAGAACGATACGTTTTCCAAGTTCATTGATATTCATAATGTTTATATTATAAGGTTAAGGTGAAGTCGAAAAAAGGAAAATAGTTAAGAAAGTATTCTTTATTTGAAAAATTCAGGGAATGCCATCTCAATGGCATCGATGATCTTATAGGGGGGAAGATAACTCCTTGTGACTAAAACACCATGTTCTTGAAAGAATTCTCTTTTGAATCCGGGATGCTTCTTTTTCTTGATCTCCTCTAATATGATGTCAGCTCTCATCAGATAGACTTCCTGATAGGTCTTAAAAGAGACGAGGAAGAATCCGACACCACCTAAATCACGGATAAAGGAGAGGTGATCGTACTGCTGTTCACGGATCATATGATAGGGAATAGTATCATGGATTGTTTCCTTGCATTCAAAGTCGATGTATTTTCCTTTGTAGATTCCGACATAGTCGGTTGTGGATTTTGCTTCGAAATAGGCTTCCTCAATCATGCCTGGCTTTGTCTTCGACATTTTGACTACCTTGATCGGTGTCGGCCTTTTATAGATATCGGCGACTCCTTGACTTCGATAGTAGTCACAGCATTTTGAGATGTCGCTTTCAAATCCCATACCCATATTGCTTCGGATATAGGAATTTCGGATTCTCTCTTCTTCTGTCTTGTTTGCTGTCTTTCTTTTATCGGTATGAGTATTGTTGTCTTTGACTTCCATCGTCCTTCCGTCTGGATATTTGATCACTTTCATAATCGTTCCTCTAAAAGATGGATGAAATCCTCTTTCGTCATACTTCCTTTTTCGATAATCTCGATGGCTAACTTCTTGTTTATGGAATCCATCGATGTATTGGAAGAGTAGTTTTTCATGATGAGCTCGATATCTTTTTCCTTGTTCTGGACATAGTTGAGATAGATATCCTTTAAAAGGATGCTGTCATATAAAGGATCATGAGGAGTTCCAGTCTCCTTGATCTGATAGATTTCTCCGAATTTGGACAGAGAATAGGAATGACCTTTTTCATCGATGATGCGTTCGAAGAGATAATGATGGAAATCAAAATAGTTCTTTGTCAGGTTGGCAAAAAAGTTTGCTTCCGTTTCATTATCGAAGTCGATGCTCTTTTTAAGTATTTCAATATCAAAATTTCCGAAAGATATGAAAAGTCTGTGTTTATCATGTCGGATGAGCTTCGCAACATCCAATATCACCTGATGCAATGAGATTCCTTTCTCATCCAAGGTGCTTTTATGGATATGAGTCATTTTTTCAACGATTGGTCCGATCGGATCGTCCGTCTTGATATAGGCGTTATAAGTGATTGGATTCTCGTTGTCGAAAGTGAGTTCTCCCTCTTTCTTTCGATAAGCGACCATAGCAAAAGCGATAGCATGATGGTTGATCTGAGTCGCCTCCATATCGAAAAAGATGAGAAGCTCAGCTTTTCTTGCCTTTTTGGATAGTATTGGAAAATCCATGTCAGTCACCGAAAGAGAACTTCTTAAGCTCGTCTGTGATGAGCTTCGGATCAGAGGACAATTCCAAAATCTTGAAAAGATGCTCAGTCTCCTCTTTTCCAAGGACAGAGAACCATCCGACGAATAAGGAAGCCATCTGCTGGTCGATGATGGATAGATAGCGTAAGCCAAGAGGAGTGATATTGACAAAGACCTGCCTATGATTCTTTTCATCTCCGACACGGGAAATGTATCTCTTCGATTCAAGGATTCTCATGTTGGCGGCAACATTAGGACGAGTCAGACGAAGAGCATCGGCGATGACAGAAGGATGAACATCCTTCTTATCGCGAAGATAATTCAGAATACGGAAATCACTTTGAAATAGACGCGAGAAAAGATCAATCGCACCGGATTCATGGATCTTGGTAACATACTGCATAAGTTTGTTGATGTCTTGAAGCAGCTCTTCAGAATTAGGTTGGGTCATAAAATAGGATTCCTTTCAAAACAATTATAGCACACAACTATTTTGAAAGATATGGAATGAAAAAAGCCTTGCCGCATCTGCGACAAGGCAATACAAGATAAGTTTAGTAAAGGACGATGCCGGTTCCGGAACCATCGCCGATTTCGCCGACTGACTGAGAAGAGCCTTTAATCGTGAGGTTGGTCGGTCCGTATTTAGCGTAGTTGGAGAAGGTGATGTCAGTGAGAACAAAGGCGGAGGAGCCATAGGTAACTTCACCAAAGGCACCGGAATAGGTGGTAACTTTGATTTCACCATCTTCTACAATCCAGGAACCCCAGATGTCATAGCTGTCACAGTATTTTCCAGAGAAATCACCGGTGTTTGTGTTAGCAGTGCCTGAGAAATCGAAATCGGAATATAAGGAAGTATTGAAAGGAGTGAAATTGGATTCACGGAGCAAGTCTGCAATGCCTGTATCCGAGTTATCATAGACGGTAATCTCTTTGGTTAATGCCTTTTCTTCTCCTAACGTCTTATCAACAACCGTGATGGTTGTTTTGCCAGCTTTGACAGGATGGAATGTGAACTTGTTGTTGCTTCCTTCTAAAAGGCTGACCGTTGCAACATCTGTATTGGAAGAGGTGACGGTGATATCGGGAGACTGTTGAACTTTTTCGCCGACAACCCAGACTTCACGGTCGGTTCCAAGAATCCAGCTAGAGGGAAGATAGTGAGCACTGGAAGTGGCAGAATACTGTGGAAAACTTGTATCCGGATTGAGGAATTCACCGAACTGAATCTTTGTTGTTTCCGGAGGCACACAGTGCAGAGTGATCTTCTTTTCTATTTTCTTGATTGTGCTTTGGACTGTGACTTCAAGATCAGCGACAAGCTTCTTGAATTTGATTTTGTTCCCATAGATGATTTCGACGGCGTCCGGCTCACTTACCGAGGTAATCTTGATCGGATCGATATAGGTTGTGGCAGTAGATGGAGAATGCTTCATATAGTTATCGTAAGTCATGAGGAAGGCGGTATCTCCGACATTGTATATGGTATCGCTGCTATCGGAAGAGTAATCGAACATATCGGAATGGAAGATGACATCGAAATCATCGAAGAAGTATTGGCTGAAATCGAATGATCCATCCGGTGCATCCTCTTTTTCTCCGGACATCTGAATGCCAGAGACCACATAATTGGCGACAAGCTTCGAATCTTCTCCTTCATACTCATTTAAAGCATCATCCACATTGATGAGAAGACCCGTGCTATCGAATTCCAATACGAGTTTCTCTTCGATTCTTGTTGTGGAATCCTTTCTTGTGTAGTCATAGCTAAGAGTATAGATGTTGGAGACAGAGGAAAGATTCTCTTCCATGGTGATGGCACTTTTTGCATAGGAGGAGCCAAAGGAACTGACATTGGTTAAGAACTGATCGAGGACAAATCCTTCCATACCTCTTGTTCCGATGGAAGTGGAAGAGCAGACCTGAACATTGCTGATTCTCTCTCTGGCTTCTTCCATTGTGTATTCACGATATTGGTCCGTGACAGTGTCAACGATGCTTCTGTTTTCCAAATAGCCGTTTACATTGACGTAATCACCAGATGTTCCGTTTTTCTTTCTTCTTGATTCAACATAGCTATCGCCGATGATAGCTCTGTTATAGATAGTAGAGACATAAGAGGTGCCTTCTGTCACCTCTTCGATAACCTCAGAACTGTTCTTATAGATGTTATAGGAGATACTTTCGTTGAAATCATCCTGATTATCTTCATAGGAAGTGATATCCAAAGATCCGCCAGTTACATTTTCTAGTGCAAGGGTATGGGAAGTATTGAGAAGTTCTGTCACATGGTTGATGACATCATAGACCACAAATTTGGCGGTTGCTGTCAAGCCACCATCGGTAGTGAGTGTGATTGTCACCTCTTCGTTTTCATTTGTGGCAGAGACACCTGTGATTTTTCTTCCTGTTACAGAGATGATATCAGGATCAGAGGAAGTAAGTCTATAGTCATCACTTGAATCACTCGGTTCAAATGCGGCGCTGAGGCTTAGCTCTTCATTGACATAGAGATAGTTTCTATCTGTCTTGATGCTGACAGAGGTCGGCTTCTTTTCCTCATCAGACTTAGAATCAGAGGTCTGTGTATCGCTGCTTTTAGCAGTATCGCTTGACTTGTCACTTGTGACATCCGATGTCTTCTGACATCCGGCAAGAGTCAATAACAGGAACAACGACAGGATTTTGGCTTTTTTTGCTTTCATGGTTTACCATCCTTATAAAGTTAACAACTGAAACATACTATAGACTAAAAAGTTGAACCGGTCAAAAGTATTTTGCTTTAATTTTCAACTTTATTTCAATATTCAAAGAAACGAATGAAAAAATGCGCTCTTTTTCATAAATGAATGATGAAAGATAAAGTGGAAAGCAAAAGAAATGTAACAAGTTTTAAGGTTAATTTAAGGAATGACTTAGGTATCTATACTGCATAAGTAATCATCTTGGAAGCGATTACAATTGCAGAACTGAGCAACAAATGTTCAAGAGTAGATGCTTATTCTGTTTGTTTTGTGTCTGTTTTTGCGCTAAATGCGTTTTTTCTTGAGTGAATATTATATTTCTTATTTTGAAAGGATAAAATGAGTGTTTTTCTCAAAAAGGCTAGAAAAAAGTTGCTGTGCTATAATTTTTTTGTTTTTTGTCTTTCATAAATGGAGGTTAGATAGATTTATGAAAAAGAGTTTTGTTTGTTCCTTGATTGGACTTAGCGCGTTGATGCTTGTAGGATGTGGTGTTGAAGCACCGACTGATAGTCCAGTATCCGATAGCCACACATCTGTTGAACCGGAGAAGGTCACTATCACTGTTCCTGTGGATAAGACGTATGTTCTATCTGTTCCGACTAGTGATGAATTCTCTGTGACTTTGGCTGATGGTATCGATGCTAGTAAGGTTGTTGCTGGTTCCACTGTCTCTTTCACTGTCAGTGTTACTGATTCTTATCATAAAAAACTGAGCTTTGTCAAAGTCGATGGTATTGCCCGTACTTCTGATGAAGAAGGAAATTATTCCTTTGTCATGCCGAACAAGGATATTGCCATTGAAGTCGCTCTTGCTGATACCGGCGCTGATGAAATTTTCGTCAACCCGGATGTCGATGAAACAGTTCTTCCGACTACTTATGCTCAGTTGAAGGCGAACTTCGAAGCGGATGGAGACTTGGAATGCAAGTATGTCTCTAATGTTGTCATTGAAGATGAGATGAACAACATCAAATATGAATACCTCTCTGGTGAAAACGCATCTCTTACTAAGAGTTATTCCATGGATATGAAAACGGATAACGCTAGACCGGAAAGAAGTGCAGCTACAGTTGCTCAGAATGGTATTGTGGATGGATACTTCTATTCTATCAAGGCGGTTCCTACTATGAGCAATGGTTCTGGTTCAGGAACGATGACAGAAACCGCATCCACCCTGAAGATTGTCTCTGATGATGCTGAAAAAGATTATGACCTTCGTTATCTTGCCAAGGATAGTCTTGCTAAGGCTGCTTCTTCTAGTTTCTATGCTGGAACAACCTCTTCTCTTAGTGCTAGCTCTATCGGTGCAAATAACTATATCCTTAGCAAAGCATTTTCCTATTCTAATTATTTTGATGAAAGTGATTGCAAAGTCACTTCTGAATTGGCTGAGGACAAGAAGTCTTATAAAGCTACAGCGAGTTGGAATCATCTCAGTTATGATAAGTCTTTGAAGGTTTATGAATCTGTCACTACATTTGATGGTTTAGGTCTTATCAAAGAGGAAGTGTTCGAAGAAAAGTCTTATGCTGTAGGCACGTTCACTGAGACAGATGGCGAATATACTATCAATGAAGGCGTCGTACCTACTTCGGTAAAGTCTCTCAAGGCCACATTGACACGCGGCATTAAGAATGATTTATCTGCAGAGCTGAAGGATATTCATGAATATGTTTCCGATGATTATGATATCCATCTTCAGTACTCCAAACCGGGCGGAAACAAGAACACTTATTATGATGCAGTCAATGGCTTAGAAATTGAAAATGGCGGTATCTTAAGATACACAGTCAATTCTGATGAAAACTGCGTTGTCACTCCTGCTATAAACTCTATCTCCACCGATCTCTTCAAATATACAAGCATCAACGATATCACAGCTATCGCAAATGGTGTTGGTGTCATTGAATTCGACAACGGATTGGGTGTTATGAAGGAAGTTCCAGTCGAGATTGTTGATGCAAAGCCGACCTCTATTACAGCAACTATCGAAAAGAAGTCTCTCTATATCGGTGATACAACTACACTCACTGCAACGATTGCTCCGACTGCGGCAATTCAGGACTATACTGTCACGATGGATTCCGCTTCTGTCGGTGAAGTCACAGTGGCAAAGAATGATGATGGCTCTTATGCAATTACAGGCGTCAAAGAAGGTGCTGTCACACTTGATATTGCTACAGTTGCAGATCCTACCATTGTTGCACATGTCGATATGAATGTCTTAGTTAAGCCGGATAAAGATACTGTCACAACAAATCTCACGACAAAGACGGTTCGCTTTGTTGGACAAATTCGTTGGGGAGACAAGGGCACTTCTTATGTCAATTATGCACTTTACATCAATTTCAATGCTGATGGTACGGGTACACAGAGAGCCGTGTCTTATTCCTATAGCGCATGGTCTTTACAGGCGGTAAAGAGCTTCTCCTATACTATGGATGATAGTTTCAATTTCACCTTTGCAGATCAAGAAACCAAGTATTACATCATGTCTATGGAAGTTGTTGGAAACGACTATTTCAACGTCAAATATTATGGCCTTTATAACTTTGCGACGATGGAAGGAGCTACAGTGATTGATAGAGTGACTGACTTGTCTACTCTTACTAAGGCTGATATTCCTACAGTTAAGTAAACCAATCTAGTTTAAAAAGAGGCCTGCTACGCATAATGTGGCAGGCCTTTTAAGTACTATTGTTATTTATCGTAAATCAAACAACTTATCATGGAACAATAAAAAGGTTGCTATAGTGATTCGCTATAGCAACCGTTTATTAGTTGTTTGATTTTAGTGATTAAAGATGGAATTTATAGAACTTTGAAATCGTCACTTTTGTTAGAAACGTAAGAACTAAGTTCACATGCGGTACCGTTGAACGTGAAGGCGCAGCCACTGAACGTAGCAGATCCAGAAGATTCCTTTTTTGCAAGTACGAAGTACTCCTGGTTGTAATTAGGTTCGTTGCTAGAAGCAATCTTACAATTCTTAAAGGAGAGAACGGCATCCTTAACACTTTCTTCAATAACGATGGCACCATAATTGTTGTCTTCACCCTTCTCATAGATATTTGTTCCTGTCAATGTACTATCTTCGAAAGCGACATTGAAATCACTGATGCCAGAAACCTGGAAAGCAGAATATCCTGTGGAAGTGACATTTCTAGCAACGACATTAACTGATTCGGAATAGTTACCGATGCTGAACGGATATTTTGCTGCTAAGCTGACAGTATCCAAAGTAATCTTGAAGTTAGTAAGCTGGTAAGAAGAGATGCCTCTGCTCTCATTTACTGTGTCAGCAGTCTTTGCATCGACACCGACAAGGCTGAAGGAACCACCATCTAAAGCGGTATTGTCTTCACCATCTAAGTTGAAAACACGATTCTGATTGTCGGAAGCAGTAACAACTAATTTTGTGGATCCATCTCCATAGATGAGTGTATCCTTTGTAGAGACAACAAGACGACCTGTTAGATCAATATCGTTCTCAAGATAGATATACTTAGTAGTATTGGCTGTATCAGCAAGTGCGACAGTCAATTCATCTTCATCTGAGACAAGATAAGTCTTACCGTCAGTGTTGATGACATCAACGACACACTTTCCATTGACAACCGGAACACCGCCAGGATAGGTTTCTTTGGAAAGGTCCTTGACAATTCTAGCATTGACAGGAATCTTTGCGGACTTATCGCCGACACCGCCTTCAGTGATTCCGCCTTCGGTGTTGGTGAAATTGAATTCAACATCATCAGCAACAGCAGTGTTACCAGATCTAGCTAAGATACCACATCCGTTTTCGATGTTGAAGGTGCCAGCATTGATCTTGACAGTGTCGCTATTTGCAACGTAGACACCGCATGCGATATATCCAGCAGATTCGATATGGCCATTAAATGTACCACCATTGATGGTGATTGTATTTCCACCAAGACCAGTTGAACCATTCGTTCCGATGACATAGTTATCCGTGGCTGTGAATTCTCCGCCATTGATGGTGAGTGTACTGCCGCTGAATGCCATGGCAGCATATTCGACACCGGTGAAGGTGCCGCCATCGATGACAAGTTCGCCACCATTCTGTACAGCAACAGTTCCATAACTGCTGACTACATCGATACCATTGATGATAGCTTTACCACCATTGACAATGATGGCTGTATCATCGGCGGTGATCTTAGGGGCTACTGTTCTATTAGCGGCTTTGGCTCTTCCAGAATGTGTTGTGCTAGTGGTAGTCTTTCCATCGATAGTGACAGTGCTGCCAGCCTCGATAATGATTGCCGATTTTCCAGTAGGAGCAGTGATATCGCTATCGAGGATGAGGTTAAGATCCTTATTGACAGTCAAAGTGTCATCAAGAGCGACGGCAGAAGTGACTTCGACAGTAGAACCTGCTTCGACTGTATTTACGGTTTCAACCAAATCGTCGGCGGTATCAACCTTGAAGTATTCGATTTCATCTTCTACCTTGGCGTTGCCCTGGATGGCTTCAATCTTGATGGTGACTTTACCGCTCTTTGTGGTTCCATCGGTAACGGCAGTATCCTTGTCAATGCCGAAGGTGAGTTCATAGTCGCCTAAGTCATCCGTTCCAACTTCAGCAGTTGCAAACTTGGTGAAAAGCCCAGTGGCACTGTTTAGCATGGAAACGCCATCAGCTTTGCCTTCTAATGTGACAATATCAGCAAAATCGCCATCTGTAGTTACAACGGCACGATATTTGATGTTGACGTTGGACTTGTTGGCGGCATGGACTTTGACAGTTACCTTATCACCGGCAACAATGTTATTCAGGTCGACATTTCCGCTTTCATCAATAGTAGCAGTTCCACCGCATCCAAAGGTGACAACACCGGCATTGGCGGCAACATCAGTGACTTCCCCATCGACTAAGGTCTCGCCACCTTCCAAAGAGACGGTCTTTTCAACTAATACCTTACCAGTCTGGACCGTGACATCTGTTTTTGCATCACTGGTAAAGAGAGCGTATGTCGTACCGACGGCGACTCCTCCGAATGCTAATGCGGCAAGTGTAGACAAAAGAACTGTTTTTCCGAATTTAGTCATTTTTTTCATAACGTTATTTTTTCCTTTCTATAATCTCTGATTCATCTTTAATCATTTTGTGACGCTGGATACAACGAAAACGAGATCCAAGTCGATTGTCTGAGACATGACATCGTTGTTGTCTTCTGAATTTTTGAAGACATAGCTGACTGTGATTTCAGCTTCTTCACCTTTTTTGACTGTGGTGCTTTCAGGAATGTCTGTAGCCAATGTAACCTGATCTATGATTTTGGCTGTCTCTGATTTTGTCCCATCCGCAAGATACGCGCTTCGCGTGTCTTGGATGACATAGTTGAAAGCAATGGTTCCGTTGTTTTTTAACACAAAGGTTGCTTTACCAGTCATTGTCGGCACAAGCTTGACTGTTGAGAAGATGCTTCCCTTGTAGTCGGTCAGATCGACGTAGCCGTTTTTGTCAGGGGAGATGATCTCACCGGAATTGTTCGTGATTGTAGAAAGCATGTCACAGTCTTTTTCAATCGTGCCATCACTTGCAAGAACATCCTGTTTGAGCTCTTTGAGATAAAGGCTAGCTTTGATGGAGTCCTTGTCAGCGATTTGGATGTGAGTGTTCACCTTTTTGGAAGAGGTGAACAGGGAGTAAGTTGTGCCTAGTGCTATGCCTCCGAAGAGTGCGATGGCACCAAGGGATGCTACAAACTTCCACGCTGGTGTCTTTTTTTCTGCCATTTTTTCCTCCTTTCTTTTTTATAGTGCTGATGTGGCGTCGAATATCACTTGGAACGAAAGGCTTTTGCCTAGCATTTCTTCAGGGATATCCTCTGCCAAAGAGTAAACGATTTTGACTTCCTTCGACTTTTTGCTTCCGACATGGAAATGGAGGTCTTTGCTTCCAGTCACATACTCTGTAAAGGGAGCATTGATTTCCTCACTGTTCTCGATAGAGACAGAGAGATTGATGTAGGAGTAATTAGAAGTAGTATCTGAGGTGTTGAAGCTTAGCATACAAAGAGTGTTCAAGTTGATGAGAGATGTTACTGAGAACTTTTGTGTTTTGCTCTCGCCGGGGCTCATCTTTCCTAAATCGGAATCGGTCGCAATAGGACTGTCTAGATTGACAAGCTTAATCGCTTCGCACTGACCGGATTTGTCATAGTTATGGAACGCGATGATTGCAATTCCGCTTCCAATGGCACCGGCCAAAAAGACAGCTCCAATAATGGAGAGAATCTTGATTGCCTTTGTCATACCTCTTCCTCCGATTCAATGCGTTTTGTTAGAAGACTATAGTTTTGTTCCTTTCTTCGGATGTGTAGAAAAAAGAAGAAAAAAGAAAAAGCAATCAGAATGAGACCAATCTGACAAATCATGAATACGATATAGACGATTCCAAGATGCTGCATTATCTCCTCCCCTTTTAAGAGTAACTATATTATACCTGTTTTTTTGCATAAAGTTTTCTTTTTAATATAGAAAACCAAAAAAATATGAAGCAAAATGTGAAATTTTTTTCGCTTTTTACAAATGAATTTGGGAAAATCCAAAAAAACAAAAAAGCCAATGGCATTGACCATTGGCTGATAATATCATAAGAAAACGTCTTAGAAAGTTCGAAATTTTAAGACTGCTTTAAGAAAACTTCAAACCGATTTACTTGGAACGGATGTAATCATCGATGGCCTTAGCAGCTTTACGGCCAGCACCCATGGCAAGGATGACAGTAGCGGCACCAGTGACAGCATCACCGCCGGCAAAGACACCGTCCTTTGTGGTTTCGTTTGTCTCTTCGTTGACGATAAGGCATCCATGCTTATTGGTTTCAATGCCAGGAGTCGTATGCTTGATAAGGGGGTTTGGAGTTGTTCCGATGGCGATGATGACACAGTCGCAAGGGATGGTGTAGATGGCATCAGGATCCTCTTCCAATGTGACAGGAACCGGTCTTCTTCTACCGGAGGCATCCGGCTCACCTAATTTCTGTTTCTGAACCTTGATGCCGATGACACTTCCATAATTCGGATTGAAATCGGCGGCTCTAGGAGAAGGAGAACCGGTGCGGTCTTCCAAGATTTCGACTGGATTTCTCAAAAGATCGAATACGACACCTTCTTCTTCGGCGTGTTCGACTTCTTCCTTACGGGCAGGAAGTTCTTCCTTACTTCTTCTATAGACGCAGGTGACATGTTCAGCACCGAGTCTTAACGGAGTTCTTAAAGCATCCATGGCGACATTTCCGCCACCGACGACAACGACGTTCTTCGCGTGCTGAATCGGTGTCTTAGAAGTGTCGAGATAGGCTTTCATAAGGTTGCATCTTGTAAGGAACTCGTTGGCGGAATAGACGCCTTTTGCGTTTTCACCAGGGATTCCTAAGAATCTAGGGAGACCAGCGCCAGTTCCGACAAAACAGGCTTCGAATCCATACTGTTCCATCAATTCATCGATGGACATGACTCTTCCGATGACCATATCTGTAAGAATCTTGACACCCATTCTCTTCAAGCCTTCGATTTCGTTCTGAACGATGGCTTTCGGAAGACGGAATTCAGGGATACCATACATCAAGACACCGCCAGCGACATGAAGTGCTTCAAACATGGTGACTTCATATCCGGCTTTGGCAAGGTCGTAGGCACAGGCAAGGCCAGAAGGACCAGAACCGATGACAGCAATCTTATGTCCGTTGTGTTTGACTTCACAGGCTGTTGGAACAACATGGTTTCTATGCCAGTCAGCGACGAAACGTTCCAAACGTCCGATGCCGACAGACTCACCCATGCCGGTGACAACCATCTTGCCTTCAGCGTTCTTTTCACGGACAGGCATCTTGGCTCGTAAGCAGTTCTGTTCGCACTGTGTTTCCTGAGGACAAACACGCCCACAGACGGCGGGAAGTGAAGAGGATTGGGAGATGATCTGATAAGCGGCTTCGAATTCGCCTTCTGCAATCTTTGCGATGAAGGCAGGAATGTTGATGTGAACAGGGCATCCAGGAACGCATCCAGGATTCTTGCATTGCATGCAGCGCTTTGCTTCATCGATGGCAAGCTCTTCGGTATAACCGATAGCGACTTCATCGAAATTATGTCTGCGGACTTCAGGGGCCTGAGTCGGCATGGCATTCTTCTTAGGGTTCATGTTAAACGGCATGGTTATTTTCCCTCCTTGAGAAGATTGCATTCTTCTTCATATTTCTGACGTTCCCAGCTGCGGTACATCGTATTTCTTTCCGAAGCGGAATCAAAATCGACTTCCCATCCATCGAAATCAGGACCATCGACACATGCGAATTTCATCTCTCCGCCAACCATGACTCTGCAGCAACCGCACATACCGGTTCCATCGATCATGATCGGATTCATGGAAACGACTGTTTTGATTCCGTATTTCTTAGTCAGGATGCAGATGTTCTTCATCATGACGATAGGTCCGATAGCGATGACTTCATCAAACTGTTCGTCCGTTCCTTGACGGCGTAAAATCTCATCTTCTAAGCCCTGAGTGACAAATCCTTGTCTTCCCCAACTTCCGTCATCGGACATCTTGACGAAGATCTTAGAGGCTTCTTCGAATTCCTTCTCAAGGATGACTAAATCCTTGTTTCTGAAGCCAGCGACAGAAGTGACTTCAGCTCCTCTCTTATTTAAGGCATAGGCCAAAGGATAGGCGATAGCACAACCAGCACCGCCACCGACAATGGCGACTCTCTTCAAACCGTCGAGTTCACTCGGTCTACCTAAAGGACCGACGAAATCAGCCAAATAGTCTCCTTCATTGAGACGGTTGAGTTCGACTGTTCCGGCTCCGACAATCTGGAAAATGATGGTGACAGTTCCCTTTTCCGGATCTTCGCCAGCGATTGTGAACGGGATACGTTCACTGTCTTCATAGGTTCTCAGGATGATGAACTGACCAGGCTGAGCTTTCTTTGCGACATAAGGTGCTTCAATAACCAGACGAATGATGGTCGGGTTAAGAACATCCTTTTTTAGGATCTTAAACATAGTTTACCTCCATGTGGTTACTTATATATTCTATTATGATGGGAAGACATTTACTATAAAAATCAATGCCTGTAAATAGATAAAAACGGAAAAAGGCAGGCCCAGAACTTCTGGGCCTGCTTTGCTATTTTGTGTTAGTCGGTGACAACTGTGTCGTAGTAGCAGGCGACGAGGACCTTCTCCATGAGAGCGTCATCCATCTTTCTAGGATTCTCAGGAGTGCAGGCGTCTAAAACTGCATTGTGTGCGATTTCAGCCTTCTTTGCATTGAATTCATCCTCAAGGACACCGAATTCCTTCAAGCCGTGCGGGATGTTGAGATCTCTGTCGAGCTGACGGATTCTGTTGATGAGGTTCTGGACTTTCTCGTCTTCGGTATTTCCGCCTAAGCCGAGGTAGTCAGCGATTTCAGCATATCTTGCATGAGCTCTTGCGTCATGAGCATTGCACTCGATGACGTGTGGCAAGTACATAGCGTTGGCGCATCCGTGCGGGACGTGGCCGGTAGAGAAAGCAGCACCAGTCTTATGAGCTAAGGAGTGGGTGATGCCTAATAAGGCATTGGAGAAAGCCATACCGGCGATGCACTGTGCATAGTGCATGTTGCCTCTTGCTGTCATATCTCCGTTATAGGAAGCGACGATGTTGTCGTTGACCATCTTAGCGGCCTTTAAGGATAAAGGATCGCAGACATCATTGGCGAAGATGGAAACATAAGCTTCAATAGCATGTGTCAAAGCATCCATACCAGTGTAGGCGACCTGCTTCTGAGGCATGGATTGCGGAAGAGCAGGATCCACGATGGCAATATCCGGTGTCAATTCGAAATTGGCAAGAGGATACTTGATTCCCTTTTCAGGATCAGTGATGACAGAGAAGGCAGTGACTTCAGTTCCGGTTCCGGAAGTGGAGCCGATAGCAAGGAATCTTGCTTTGTTTCTGAGGACAGGAATCTTCTCTTCAGCAAGATCTTCGAATTTATAATCAGGATATTCATAGAAGACCCACATTGCCTTTGCGGCATCGATCGGAGAACCACCGCCGATAGCGACGATCCAATCCGGTTCGAATTCTCTCATTGCAGCACCACCGCGGAGAACGGTCTGGACAGTCGGATCGTTTTCAACGCCTTCGAAGGTTTTGACTTCGAATCCTGCTTCTTTGAGATAGTTGACAGTCTTTTCAAGCCAACCGAACTTCTGCATAGCATGGCCACCAGTGACGACCATGGCCTTCTTTCCCTTAAGGTTTTTAAGTTCAGCAAGGCTCTCTTCGCCGAAATAAATGTCTCTTGGTAATGTAAATCTGTATTTCATCTAAATATACCTCCTATTACCATGCAAATATTTTGTGCATTTTTCTTTCACATTGCAAGGGCTTTCAAAAGAAAGTGCGCAACAGGAAAAATAGTGTACATTTTAGTATTTTCTACGCGTTAAATATATTTTATATATTTATACTTTGTATACGAGATGAAATTGTGTAATATAATTGCGCACTTTTTCTTCGCTTACATTGAAATGCGCAAATAGCGCTTACTAGATAGTTTAAAATCATAGACAAAGGTCTAAAATTTTACAAAAAGTTTTTTGACAAAAGTGACTTTTTGTCAAAAATGAGTTGTTTATGAATCAATGATTGGTAATCTAAGTATCGAATTGATTGTTTTATATTCCTTATATGTTTTATAATATTGCTTAGGAGAAATACCTATTTACTATGCCTATAAAATTGATGCTTGACTCAAACAAAATCTATCACAAGATCTTCGAAGGCACTAAGCCTGGATATGATGCCCTTCAAGTCGATTCTTTCCTTGATATCGTCATCAAGGATTATGAATCCATGGAGCAATATATCGCTGACAATGATGCCGAAATGGAAGAACTGAAGAACAAGGTCAAGATGGTCAATACCCAGTTAGCCAAGGTGGAAGCTGAAAACGCGACACTGAAGGAAAAACTTGGTGACATCAGTGAGAATGATGATGCATCCTTAAACAATCTCGAATTGCTTAAGCGCATCTCTAAACTCGAAGAGGCTCTTTCAAAAGCAGGTATTAATCCGAATACGATTGAATAAATCATAAATCCGATCTGGATGACTGCGGATGGCAAATGCCATTTGAGGAAAGTCCATGCTCGCGCTCTCTGTGATGGGAGCAGTGATTGCGCCAGGTTAATCAATAAGCCTGGGCCGGGAGGAGTCCCGGACGGCTGAGAAGAATCTAAACGAAAGCATGATGTCTTCTCTATAAAAGCCCCACAGTGACGAATCTTCCGGAAACGGAAGAAATGCAACGTTGGGAAGCCCCACAAGCGAGAAACCTAAATTTCGGTAAGGGAAGTTCAAGGCGGGAAACGAACTGCTGAGGACAGGTCATTGACCTAGATAAATTGTCATCCTCGACAAAACATGGCTTACAGGATCGGAACTCTATTTAAAGAAAGGATACTGGAATGAATACACCGAATAAGATTACAACTATCCGTTTGGCACTGTCATTTGTGATTATCACCATCTTCTCTCTTTCGTTTATTCCGAGTGCTTCAACTACTTTTGCTAAGGAATTCGTAATCGGCGGAATGCATATGGGATTCAACTGGATTGATCTTGTCTGCTGTGTCCTCTTCATCATCGGTTCAATCACGGATGCGGTTGACGGACATATCGCCAGAAGCCGTAACCTTGTGACGGATTTCGGAAAATTCATGGATCCGTTAGCTGACAAATTCCTTGTCGACTCTGCCTTTGTTCTACTCTGTGTGAGAATGGACTGGACAGGTCACTTCCAGGTTCTGCCATTCCTTGTCATCCTCTTTATCGGAAGAGACTTGGCGATGGACGGACTTAGAATGTTGGCTGCTGGAAAAGGCATTGTCTTAGCCGCTAATATCTGGGGCAAGGTAAAGACAGGAATTCAGATGGGATTGATTCCTGTTCTCTTCTTAAACGGATTCCCGTTCTCACTTATACCTACAAAGCTTGATTTGAACTACTGGTTAGCCAATCGATTCGAATATACGTATATCCTTACAAATATCTTTGTCGGAATCACGTTGTTCTTCTCATTGTTATCGTTAGGAATTTATTTACATAGAAATAGAAATGTCTTAAAAGGGGGCAAATAAAATGGAAAGAAAAGACTTACTTCAGCTGATGATGGAAAAGCATCTGACTCTCTCATGTATGGAATCGTTGACTGGCGGATTGTTCGCAACATCATTCACAAGTGTACCGGGTGCTAGCGAAGTCTTCCTCGGTGGAGCTGTTGCCTATTCGAACAAAGTCAAGGAAACCTTCGGTGTCAAGAATGTGACGATTGAAAAGCATGGTGCAATCTCTAGAGAGTGTGCCGATGAGATGGCTTTGAAATCCTCATTGTTCTTCCATAGTGATTGTTCCGTTTCTTTCACTGGAAACGCCGGTCCTTCCGCAGAAGAGGATAAGCCGGTTGGCTTAGTCTACATCTCAATCCACGTCAAGAACAAACTCTACTCCTACCAGCTCAATCTCAATGGAGACAGAGAAGACATCAGAAGACAGTGTGTCGATTTTGCTTTCTCTACTCTATACGACAAAATCAAAGCAGAAAACATTTAATTTTTATTGCATATTCGATTTGACGACATATATCTATATGAAAGCGAGGCTTTAACCTATGGCAAAAGCTGAAAAAAAGACGAATACGGAAGAAATAAATGACAGCGCTGAAAAAGACAAAGCTGTCGAAGCGACCTTAAAGGATATCCGCAACTATTTCAATGACAAAGGCATCATCATGAAGATGGGCGAACAGACCCATGTCGATGTCGGTGTCATTCCTACGGGTTCTCTTTTACTGGATTCTGCATTAGGTGTCGGTGGATATCCGAAAGGAAGAATCATCGAAATCTATGGACCGGAATCCTCAGGTAAGACTACCTTGGCATTGGAGGCGATTGCTCAAGTACAGAAATTAGGCGGAAGAGCCGCCTATATCGATGCTGAGCATGCTATCGATCCGGATTATGCAAAGACATTGGGTGTCGATATCGATGACTTGATCCTCTCTCAGCCAGACTATGGCGAGCAGGCTATGGAAATTGTCGATATGTTAGCAAAGAGCAATGCTATCGATTTGATTATTGTCGATTCCGTCGCTGCTCTTGTTCCAAAAGCGGAACTGGAAGGAACATTTGAGGATTCCTCGGTCGGACTTCAGGCAAGACTGATGTCCAAATCGTTAAGAAAGATTGCAGGTGTCTTGTCCAAGAGTTCTTGCACAGTCATCTTCATCAACCAATTGCGTGAGAAGGTCGGTGTCATGTACGGAAATCCGGAAACGACAACGGGTGGACGCGCATTGAAGTTCTATTCCACAATCCGTATTGAAATCAGAAGAGCAGAGACAATCAAGCAGGGCGACAAGGCTCTTGGCAACATTGTCAATGTCAAGGTCGTGAAGAACAAAGTGGCTGCTCCATATCGTTCCTGCAAGATCAATCTAATCTTCGGAAAGGGAATCAGCCACGACAATGAACTCGCCCAGCTCGCTGTCGACTATTCCTTAATCGAGAAGTCTGGAAGCTGGTTTTCCTACCAGGGCGAGAGACTCGGACAGGGAATTACGGCTGTTTATGACTTCTTTGCCTCGAATCCTGATGTCAAGAACAAAATCGAAGAACAGGTTAGAACCAGACTTGCCGGAACAGATGTTTCCTCTGCCGAATAACCTTTGGCTTCTAAGTTATCTGATTTGACAATTTGATATATAAAGTGAAAAGTTGTTTGCTTTTCACTTTTTTGTTCTAAAATTTGCATTCGCTGGAAGAAAAAGACATAAGAAAACCTTTGCCCAAGGTTTGCATTTTTACTATAATAATCATATGCATAAAGTTTTTACTTTATGTTTTATATAAAAGATTTACGTTCTAAAATTTTGTCGGATAGTCGTTCTTGATTTTTTAATCTTTTTACGAGAGAGATTCATAGGATACAGCGAATCTTTTTTAATGCGGACTGTATCAGAAAGGTAATTTTAAAATGGATCCATTAATTGTTGCCATTATTGCGATTGCAGTAGGTCTTGTCTGTATTGGTCTTACTTCCGTCATGTTCATTTTCATCCCTAAGGCTAAGAAGGAACAGGCTAAGAAGACTGCCGAAAGCATCATCGATGAAGCGAATGAGAAAGCCGATAAGATCATTGCTGATTCGAAAGCCGAAGCCAAAGCTGATTATGATGAGACCTTGAAAAAGGCAAAGAATGAAGCTGAGGCTAGCAAAGCGGAATCTCAAAAGAGAGAAGCCAAGCTAGACCAGAAGGAATCCGCTCTTGATAAGAGAGAGGATGCCATCATCTCAAGAGAGGATCAGCTTGATCAGAAGAGAAGCGAATACGAGCAGAAAAAGACCGAATACGAGACTAAGATTGCCGGACTTTCCGAGAAGGAAAGAGAACTTCAGGAAAAATCCAATTCCATCATGGATGAGCTTCAGAAGGTCGCAAATATGTCCATCGATGAGGCTAGAGATGCCATTATGGCCCGTGTGGAAGAGAAAGAGATGAAGAAGATTGCTCTTTACAAGGAGCAGATGCAGGAACAGGCTGAAAGCGAATGCGAAGATCATGCTAAGATGCTTTTAGCCAATGCCATGGAAAAATATGCCCAGGATGTCACCTGCGAAAGAAGCACATCCACTGTCGCTCTTCCTAGCGATGAGATGAAGGGTAGAATCATCGGCCGCGAAGGCAGAAACATCAAGTCCATGGAACAGCTCTTTGGTGTATCTCTTATCATCGATGATACCCCTGAGACCTTGACAGTTTCCTGTTTCGATCCTATCCGCCGTGAAAAAGCAAAACTTACTTTGGACGCCTTGATTCATGATGGCAGAATTCAGCCCGGAAGAATCGAAGACCTCTATAACAAGATCTCCACTGAGTTTGATGATAAACTGAAGAGAATCGGTGAGCAGACTGTATTCAAACTCGGTTTGCCTCGTATCAGTGCCGGCCTTCTTCCTTACATCGGAAGACTTCGTTATCGTACCTCTTATGGTCAGAATGTCTTAGATCACTCCATTCAGGTCGCTTACCTTGCTTCCGTCATGGCAAGTGAACTCGGTTTAGATCCTGTCCTTGCTAAGCGTGCCGGCCTTCTCCACGACATCGGTAAATCCATCGATGCTGAACAGGAAGGAAGCCATGTCCAATTAGGTAGTTCCTTAGCCAAGAAGTTCAATGAACCTGCTGTTGTCATCAACGCGATTGAATCCCACCATGGTGATGTTCCTAAGACCAATCTTATTTCTGAACTTGTGACAGCCGCTGATACTTTATCTGCCGCTCGTCCTGGTGCTAGAAGTGAAACCTTGGAAACTTACATCAAGCGTTTGGAACAGTTGGAGACAATCTGCAAATCTTTCTCTGGCGTCCAGTCCTCTTATGCTCTTCAGTCTGGTAGAGATGTCCGTGTCATGGTTGTTCCGGAAAAGGTATCCGACGAGGATGCTAAAGTCATTGCACAGCAGATCCGTGACAAAATCGAAGCTGAGATGCAGTTCCCTGGTCAGATCAAGGTCTCTGTCATCCGTGAGACACGCGCTGTCGAAATCGCAAAATAATTTTCACTATGATACGTATTCTTTTTCTGGGAGATATCGTTGGACCACTAGGTAGAACTGGTGTCAGGAAATATATCTCTCTTCATAAAGAGACTGACCATATTGACTTTGTCATCGCCAATGGCGAAAACACGACACATGGTCATGGATTGTCCTTCCAGCATTACAAGGAACTCCTTTCCTATGGTGTGGATGTCCTTACAAGCGGAAATCATTTCTACAATACTCCGGATTGCTTCAATTATTCAAAACAGATGACAATGGCTTTAAGACCATATAATCTTGATAAGAATTGCCCTGGAATCGGTACGAATGTCTTCGTGACAAAATCCGGAACTAAAATCCGTGTCACGAATATGCTTGGACGTGTCTTTCTTACTATGACTCAAGGAAATCCGTTCTACGCCTTGGATGAAATCATCGCCAAGAATGAAGATGACTGTAAGATTCATATCGTTGACTTCCATGCAGAAGCCACAGGTGAAAAGAGATGCTTTGCTGAATATGCAGATAGTAGAGTCAGTGCTGTGATCGGAACACATACCCATGTACAGACTAACGATGCCAAATGCTTGTCGAAAGGAACATTCTTCCTTTCCGATGTAGGTATGAATGGCGCATATGATTCTTCTTTAGGAGATGAGAAGGCTCCCTCTATCTATCGCACGATGACAGGAATGCCGACAACAATGGCAGTTCCTAGAAAAGGAAGAATCCTTGTCAATGGTGTTCTTCTCGATATCGATGAGACGACAGGAAAAGTAGAAAACTTTTCCCTTATCAACGAAACAATGGAAGACGACCTGTAAAGGCCGTCTTTTTTTGACGAAATAGCTTTTTTGACAAAAAATGTTGCTCTTTTAGACTTAGAAAGACTGAAAACAGTCAAAAAAAGAGTCTAAAAATCAATGTTTGTTGTAAACGGGCTTAAAAAGTATATAATAATGTTTGAAAGAGGTTTTTCTTATATGACAACATTAAAAGCTAGTGGAGACACTAAAATTCAGAAGTTAGCCGGAGCAATCGCCGGAAACATTCGTCAGGAAGGTGCCGTTCAGGTTTCTTTGGTTGGAGCTTCTGCCTTGAATCAGGCTTTAAAGGCTTGCATCGTTGCTAGAAGATTCTTAAAGGATGATGAACAGAAATCTGATATCGTCATTCAACCTGAATTCTTGATGCAGAATTTTTCTGAACCCTCCAGCGAGGAAAGCAGAGAAGTCACAACAATCATGCTTCACATCAAGAAGGTTGATTTCGATCCTGAAAATGCTGTTTCTTCTGATGTTCCTAAGCACGAAGAAGCCGCTGAGTAATTCATAAAGTATGAAGACTCGTCTTGTATCGCTTCCTGATTTGAAGAAAGCAGCAGGACGGAATCGTTCAGTACCGGTCTCTTACAAAAATACAATAATGAAACCAACGTCTTTCCTTGTCACATGGGGACAGGGAAAGACTTTTTGTATCAAGACCTATGGTTGCCAAGCCAATGTACGTGATTCCGAAATCATCCGCGGCTATCTTCTTTCGTTGGGAATGAAAGAACAGCTTGATTTTGATGGTGCCGATTTTATTCTCTTCAACACCTGTGCTATTCGTGAGAATGCTGAGAATCACCTCTATGGTGAATTAGGTCGTGCGAAGGAAACTTATTTAAAGAACAAGAATACAATCATTGCTATCTGCGGATGCGTCATGCAGGAAGAAGCCGCTGTCAAATATGTTCTGAATCACTTTAATTTTGTGTCTCTGATTTTTGGCACCAATAATATCACATCCTTCTATTCCTTGCTTGAGGATGTCCTCACTCATAATGAGGGCATTGTTGATGTCCGTTCCAATTCGGATCTCATCGAGGAAGGATATCTTACAAATGAAAGCCGTGAAAGCAAAGTCACTGCTTTTGTGAATATCATGTATGGATGTGATAAGTTCTGCACTTACTGTATTGTTCCTTATACAAGAGGAAGAGAAAGATCAAGAAAAGAAGAAGATATTCTTGCAGAAGTCCGTTGCTTGAAGGAACAGGGCTATAAGCAGGTCACTCTTCTTGGCCAGAATGTTGACGCCTATGGAAAAGACTTTGGAGACGAATATGCTTTTGCCTCTTTGCTTGAGAAAGTCGCTGAAACTGGAATCGAGCGTGTAAGATTCGTTACACCTTATCCATCCGACTTCAAGGTAGAAGTCTTTGATGTCATGGCAAGACATAAAAATATCATGCCGTTCCTTCATCTTCCGATTCAGTCTGGCTCAGACACTGTCTTAAAAAGAATGAATCGAAGATATACAAGAGAACAGTATCTTGATATTGTTCATGAACTGAGAAAGAGACTTCCAGATGTATTCCTTTCTACCGATATCATTGTCGGTTTCCCGAATGAAACAGATCAGGATTTTGAAGACACTCTTTCATTAGTCAGAGAAGTCCAATTCGATTCTGCCTTTACTTTCATCTTCTCACCTAGACCTGGAACTCCCGCCTATCATATGAAGGATGAAGTGACGGATAAGACAAAACATGAAAGATTCGATAGGCTGAAAACTCTGATCGATGAATGCTCGTCAAAAAGAGCAGCCACTTTCGTCGGAAAGACTATCGATGTCTTATTCGAAAAAGTTTCTGATAAGAACGATAACATGATCTCTGGCTATGACCCACATAACAAACTTGTTCATGTCAAAGGGGATGCTTCTCTTATCGGCCAGATAAGAAAAGTCAAGATCTTAGAATCCCATACCTATTCCTTAATCGGAGAACTTGTTGATGAGTGAAGATGAAATCCTTACTGAAATCGATTCCTTTGTTTTTGATTTTAAGAATCTTGATATCGTTAAACGCTATCAAGTAGTGAAGGAAGCTGTTAAGAATGATGCACATTTAAATAGCATTGAAGAACAGCGCAAGATCCTTCAAAAAGGAATCAAGTATATGAAGGATGCAAAGAAAGATGAATGTATAAAAGCCTGCAAGGAACTGCAGATCGAATACGATAACGATCCGCTTGTCATCAACTACAAGGCTTTGAAAGACGAAATCTATCAACTCCTCTCTTATTTGAATGATTTGGTTTTATAAAAGGGGCTTGTCCCCTTTTTCTTTGTTTTATAAGACATTAGTATGTCTTATAATATTAGTTAGTTATTTTGAAGGTGAACAATATGGCAAAATCAACGACAGATCAAAAATCCTCCGGCTTGACTCCTATGGTCGAACAATATCTCGCGTTTAAGAAACAGTACGGAGATATTATTCTTTTTTATCGCATCGGAGACTTCTATGAAATGTTTAACGAAGATGCAGAGATAGCGAGTAAAGAACTTCAGCTTTTCCTTACGAGAAAGTCTTGTGGAAACGGTAAGTTCATGCCGATGTGCGGCATTCCGCATCATGCCTATCTTTCCTATGCACAGAAACTTGTTGACAGAGGATACAAAGTCGGAATCTGCGAACAGGTCGAAGATCCAAAACTGACGAATAAGCTAGTCAAAAGAGATGTCATTCAGATCATCTCTCCTGGTGCCAATATGGATTACACCGGAAATGACAATAACTATATCGCTTCTGTCACTCTTACTCCTCTTCAGTCCTTCTTAGCCTATGCTGATCTTTCTACGGGTGAGCTGAAGGTGCTTTCGTTGGAAAATTCAAAGGAACGAATCTTAGAAAAACTATTGTCTCTTGATGTCAGAGAACTCATTCTTCCTACCAATATCGATGCTACCTTTGTCTCATATGTGAAATCCAATTCGAATATCTGTATTTCTTATTCGAATGACACCTCAAGAACACTTGAGGTCGAACCTCTTTTTGTAAATCTTTCCGATGCTAGACAGATCGAGACAACAGCCCGTCTATACAACTATCTTAAGAGCATGGAAAGACGAAATCTAAGCTACTTCAAACCAGCCATCAACTTGATGGAAAAGAAGAGCATGAAGATTGATTTTGCTGCCCAAAGCAACATGGAACTTGTCAAATCCTTAGATGGAAAGACCTTTGGAACACTCTATTGGCTTCTCAATCAGACCAAGACACCTATGGGTGCTCGTTATCTGAAGACGCAGATCACTTCACCGAGTGCCTCATTGAATGAGATTGTAAGAAGGCAGAATATCACGGAATTATTCGTGAATAATTATCTTGTCCGTGAGGATCTCCGTTCTGACTTGAACGGCATCTTTGATATGGAAAGACTCATTGCAAGAATGGGCTATGAAAACTGCAATGGTCATGATCTCCTTCAGCTGAAGAAGTCACTCGCTATTCTTCCAAAGCTTCGTGAGGACCTCGCTAGAATTCCGTCTAAGGAATTAGAGGATATCTCAAATCGTATTGGTGATTACACTTCACTTCTTAACCTATTAGAGAAAGCAATCAGTGAGGATTGCCCAATCACTATCACAGAAGGTGAAATCTTCAAACGTGGATATAATGAACAGCTCGATGAACTGATCTCTTTGACTACAGATGCAAAGGAATGGCTGAGCAATTTTGAAGTAAAGGAAAAGGAAAGGACTGGAATTCACAATCTTCGTGTCGGAAACAACTCCGTCTTCGGATACTATATTGAGATTTCTACAGGACAGTTATCACTTGTCAAGCCTGAATTCGGATACATCCGTAAGCAAACTTTGAAGACGGGTGAAAGATACATCACTCAGGAACTGAAGGAACAGGAGGATAAGATCCTTCGCTCTAAGGACCTTCGCGTCTCGTTAGAATATAAACTCTTCAAAGAACTGAGAAAGACAGTCGCTGAATTCACAACTCAGATTCAAAAGACAAGCGATGCTGTTTCGGAGTTGGATTATTTCCTCGACTTAGCCTATGTTGCAAGCGAGAACAACTATATTCGTCCGACATTCAACGGAGAAAATAAAATCGATATCAAGGAAGCAAGACACCCGATTATCGAGAAAGCTGCTCCTGGTGTTCTTTTTGTCGCCAATGATTACTATATGGATAATTCGACTGATGTTCTTATCATCACAGGTCCGAACATGGGCGGTAAATCCACTTATATGAAAGAGTTCGGCCTTCTTTCCATCATGGCACAGATGGGTTCATTTGTACCGGCTAGTTTCTGTTCGATTCCGATCTTTGATTCTCTCTACACGAGAATCGGTGCTAGCGATAACCTGATCAAAGGCCAATCCACATTCATGACAGAGATGAGTGAGGTTGCTGAAGCATTAGAGGCTGCTGACAATCATTCCCTTTTCCTTTTTGATGAAATCGGAAGAGGAACCGCTACCTTTGATGGTATGGCTATTGCCCAGTCTATCATTGAATACATCGTAAGACATGTTCATGCTAAGACATTCTTCTCTACTCATTATCATGAAATCACAAAGCTCAGTGAGAAGATTTCCGCTGTCAAGAATATCCATTGTGAAGTCAGTGAGAACGATGGAAAAGTTACTTTCCTTTATCGTATGAAAGAAGGAAGCATGGATCGATCCTATGGTGTGAATGTTGCCAAATTAGCTGGTTTACCAGACGAGATCATCCTACGTGCAGATGAACTCCTCACCTCTTTGGAAAAACAAAGCGCTGTCGACCGTTCCCAGGTCCGTGAAATCAAGAAAGAGGAAGTAAAGAAAGATCCGGTCCTTGATGAACTGAAGAAACTAGATCCGATGACTTTATCTCCTCTTGATGCCTTAAACTATCTGATCAATCTTAAGAAGAGGATTCACTGATGTCCAGAATTGAATTGATGAAACCGGAATTAGCGAACCTGATCGCAGCCGGTGAAGTGATTGAACGCCCTAGTTCTGTTGTTAAGGAACTGGTTGAGAACAGCATCGATGCCAATAGCAAAAATATCTACGTCGGTATCACAGATGCTGGCAAAGGCACCATCCTTGTTAAGGATGATGGTTTTGGAATGGACCGAGATGACGCAATTCATTGTTTTTTAAGACATGCTTCTAGCAAGATTAAGACGGAGTTTGATTTGAATCGTATCCACACACTTGGATTCCGTGGTGAAGCAATCCCGTCTATTGCCGCTGTTTCTCATGTGGTGCTGACCACCTGTTCTGAAACGGGTGTGGGTACGAGAGTGGAGTCGAATCCCAATGAGGAACTTCGTGTCATGGATGCACCTAGCAGAAAAGGCACGATATTTGAAATCAGCAATCTCTTCTTCAATACGCCTGCAAGACTGAAGTACCTTCGTTCATCTCAGGCTGAGACATATAGCATCATCGAGACTGTGGAACATTTAGCATTAGGTTTTCCGAATATTTCTTTTTCTTTAGTCATCGATGGTAAAGAGATATTCCGAACTTCCGGAAGAAATGATCTTTTAGAATGTGTACAGAAAATCTATGGAAATACCATCGCCCAATCCCTTTATCCGATTAAAAAGGAAGGCGTTGCCTATTCCTTTTTAGGATTCATATCGAAGCCTGAAATCAACTATTCGAGAAGAAAGGATATGCTGACATTCCTCAATAACCGCTGCATTTATGATTACAAGATCAATAAAGCAATTGAGGAAGCATACAAAGATTATCTTCCTCCGTTACGATATCCTTTCGATATCATCTGTCTTGACATCGATGCCTCATTAGTCGATGTCAATGTTCATCCGACTAAGAAGGAAGTCAGAATCTCCATGGAAGATGAGATTGCAAGAGATATCAAGAATGAAATCTCTAAGACATTAGAGATGAAGAAACCGATTTATTTTGCAAGCCAAGATCCAAAAAGTGAAAAACTGATGGGGAAGAAAGAAGATCCTTTGGATTTGGAATTAGAGGATAATACTCCTTCCAAGGCTACCTATCCTGAAATAGATCAAAAGGAAGAAAAAGTTTTCTTACAGGATTCTCTTCCTATTCAGGAAACATATGTGTCAAAAAGTCCGTATGTTCCTACCATAACCAAACAAGAGGAAACATACAAACCAAGTGAAGTAAAAGAAGATGTTAAACCGATTCCAAGTGAAAAGAAACCTATTGCATATTATGAACATGTTGACTATTACAACACGATATTCAATGATTTAGGTTACTCCCATAAACTTCCTGACATGCATCCGGTCGGGCAGGTGTTAGACACTTATATCATTTGTGATTCGAAAGACGGATTCTATATCATCGATCAGCACGCTGCAGCAGAAAGAATCAATTTTGAAAAGACAGAGGCCCTATTTGCCTCTGTGAGAAGCAGAATCGTTCCTCTGATTCCGATAACGATTGATTTGACTCCAAAAGAGGAAATCAATTTTGATGAGGAACATATAGCCCGTTTGGCATCGGTTGGAATCATCGTGGAGCCATTTGGTTCCCATACTGCAAAAGCCATGGAAATCCCTTCCTTCCTAAACGAAGAAAACATGAACAATGTCATTCAGGACTGTGTTCATGCCTGTTTGAATGATGAGGCCTGTGATCCTCTATCCTTGCTTCATCTTACCATCGCGACAATTGCCTGCAAGATGTCGATCAAAGCGAATCATGTTATGCCTCTTAGTGAAATGGAGGCCCTTCTTCGTGATTTGGCCAAATGCAAGAATCCAGCCAATTGCCCGCATGGAAGACCTACTATGATCCGTATGACGAAAGAAGACATTGAACGCATATTCAGGAGGAGCGGATTTTGATTTACTGCATCTTAGGACAGACGGCAAGCGGAAAGACATCTCTGGCTATTTCCTTAGCCCGTGAATTTCATGTGCCCGTGATTTCGGCTGATGCTTTCCAATGCTTTAAGATGATGCAGATAGGAACCGATAAGCCGAAGAAAGAGGATATTGAAGGATTGGATTTCTACTTCACTGACGAATATGAACCAGACCATGAGATGTCAGTCTATCTCTTTCAACAGGAAATCAGACCGATTCTAGAATCCTATTTGAAACAGGATAGAGATGTTCTTATAGTCGGTGGAAATTTCCTTTATGTGAAGGCTCTTCTATTCAATTATTCTTTTGAAAGAGAGGAAAATAGCAAACAGGCTTATTATGATTCTCTCCCTATAGAAGAACTACAGTCCCTTCTTAAAGAAAAAGATTTAGAGACTTATGAGAGCATCGATAACAAGAATCCAAGACGTCTTGTCAGAGCTCTTGTTCAGCTTGATTCTGGAAAGAAAAGAGAAGAGATTCTAAAAGCAAATGATGGAAAGCCGATCTATCCTGTCACTTTCTTCCAGTTGGAAATCGATAAAGATCTAGGGAATGAAAAGATTGATAAAAGAGTTGATCAGATGTTTGATGAAGGATTCGTTCAAGAGGTGGAAAGACTTGTCAAAAAATATGGGAAAGACTTAAGACCATTCCACTGCATTGGATATGATGAAATCATCACTGCGATGGATGAAAAGAAACCGATTGGTGATGAAGTGAAGAATCTGATTAAGCTTCACACACATCAATATGCAAAGAAACAGAGAACGTTCTTACGCAATCAGTTCCCTAATATCAAAAAGGGGACTAAGGACGAAATCTATCAATATTTGAGGACAGTATTGAAATGAAGGAGGGAAATAGATATGAACAAAGAGTATGAGATTGAATCCATCTTGACAAAAATAGGTATCAGCAAAGAGGACATCATTCCTTTTGGATACGATAAGTGCAAGATTGATTGTTTCTCCGTTTCCCAGAAAAGAGAAAGAAAAGGCAAATTGATTCTCTGCACTGCAATGACACCGAACAAGGCTGGTGAAGGGAAAACGACAACCGCAATCGGCCTTGCTGATGGTCTTTCCTATTTGAATGAGAATGCGATGCTTGCTCTACGTGAACCATCATTAGGACCCGTCTTTGGTGTGAAAGGCGGTGGCACAGGTGGAGGAGAAGAAATTCTTGTTCCCGAGGATGACATCAATCTTCATTTCACTGGTGATATGCACGCCATTACAAGCGTGAACAATCTTATTGCAGCATTAGTGGATAACGAACTATATCAAGGAAACATTGATATCGATCCAAATCGCATTGTCTTCCCTCGTGCCATGGATATGAATGATCGTTCCCTTAGAACGATTGAGGTTGCCTTATCCGATAAGAAAGCAACACCACATACATCATCATTCGTCATTACGGCTGCATCAGAGATTATGGCTATCTTATGCTTGGCAAAAAGTGAAGAAGATTTCCTTGATAGAGTTGAAAACATTCTTGTTGCCTACACGAAAGATGATAAACCGGTGTTCGTGAAAGACCTCAAGTCTAGAGTCGCAATCAAGAAACTGATTCATACTGCCCTTTATCCAAATCTTGTCCAGAGCAAGTATCATACACCAGCTCTTGTTCATGGTGGACCATTTGCCAATATCGCTCATGGGACAAATTCCGTTTTAGCTACGGATACCGCTCTTCGTTTTGCGGATTATGTCATTACGGAAGCTGGATTCGGTTCTGACTTAGGAATGGAGAAATATTTAGACATCATCTCACCTTTACAGAATAAGGCTCCTGATTTGATTGTCATGGTGACTTCTGTCCGTTCCTTGAAACTGCATGGCGGTGTCTCTTATAGCGACATGAAGTTAGAGAATGTCGATGCAATCAAAGAAGGCTTTGCTAACCTTCTTAAACATGTTAACAATGTCTCTTTGTATCATCTACCTTGCTTAGTCAGCATCAATCATTTTGATACTGATACTACTTCAGAAACGAATGCTCTTATTGAATTATTGAAACAGAATCATATTCCTTATGCGTTGAATACTTCCTATACAGATGGACCAAAAGGAAGTGTTGAATTGGCTAAGAAAGCGATGGAACTTCTCTCTATCGAAAAGAAAGAAAGCTTTTCTCCTATTGTCAATGAAGGCATGAGCATCAAGGAGAAGATAGAGAAAATTGCAACTGAAATCTATGGCTCTACCTCTGTTGAATATTCTGAAAAGTCAGAAGAACAGCTGAAAGAGATCTTGAAACTCCCTGTTTCTGATTTTTCTGTCTGTATGTCCAAGGTTCCAAACTCACTCAGTGATGATCCGCATTTGGTGAATGTGCCAAAAGTTCCACTGCACATCAAATCGTATCGTGTCTTCACGGGTGCAAAATTCATTGTTCCGTTAACAGGTGACATCTTTACAATGCCTGGTCTTCCCAAAGTGCCGGCTAGTAAGAAAATGGAGGATTGATTCATGAGACAACTATCGGGAAAAACAATCAGACCTATACTTAAAAACATCATTCAAGAGAATCTTTCTCTTGTTCCTCTTTCCTTTTATCTTTACTTGGATAAGGATAATGTAGACTGTGTCAGTTATCTTAATAGTATTAAGAAACTATTGGATTCTTTTTCCATTCCCTATACAATCGGATATTACGATAAAAGCAAGACGGAGGAAGAGAATCTTTCTATTTTTAAGAACAGCCTATTGAAGGAACATAGCGTCTTGCTTTTAAGACCTCTTCCTATCCGTGATGAAAAGAAGTTTATCGATATGATACCTTCATCTTCTGATCCGGACATGTTGAGTGACATCAATCGAGGACTATTATTCTCAGGGGATTTGAATTACCTTCCTGCCACTGCAAAATCAGTGAAGACAATATTAGATTATTATTCTGTTGAAACAGAGAATAAGAATGCAGTTATCATTGGCCGATCTCTTTCTTTAGGTTTGCCTTGTTTTGAACTGATGAACAAGAAGAATTCAAATGTCATTCTTCTTCATTCTAAGACAACAGAAGAGCAAAGAGACCATTATCTAAAAGATGCTGATATTATCATACTGGCATCTGGACATTCTGGTCTTGTGAAAAAGGAAATGTTAAAGAAAGGCGTTACTATCATCGATTGCGGGTTCTCCGCTATGAGTGGAGATCTTGGATTTACAGTCAATGAAGAAGATGACATTAACTATACACCTGTTCCGGGTGGAGTAGGTGCTTTGACTTCCTATTGCCTGATCAGCAATGCTATCTATTTAAAGAGCAAAGAAAAGAATCTTATCTCTGTACTGAAAACTCTTTGATGTTTTGCTCTTTCCTCATATGTGAACAAATATTACTATGAGGAAAAACATTTGATTAAGATCAATCACTTATCATATTCATATCAGGATAAGAAAGTACTGAATGATATTTCAGTCTCTTTTCCTGACTCTGGATTTATCGTGATATTAGGTAAAAGCGGATCAGGAAAGACGACTTTTCTTTCCTTGCTCACTCATGTCCTTCCTTTGAAGGAAGGGACGATAGAAGGAAATGAAAGAGAGAGGTTTTCCTATGTTTTTCAGTCCCCTCTTTTACTACCTTATATGGACGTAAAAGACAACGTTTCTTTTCCGCTAGTACTGAAGAATGAAATTGATATCGATAAAAAAGTGAAAGAGGTACTGAAGAAAGTAGATTTAGAAAATTACGAGAAAAGAGATGTAACGACTCTATCCGGTGGAGAGAAGATGAGAGTGTCATTAGCCCGTTCTCTTATTTTAAATAAGGATGTTCTGATACTCGATGAACCGACAGGGCAATTGGATGAAAAATCATCCAAAGCCATCTATTCCATTCTTAAGGAGATATCTAAAACAAAACTTGTCATCATGGTTAGTCATGATGAAAAGAACTCGTTCATCATAGCCGATGCATTATATGAATTAGAGGAAGGGAAATTGATCTTAAGAAATGAAAACAAGAAAGAAAACAGTTTAAAATCAATCGAGAAACAAGAAGAGAAAAAAGGAGGACACGTCTCATTTAAAAAGGCTATTTCTTTACAATATCAATACCTCAAATCGAAAAGGAAACGAATTCTGATATCATCTTTGTTTCTTGTCCTCAATCTTGCTTTAGTCTATTTTTCTTTGTCGATCAAGAACAATCTGCCATCATTTTTGACCTCTCTTTCAAAAGAGCATTACGGATATGAAACTTTAAAAGTGAAAGAGAAAGTGAAGATAGCACAAGAAGGACATCTCACTTTGGAACGATATGTGATTCCAGATAAAGAGACAAGAGAAAAATATCAGATGACTTCTATTTATCCTTCGTTGGATTACTTTCTTCCATCATCGCGTGAGATCTCATTAGGTGGGAAAGAGGAAGACTGTCTCTTCTTTCCGGTTTTCAATCATGACGAGACTCGGATTGCGAATGGAAGAACACCACAGAATGAAAAAGAAGTCGTTGTCAATTCGTCTTTTGTTTCTTCTTTTGGTGGTGGTGTGTTAGAACGTATGATTCATTTCTCCTATCAAGTCGCATTTCCTGTAAATGAAATAGAGATGGAAGAGATTATTTCTTTCGATTATACCTTTCGAATAGTTGGTATATGCAAAGAAAAGAAACTATTAAACAATCCGACTGTCTATTATGATTATCAAAGCATGAGAGACTATATCAGTCAAATGAAATTAGAGAAGACATCGAAGGAATATGATTTGGATGTTTATCTTTCTTCTTATCTCGATGTCGATAAATATGCTCAAGAGGATTATCTAAGTCATGAGATTCTTCTCTATCTTCAGGATGTGCCTTCTTTTATCAGTTCGACAAAGAACGATGAAAGCCTAAAGGTTACAAATCAAGCCCTTACGATGGAAACATCTGCACTAGAAGTCACAGACTCCCTATTGAAAGTGATCTCTCTTTTTCTTGGATTGAATCTATTGGGTGCTTTCTTATCGGAATTTCTTGTGATTTATTCCTTATATGTCGATAACATTCGTTTCTTTGCTCTTCTTTCTGTTTTGGAAAATCCAAGAAAGAACAGACGGATTCTGATCTTTGCTCTTTCGTTTTTATTCTTCCTTTTCGATTCCATCCTTCTCTTTTTCACAGTCAGTGCTATCAGTGTTTCACTTGATTCGCTTTTAACGAGACTTCTCTATCCTTCCTTCTTTCATGGTGTCATTTTCTCTTATCTTATTCTTCTCTTCCTTCTTGTTTTCTTCGTCTCTGTTCTTTCCTCGTTCTTGGCTTTGAGGAAAATCAAAGAAAATGAGGTAAAAGAACAATTGGAAGGAGAAGACTGATGATTCAATTATCTCATTTGACAAAACGATATCAGAAGGGTTTCGTTCCTGTATTGGATGATATTTCTCTTTCTTTTCCAGACACAGGCCTATTTTATATCGTCGGTAAATCAGGGGCGGGTAAAACGACTTTGCTTTCCTTGCTTGGTGCTATCGATGAAGATTATGAAGGGAGCCTGATTTTTCAAGGGAAAGAACTCAAGGATATGACGGAAGAGGAGAAATCCTTTTATCGCTTTCGACATGTTTCTTTTGTTTTCCAGGATTTCTGTTCAATGGAAGAGGAGAGCGTAGAAGATAATCTACATAAAGTGTTGGACATCATCTCTTTTTCTGAGGAGGAAAAGAAGCGAAGAATACAAGAGGTATTGAAAAGAGTCGGATTAGAAGAAAAGAGGAAGATGAAATTTAAAGATGCATCAGGAGGTGAGAAGAAAAGACTCTCATTAGCAAGAGGGCTTCTAAAACCATCTGATATCCTTCTAGTCGATGAACCGGTTAGTTCTCTAGATAAAAAGCTAAGACAGCGCATCACTGATATCTTAGAAGAGGAATCGAAAAACAGGTTAGTCATTATCATAACCCATGAATTAGAGTCGATTCCTTCTTCTAGCAGTGTGTATGAGATCATCAATGGAAAGATAAATGAGAAAAGAAAAGGAACAAATAGTGAATCCAAGACAATTCAGAAAAATATCGAGAGAAGAAGTTATCCGTTGAAATCCAAGCTTCGTTCTTCTTTTTCTTTCCTAAAAGCGAATGTTCGTTTCATGTCTGTCGTTTTCTTTGCGCTGACTTTATCCTTGTTTTCTTCCTCGTTTTCTTTTCAACTCTCCGGAAATGTATCCTCTTCTTTAGTGGAATCCTTTTCTAAGTATATGAAAGACAATACGGTAGTCATTGAAAACAAAGACCAAGGGATCGAACGTTCCGGATATGAGATAGCATCCCAAGAGGAAGTGAATCATTACCTATTGAACTATCCGGAATATGTGGTTGATAAAGACATATTCTATCTCACATCATTGAATGAGATATTTTTAAACAATCAATCCTTGAAGGCCAGGTGTCAGAATTCGACCTATTCATTAAAGAAACTCTCCGTTGATTCACTTCTGAATTATTCCTGGCCGGAAGAGATGGGTTTAGAAGACAAAGTCAAAGACTATAAAGATGATGAACTAGCACTATTATTGGATGAGGAATCTTTCTTTGGTTTCTACTATCTGTTGACAGGAATGAAGAAGAATGAGATTCAGGAGAAGGACGTGACTTATATCAATGGCATATTGAGTTATAAGCTTGTATCACTAGATATGATATTGAATGTGAGTGAATGGAATTATCATCTAGAGCATTCCTTTCGCATTCGAAATGTCTTTCTTTCTTCTCGATGCGAAATCGTGATTCCAAAGAGAGATTTTTCTGCTTATTTTGTAAAGGAAATCCTCCATTTCAAAGAGAGATTCGAAGAGGAAAAAGGAGAATATCCTCCCTGGACTCTTGTGAAATGTAGAGGGATTCGAACTAAGAAAGAAAAAACTCTTGATTTCCTATTATCCTTTCTCAAAGATGAACAAAGCCATTTGACTTTGGAGATATTGAAACTATCCGGATATTATATGAAAGGAAATGAGGATACATATAACCGGATAGGAATCTATAAGGACTATAAAAGCCGAATCTCAGTAAAGGAAATAACAAAACTCTTTCATGACAATGAGGAAATCTTCTCATCGCTATGTTTTTCTTCACCTATGTATACCTATACAGCAAGTGGATATATAAGTGGGTTCTTAAATCCCTACTTCTTCTCAAGATACAAGGAAAAATTGAATCGGATACAGGATTCAAACGCATACTCGAAATATGACTTAGGAAGCTTCCAAGGCTCTGTCATGCAGACAGAAGAAGGAGTCATTAAAGCGGATTTGGTATCTTCTATGGATGGAAACGGATTAGTATTTCATCCTTATGACAGTGCCCCAATCTTATATGGAGAGAAACCAAAGACGAATCGCGAAATCGGGATATCCAAGAAGATGGCAGATACTTTTTTTCCTCATGTAAATGATGCGCTAGGTGAGAAATTATATGTTCTGACACTGGAAAAGACAAAAAAAGAAGGTGATTTATACCGTCATTACTTTGTAGAAGGGGAACTGACCATATCCGGAATCTATGATGAAGAGGAACTTTCTCTTTATCAAGATGCCCTTTTTCCCTTGGCCTACTCCTATTACCTGACACAACAGGGCAAAGATAGCTTCACCGTGACGAATGCGACGCTGAGGGTGGATTTTGATAAAACGACAAAAGAAAAATGTGAGAGTCTTTTTAGACAAGGGGGTAAGTACACCACGAGTTTCCCGATGTATGACATGATAGCGGAAATAAATAAAACATTGACGATGCTATCAAGGTTGTTTTTCACATTATCGATACTATCGTTCATTTGCTCTGGATATCTTATGTTCTTATCCTTTTTCCTGATATTGAAGAAGGACAAAAAAGGAGTCGGCGTGATGTTGGCTCTTGGTTATCGGAAAATGGAAATATTCATGTACTATCTTTTCCTGATATTTGTACTATCTTTTATCAGTTATTTATCTTCTCTATCTGTATCTTTGATAGCTGAGAAGATGATCAAAGACACGATGGAATTGACTCTTTCCAGTTATCAATCTAGCATTGCTCCTTTTGTGATTTCCTTTATGGAAATGCTCCTTTTATCTATTATTGTCTTCTTATTATTGGCATTTCAGATGCGAAAAATCTCTCCAAAAGAGGCTCTTCGAGGCAGTGCTTTATAACCGCTTACAAAAAAATACTAAAAAAATATCTCTCAATTGAAATGCTTTTGTGATATATTTTTATCGCATTGATAATTTATCGATGCGAAAGAAAGGGTTTAGACAATGAAGGGTACCGTTAAGAAATTCGACAAAGAAAAAGGCTATGGATTCATCACTGGTGAAGATGGCAAGGATTATTTCTTCCATTATTCTCAGTTAGTCATGGATGGATTCAAGACTGCCGAAGTTGGTCAGAAGGTCGACTATGAAGAAGCTTCTACCGACAAGGGTCTCAGAGCCAATAACATCCACTTCGCCGACTAATCCAAGGCTCTTAGTCAGTTTCTTGTGAAATATTGACTAAGGAATTAAAAGCCACTCCCGCGGGAGTGGCTTTTTTCTCATCTTGCGTCTTTGAAGGAAGATCCTCCTACAAATTCTCTCATCAGGGAATTGCAGGGGATATCATCCGCACTGATCGGTAGGAAGTACTTGATCATGTTCTTTAGTCTCTGGGCGGTCAAGAACTCTTCCATATCAGGAGTAATCTTGTCTAACTGAGGTAAAACAATATCCTTCAGTACACAGGGCTCATATGGGTAATAGGAATCGAAGACAAAGTCTGCGTTTTCCTGTGTTGGATAGATGTAATTGAATTCACCGTTTCTTACGTTTGGCCACATGCCGATTGTCTCTTTTGCATCGCTCCCTCTTGTTCTAGCATCTCTTGCAATTCTTCTCAAGAGTCTCATATCTGTCATGGATATCGGTGTGTGGTTATCGATGTTGACCTGGGGCTGCGGTGCAATATAGATTTTGTATTTTTGGAAGTCAGGAATCTCTTCTGTCATCTTGTTGTTAAGAGCGTGGATGCCTTCGATGATAATCGGCTGGTTATCATCGACATGAATCGCCTTTGAGAATGTTCTCTTTCCCGTCTTGAAGTCGTAGATTGGGTTTTCAACCTCTTCTCCTTGAATCAGCCTTGAGATGAAATCGTTGAAATAGGGGAGATCCAAAGCTTCGATGGATTCGATATCGGTTCCTTCCGGAAGTTCCTTTTTCGGAATATAGAAGTTATCGATGGAAATACGGATAGGACGTAATCCTCTAGACATCAATTCGAAAAGAAGTCTATTAGCAAAGGATGTCTTTCCGCTAGAGGAAGGACCAGCAACACAGATAAGTCTAATATGGTCATCCTGAACGATTTCCTTGCCTAAGTCAGAAAGCATGTTGTTTATTCTTGCTTCACAAAGATTGATAAGAGACATGGCATCATAAGTCTTGATGAAACGGTTCGTCTCATAAGCGGTGGAAAGCTTGTTCTTTTCTGCCCATTCATAGGTGCTTGCTAAAGAGGTGGCAAACTTCATCTCATCGGAGAACGGAGGGATTTCACCATGGCATTCGCTTCTTGGAACCTGGACTAAGAATCCGGGAGCATAGTAACGAAGTGTGAAATGAGAGAGATATCCAGAAGATGGAACCATCATTCCATAGAGATAGTCGAAGTAAGAGACGTTGTTGTGCTTTGACTGATAGACGTGAACATAGCTTTCGCTTCTGTATTTCAAGACATTGAGTTTGTCGGTCAGACGTTCTTCACGATATCGTTTCATGGCCTCTTCTTTTGTAAGCTTTACGCGGGTGAATGGGATATCGCTATCGATGATTTCTTTCATCTTCTCCTCTACCTTAGATACAAAGGAAGAAGTCATCTTGAAACCAGTTGGATAGATGACTTTCGCAAAGATGGAACGGGAGATGTTGTAGAAGAAACGGATTTCGAGTCTTGGATTGATCTCTTTGACAGCTAACGAGATCAGATAACGCATGGAAGTCGTATAGATTCTTGTGGAATCCGGATTCTCAAGATTGAGAAACTCAATATCATAGCTTCCGTCATGGTCAAAGACATAGTTCAGCTCACGGATGCGTCCTTGTATCTTACAGCAATAATAATTCTTTTTTTCTTTTTCGTCTAAGAGCGATAATACGCTTGTACCCTTTTTGATTTCTTGATGGATTTTCATAATTCCTCCTTGTATAGTTGAATAAATGTTAGCGGTTACATTGTTGGTGGGAAGTACATTATATCTTTATGATAAGAAAAACAAAAGACTTTTTTAAAGATGAAAAAACATAAGAATTCCCTTGCTTCTTTTTCTGAATCAAAAGAAAATCGGAAATAATGCAATAATTGAGTCTTTCTTGGCTTGATTATGATATAATTTTATGGACTTTCATCGAAGGAGAATTGTTTTAATATGGAACAAGAAATTACTAAAGCAAAAAAAGAAGAACTTGAAAAAAGAAGAGAATACCTTATCAATGTCGAAAGACCGAAAGCTGACCAGGCATTGAATTCTGCCCGTGCCATGGGTGACTTAAGCGAAAACGCTGATTATGATGCCGCCAAGGAGACTTTCGAAAAGATCAAAAGAGAAATCGATGAGATCAGCTACACTCTTGATCATGCCAAGATCATCGATGAATCCAAGATCGATAAGAATGTTGTTTCCGCCACTGGTGAAATCACATTGAAGCGTGTTGACAATGGAAAGACCTATGTCGTCAAGATCATCGGTACTTCCAACACCAAGCCGTTGAATGGTGAAATCAACAGTGAATGCCCTGTTGCCAAGGCAATCCTTGGACACAAGGCCGGTGATATTGTCACAGTCAATGCTGGCATCACCTATTCTGTTGAAATCGTCAAGATCGAATACAAGAACTAATCATCTGTTCTGAATCTAAAAAATAAATAGACCTACTTTGTGATTTTCCTCTTTCTGAGTGTATATCTTAGTGAAGGGGGATAAGATTATGGTTAAGACAATTGTCATAGGCATAGTCGTTACAGTAGTAGGTCTTTTTATGTTGTCTGCGGTCCATAAGATAGGTAGTAGCACTACAGGAGGAACAAGCGGGACAAAGACTACGGAAGCAAATGATGAAAATACCGTGAAAGTCGCTATCAGCGGTGAAATCAATCATCCTGGTGAATATTCGATCGCAGCTTCTTTGACTTTAGGTGATTTGATCACGATGGCAGGTGGTGTTACCACCAATGCGGATGAGTCTGCATTCAATTCCTCCTTGATCATTTCGACAAGGACGTCGTTTTACATCGCTCCTATTGCTACAACGAGCGGACTTTGCGTCGATACGACACTGAGCAAAGTCAACATCAACATTGCACTAGAGGAAGCATTACTAGAAGTCGGATTCAATTCGACACAGGCTCCTAATATTGTGGATTACCGTGTTTCCAACGGGGATTATCAGGCCATTGAGGATGTCATGAATGTCAAAGGTGTCGGACAGGCGACATTTGAAAAGGTGAAGAACAAGATTTCCATTGCATGAGACTCTTCTTCTCTTTTCTCTTCATATTGATCGGACTGTTATCGGGAATCTATTCGTTGTTCTGTTTTCTACTTGTCATACCGGTTCTCCTTTATTTAGTCTGTTATCTGAAGAGAAAGAATGAAGTCTTTGTCTATCTTATTCTGATGGTTCTTTTCTTTCTTCTTGCTTTCTTGTATCCGAAATCGACAGAGGGTACAATCGATAACTATGGAGTCGTTATCAAAAGCAAAGAGAACTATTATCTGATTCTGACGATAAAAGGAAAATTCTATGTCTCTGAGAAAAACAATTCGATACCTTTTTTATCCATTCTGCATGTTAAAGGAAATCTTACTTCTTTGTCTTTCTCTCATTATGAATCCGGTTTTTCGTTTCAAGGTTATCTAAATAGCCAAGGCGTTTTTAGCGCGCTGAATGTGAAAGAGAGAAAAATGGTTGTTTCTCTTTTTGGAAAAGAAAATCCGATAAAGAACTATCTGCTTTTATATTCGGACGACATTTCAAAGCCATTCATTGAATCCTTTCTTTTTCAGGAAAGCATATATTCAGAAGATAGCTTATCCTCATTGAACGGATTAGGGGTGCTGAACCTATTCTCCTTATCCGGATTTCACCTTTCTTTTTTGTTCCGCGTGATGGAGAAGACTTTCGGTGAGAAGAAAAAGAAACTCTCTTTATTGATTGAAATTGTTATACTTATCTTCTTTTGTTATCTTTCATCTTTTTCCTATACGCTCAGAAGATTGACAATGCTTGCAATACTAAAAGCAGTCAATGAATTCAAAAAGAAAAGACTTGATTATTTAAGCCGAGTTTCTTTGACCGCAATCATCATGCTATCTTTAGAACCGTATTCTCTTACAAGCCCGGCTTTCTATTATGCTTTTCCGTTGCTAATCTCTTTTGCACTATTTCCAAGAAAAAAGGATAAGAAAAAAATCAATCCGTTTTCATTCTATCTTCGGATTCAGATTTTCTATCTTCCATATAGCCTGATTCAAGATGGATATCTTTCTTTTTTATCCATCTTTTTGTCTTTGATTTTAGTCCCTTATTCTCATTTTCTTTTCCTTTTGTCTCTTCTTCTTTTTGTCGTTCCGCAAGTCTCTTATCTGATCAACCCACTATGCTCTTTTCTTGTCATGCTTTCTGAGAAGATAGAGGGCGTTGATTTTTATCTTGTCAGTGGAAAAATTTCAGTTTTTTTCTTCGTCTTTTATTATCTTTTCTATATTTTCATCGAGATATTAAGAGGATATCATTATGTAAAGCAAAGAAAAATTGTGTCTTTGAGTTTGATTATGCTCACTTCCTTTCATTTTGTTCCGGATTTCACTTCACATTATGAGGTCACGTTCATCGATGTTGATCAGGGAGACTCCACTTTGATTCGTAATGGACGGACGAATATTCTGATCGATACGGGTGGATTGAAGAATGTTGATTTAGGAAAAGAATGTCTCGTTCCCTATTTCAGAAAACGTAAGATACCATCTCTGGATGCCGTCATTATCACACACTCGGATTATGATCATAACGGGGCTTTAGAAGGACTACAGAAAGAGTTCGAAGTCGATCAAGTGTATACGAGAGAGGACTTCTTAAAGACAGACAATACAATCTCGATTCAAGGCCTAGTCATTCAAAACTATAACATCTGGGATTATTCTGAAAAAGAGGATAACAATTATCAATCCGGTGTTTATGCTTTTACAATCAAGAAAAAGACTTTTCTCATTATGGGGGATGCACCAAAGGAAGTGGAAAGAAGAATCATAAAAGAAACACCGGAGCTGAAAGCGGATGTCATTAAAATCGGACATCATGGTTCTAATACATCGAGCGATTTCACATTCCTTCAGGCATTGAATCCATCTTTGGCTATCATCTCATGTGGTGAGAAGAACAAATACGGGCATCCACATAAGGAAACAACAATCACATTGGATTCTCTTTCGATTCCATATCGTAGAACGGATATAGAAGGGAGCATCACACTAAAAGTGTGACTTTTGTTTCATCAATTTGATTTAGTGCGTTTGCTATCATGCTATAATGTTGAGGCTATGTCAAACAATCAACCTATTCTAGAGAATCCGTCGATTCTCTATGCCGATATCGGCAATTCAACTATTGATATCCTTTTGGTCAATCAAAACGGATGGTCTATTGAAAAAGTAGAAACGAGATCGAGAACGAATATCTACGCATACATTCAAAGACAAAACCCTATTTCAGATGTCTATGTCTCTTCTGTGAATTCGACTGGATTATCCAACTTGAAAGAAGCCCTGAATGAATTCTTCCCGTCTTGCAATATTCATTGCATGGATCAAAAAGTGATGAAAAAGTATGCAGAAGACAATCATATTCAAGTGGATAACATCGATATCTTAGGAAGTGATCTGTTCTGTGATATTGTCAAGAATAGCTATGGAAAAGGCATGATTGTCATCGATTTAGGAACTGCAAGCAAGATTCTTTATCTGGATAAGAATTCCTACTTCCGCGGATGTCAGATTTTCCCGGGACTATCATCCTTCCCTGAAATCCTACATTCCAAGACGGATCTCTTAAAGAATTCACCGATTATGAAAAATCCTCCTCTTGTGTCATTGAAGACCGAGGAATGCATTTCATCCGGTGTCATCAATGGGGTATCCTCATTGATTGCTGGCATGATAAAGGCTATTAAGAAAGAATATGATAATCCGGAAGCGGATGTGATCCTGACAGGCGGAAACGCATATCTGATCAAAGACCATCTAAAATCATGGATAGATGATGAGGTCATTTATGATTTAGCTCATACGCTAAAAGGCCTAGTAAAGATCAGCGGACATGATGTATCAATATTAGAAAGGAAAAAAGCGCTATGAAAGAGAACGCAGAACCGATGAAGATGAACGATACGGAGTTTAAGAAGTTAGTCGCTCCGTATAAGGAAGAAGCATTACAGACATGGAAGGAACTTGTCGCTATCCCTTCCGTTCTCGATTATGAGACAAAGAGTGAAACTATGCCTTTTGGACAGGGCGTCGAGGATGCTTTAGCCTATGTCGCTAAGCTAGGAGAAAGACTTGGCTTTGAAGTGAATCGCTGCGACAACTATGTCACGGAGTTGACTTATGGAGAAGGCGATAAGATCCTTGATATCTATGGACATTGTGATGTCGTTCCTGTCGATAGAGCAAAGTGGATTCATGATCCTTTCAAACTTACATTGGAAGATGGAAACACTATGTATGGAAGAGGCTCTAGTGATGACAAAGGCCCGGCTCTTGCTTGTCTCTATGCTGTCAAAGCGCTTATGGACAATCATATGTTAGGCGGTTACAGGCTCCGTTTCCTCTTTGGCGGAAATGAAGAAAATGATTCCCTCTGCTTAGAACATTATTTCCATACGATGAAGAAGGAATATCCGACACTCGGTATTTCTCCAGATGCTGATTATCCGCTTATCTATGCTGAAAAATCCATCTATGCATATGAGGCTGACTATAACATTTCATTAGAACACGTAAGAGATTTCTCGCTTGGCTCCGCATTGAACATCGTCTTGGCTGAAGCGAGCTGCATCATCGACGATGATGAAGAGAAAATCAAAGATGCTCTTGCTGTTTATCTTGATAAGCATAGAGTCGTCAAAGGCGAGTTCAAGGATGGAAAATTATCCATGCTTGGCAAACCCTATCATGGATCTATGCCTTGGAATGGTGTCAATGCCGGACTTCATCTGTTGAACTTCCTCGGTGGGTTCTATCACAATGACACTCTGCTTGCCATTTACAAGGACTATGAGGATGGAATGGGTGAAGCATTCCATGGAAACTTCAGAGATAAGGATTTCAGTGAGACCTCCTATAATATCGGACGTATTTCTTATCAAAACGGTAAGCTTTCCTTATTTGTCAATCTGAGATTCCCGGCTTCCTTATCCGCTGATGATGTCCTTTCCTTTATTCAGAAAGGCACCAAAGCTGATATCACCAAATTAGGTGGAAGCGATGGCTTTGTCTCCGATCCTAATTCGGATTTTATCCGCATTCTTCTCAATTCATATCAGAAGGAGACGGGAGATACTCTTTCTAAGCCTCTTGCTATCGGTGGCGGAACCTATGCCCGTGAAAGCAAGAACTCCGTTGCTTTCGGAGCACAGTTTATCGGAAGGGATTATCGTATGCATGGTAATGATGAATTCTTCCCTCTCTCTGATTTCTATGACAACATGCAGATCTATGCTCATGCCATCTATGATCTTTCCGAGTACTTAAGATCAGGAAAGAAGCCGTTCTAGTATGAGATTGAGACACCGCAAATGGTCAGATGAGGTCCTTGAAGCCAATAAGGACATCAGCAGAAATCTTTCGGATTTCAATCCGGAAGAAGTCAAAGAATATCCGAACCTTGAAATCGGATCGGGATGTGGAGGTTTCCTTTTGGGAATCTCAGCGCTCCATCCGGAAAGCAGATATCTTGGAGTTGAAATCAATCGTAATGCTTTTGCTCTTGCTGTCAAAAAAGGCGCGGAGGTCAAAGACACACAGAAAAACTTCCTTCTTCTGAACGCACCGATTGAAAGAATCTTCCCTCTTATCGAGGATCATCAGCTAGATAACATCTACATCAACTTCCCGGATCCCTGGCCGAAGAAAAAACAACAGCATAGAAGACTTAGTTACCCAACTATGCTAAAAGAATACCTTCGTATTCTAAAAGAGAGTGGAACACTCTACTTCCGAACGGATAACAGTGAATTGTTCAACGATACTGTCGAATATTTCAAAACTGTTGACCTCTATGATTTTGAAGTCATTGAACCTTTCTACTCTGAAAAAGTCGATTACCTTCCTAAGACGGAATATGAAACAAAATTCCGTGAGAAAGGTGTCGATATTCATCTGCTTATCGCCCATCCGAAGAAGAACGGATAAATGAATTGAGCGCAGAGAAATCTGCGCTTTTCTTTATCTCAGAAACGGCAACGAAGGCATCTTATCATTCTCGATGATATAGGCGAGCATATCAGCAAAGCCTTTTGGATCTCTTATCTGATACTGCATATGGTTATATCCGTCAAAGACCGGAAAACGGGCATCTGGATAGGATTTCATGACAGCATCCCGATACTTGAAATGCTCTTCTACGCTTCCGAATTCGATAAAACAATGTTTTTGCAATTCAGCACTAATTTGTGGAAATGGTTTTTTGACAAGACTATCTGATAACTGTCTTCTCATGTTTCTGTATGTCAGTTCTTTTCCGGCCTTTACAAAGTAAGGTCTTAACTCTTTATCATCACACCAAAGTATCTTTCCTAGATTTTCACCATTCTTCTTATAGAGGCTACGAATAGCAAAATAGAGGAATGGTGTCATGATTCGACGGGTGAATTTGTTAATCTGGGCAAACTGACCGCCATCGATAAAGACGTGTCCAATCTCTCTTTTGGTCTTGGATAAGAACGACATAGCGATATCGGCTCCTAATGAGGAAGCACAGACTAATTCGATATGATTGATACTGTTCTTATCCAAGTATTCCTCTATTTGTCTTATCTCATCCTCTTTTGAGACGTATCTCTCGTCATGACAGTAGACTGTCGATGTCGGCATGATGGAGTAATAGTCTTTCAAATTCATAGCGACTCTTATGCTGCTTGATCCAATTACTCCCATTGCGTGGAAAAACAGTATGACTGGATTTCCTTCTTTTCCGTATGTTTCAAATTTCATTCTATTTGTTTCTCCTTGATCCATCGGTATCGATGTATTCAGGATGTTCTTTTATTTCCTTGTCTTTATCCTGACATATCATGTAATCACATCTATCACCACTTACACATGTTGTCTTTCTTATTAGTTTCGCATGCATGACTTCCATGCATTTGTAATCGACATTGCATAAGGCAGGTACGATATCGGTAAGTCCATTCTTCTTTGCGAATTCAGCAACCGGACAGGTTCTGAATTCGTAATAGATTGGTTTATCTGTATCATATGGATTGATACGCATATCATAATCCATATATTTATCGCACTTCTTCTTGGATTTCTGAAAAGCGATGTACATCAGCTTTTTATATATCCTATGATTGAAGTTGACAAATCCTAGTTTTTGGAATGTAGGTAGAATCAGATCTTCCATCATTTTTTCGATCTCTTTGAATGAGGAAACCTCTCTACAGACGGAATAATAGGAAAGAATTGCAATGTTGTCATAGGTTCCACCTAATCCGTTATGAAAATTCTTCTTTCCCCCTAAATCCGTTCTCCAGTCCTTTAAATATGATACATATTGCAGTTGAACTTTAGTCCACATTTCTTCGGTGTTATCAGGAAAATGACATTCAATCCGTTCTCGTATTATTTTCTCGCACTGCTTGGAGTATAGGACGTGTGATTTCCGGTCAAAGTCCAAATCTTTGTTTTTCATACAGTCATCCTTTTCTATCGTTCATATATTATGCTAAATCGATTATAGCATCTGGGAAATAGGGTAGCAATGAAAAAGTTAGAATATGCTAACCTAGCAGTGGAACTTCTTCCTTATTTTATATATAAGTCGGACAAAATCGGAGAAAAATGAAAATTTAGCACTCAAGACTTGAAATTGCTAAAAAGTTATTTATAATATCAATAGCACTTGAGAAGTTGAGTGCTAAGGAGGTTAGGATGAAACTGGAACGAAAAGAAGAAATCTTAAAAGCCATCGTTGAAGAGTTCATCCGAACTGCTCAGCCGGTTGGCTCAGAGACATTGCTTAAGAAGTATCAGTTGAAATGCTCTTCCGCTACCATTCGAAATGCAATGGCGGAATTAGAGAAGGAAGGATACCTCGAAAAGACTCATGTCTCTTCAGGCCGTGTCCCTTCATCAAAAGGATATCAGTACTATCTTGAAAAATTGGATAACTCTTCCATGATGTCGACTGTCGACATCGAGTTCCAAAGAGAATTCCAGCATATCCTCAAGAACAAGAGCAAGAGTGTGGAGGACGTTCTCTCCCAGTCCTGCGAGATCCTTTCTGAGATGACTAAGATGGCAACTGTTGTCTTAGGTCCGAAGGCAAACGATGAGAAACTTGTCTCCGTTCAGCTCTTGAAACTATCCGATAATTCCGCCATGGGAATCTTCATCACGGATTCAGGATATGTCGAGAAGAAGACATTTGTCATCGATAACAAGAAACCGGACTCCTACGAGACGTTGAAGAATGCTGTTTCATTGCTGAATGATCGTCTTAGCGGAACTCCGATATCGGAGTTAGAGGAAAAGGCAAGGCTGTTAAAGCCGATTGCCACATCTCTCTTCGGAAAAGAAGGCGACCTTGTCATTCAGGCGTTCATGGAAACTCTCTTATCCTTCACCAAGAAACATTATCAGGTGTATGGACAGAAGAATCTTCTGAACTTACCGGAATTCAGCAATGATATCAACTCTTTCCTTTCCGCCGTGGAAACCTTGGAAGATCCGACAAGCCTTCAGAAGAACTTGTCCGAGAATGATAACTTCGGTTATTGCAATGTCGGATTCACCAATGAGAACAAAGGTGACTTCGCCATCATTTCCAAAGCGGTGAACGGCAAAGATCAGATTGCAGTTGTCGGTCCGAAAAGAATGGATTATAAAAAGATTCTTTCCGCCCTGGAATATGTTGTCTATATGCTGAACAAATACTATTTCTCTTCGCCAGGAAGCAGCACATCACTCGTTCCTGTCTCAACAGTAAGCGATGAAAACGAGGGTAAGACAACAACGAAGAAGACAACAAAGACCACTACGAAGAAAGGAGTGAAGAAATGAGTCAAGACAAAAAAGAAATAAAACAGGAAGAAGAGATCAAGGAAGAAAAGAAAGCGGAAAAAGCTGAAGAAAAGAAAACTTCCGAGATAGACCTTCTTAAAAAGGAGAACGATGAACTGAAGAAAAAGGTTCAGGAATCTCAAAGCCTTTATGAAAAGGCAGATAAAGAAAAAGATGATTGGAAGAACAAGTATTATGAAGCTTACGCCGATATGGCTAACCTTCGTAAACAAGTTCAGAAGGAGTGCGATGATGCTAAGCGCTACGCTAGCAAATCCTTCGTTGAGGAATTGATTCCTACATTGGATAGTTTCGATTTCGCCTTGAAGAATCCTTCCGATGACCCGAAGATCAAACAATATGTTCAGGGCTTCGAAATGATTCATTCCAAGATGATCAACACTCTTACCCAGTTAGGTGTCAGCATCATCTCACCAGAAATCGGGTCTGAGTATGACCCGCACAAGATGCAGGCCTTCTCCACCGTCGACGGTGAGGAAGACAATAAGATAGCTGAAGTTTATTGCAAGGGTTACGCCCTTCATGAACATCTTCTACGTCCTGCCGGCGTAATTGTAACTGCCAAGGCAGCTGAGAAGAAAGAAGATACAGTTGAAGATTCGAAAGAATCAGAAAAGAAATAACCAAATTCAGGAGGATATTAAATTATGGCTAAAGAAGTAATCTTAGGTATCGATTTAGGTACTACAAACTCTGTCGTTTCCTATATGCAGGATGACCAGACTGTCAAGGTCATTCCTTCTCCGGAAGGAACCAACACTTGTCCGTCTGTTGTCTCTTTCAAGGCAGATGGCGATGAGATTGTCGGCAATGCTGCAAAGCGTATGCTTTTGACAAATCCTGATACCGTCCACTCCATCAAGAGAAAGATGGGTACAAGAAGCATGACTCATATTGCATGCATCAACAAGGATTTCACACCGGAAGAGATTTCCGCAAAGATCCTTTCCTACATGAAGAGCTATGCTGAGAAGTATTTAGGAGCACCGGTCAAGAAGGCAGTCATCACCTGCCCTGCCTACTTCAACGATGATCAGAGACAGGCTACAAAGAATGCTGGTACAATCGCCGGTCTCGATGTTGTCCGTGTCATCTCTGAACCTACCGCAGCCGCTTTGGCTTATGGTATGGATAGCAAGAAATCCGGTAAGATCCTTGTCTTCGATTTGGGCGGTGGTACATTAGATGTCTCCATCCTCGATATCGGCGACGGAACCTTCGAAGTTCTTTCCACCTCTGGTGATACCAACCTCGGTGGCGATGACTGGGATAACCACATTATCGACTGGCTCATCCGTGAAATCGGAAATCAGTGCGGAATCTATCTCTCTAAGGACAATGTCAAGGATAGACCGACTCTCCAGAGACTTCGTGATGAAGCTGAAAAAGCAAAGATCAACCTTTCCTCTCAGACACAGACCATCATCTCCTTGCCTTATATCGGATTCAAGGATGGTGCACCGGTCAACTTCGAGACCACTCTTACAAGAGCTGCCTTCCAGGATCTCACTGCCGATTTGATCGATCGTTGCCGTGTTCCGTTTGAAAAGGCTCTTGCTGACGCATCCCTTTCCATCGGTGAAATCACCGACGTCATCCTTGTCGGTGGTTCGACAAGAATGCCCGCTGTTGTCGATCTTGTCACCCGTTTATGCAACGGCAAGAAGCCGAACCAGTCCGTCAACCCGGATGAGGCTGTCTCTGTCGGTGCCGCTATTCAGGGTGGTGTCATCCGTGGCGATGTCAAGGATGTTGTCCTTCTCGATGTCACTCCTCTTTCCTTGGGTATTGAAGTTCTCGGCGGAGTCATGAGCGTCATGATTCCTAGAAACACTACAATTCCTACCACAAAGAGTCAGGTCTTCTCCACTGCTGAAGACAATCAGCCTGGTGTCGAAATTCAGGTTTTCCAGGGTGAAAGACCGATGGCCACAGACAATAAGTTCTTAGGTCAGTTCAAGCTCGAAGGCATCCGTCCTGCAAGACGTGGTGAACCGAGAATTCAGGTTACATTCTCTATCGATGTCAATGGTATTGTCTCCGTTTCCGCTAAGGATTTGGATACCAATGCCGAACAGCATATCACGATTTCCAACTCTTCTGGTCTTTCCAAAGATGAAATCGATAAGATGGTCCACGAGGCAGAAGCTCACAAGGCTGAAGATGATAAGAGAAAACAGGACGCTGATACTAGAAATGAGGCTCAGGCTCTCATCGACAATATCGACCGCTCCATGAATGATCCTCAGCATCCGATCGATGATAACACCAAGGCTCAGGCTAAGCAGATCAGAGATGAAATCAAGGCAAGCCTTGATAAGAATGATCTCGATGCTGTCAGAGCCAAGATTGCTGAACTCCAGCAGGCAGCCAACAAGGTCTATCAGGCTCAGGCCCAGGCCCAGGCTAATGCATCTACGAACAATGCCGGTGGAAATGCTTCCGCTGATAATGGAAACGATCCGCATGTCGTCGATGCTACATTCGAAGAGAAGAAAGACGACAATAAGTAAAAGATGAACTTGAGCCCGGGAGAATCAACTTCCGGGCTTCTTGTTAGAATAGGAGGTCATCCTCGATGGCTGAAAAACGAGATTATTATGAAGTGTTAGGCGTTGACAAGAACGCAACACAGGACGAAATCAAAAGCGCCTATCGAAAACTCGCAAAACAGTATCACCCTGATTTGAACAAGTCACCTGATGCCCCAGAGAAGTTCAAGGAAGTCCAGGAAGCTTATGAAGTATTAGGTAACGCCGATAAGAGAAAACAGTATGACCAGTTCGGTCATGCCGCTTTCGACAATAACGGCGCCAACGGATTCCAAGGCGGATTCAACGGTTTCTCTAGCGCTGATTTTGGAGATTTTGGTGATATCAACGATATTTTCTCCTCCTTCTTCGGTGGAGGAAGTAGAAGCTCTAGACGTAGCAATATGCCTAGAAACGGTGATGACAAGATCGTTCAGGTCAATCTTTCCTTCGATGATGCTGTCAAAGGTGCTAAGGTTGATATTCCTTTGGAATATGTGGATGCATGTCCGCACTGTCATGGTTCAGGAGCGGAATCTCCAAGTGATGTGACAACCTGCTCTACCTGTAGAGGCACAGGAAGAGTCCGTTCTAGAAAACAGACCATCTTTGGCATGGTTGAATCAGAAGACATCTGCCCGGACTGCAATGGTTCAGGTAAGAAGGTCACTCATAAGTGCTCTCAGTGCAAAGGAAGCGGCCGTGTCAGAAAATCGGAAACGATCACAATCAATATTCCGCATGGCGTCGATACGGGCGATAGAATGAATGTCAAAGGAAAAGGCGAACCGGGCGTCAATGGCGGCGCAAACGGAAACCTTATTGTCACATTCAACGTCAAGCCTTCTCAGACTTTTGTCAGAAAAGGTGCTGACGTCTATATCAATGCCCCGATATCGATTTCCGATGCCTTATTAGGTGCGACTGTTACGGTACCGACAGTCACAGGAGACTGTGACCTTGTCATTCCGCCTTGCACAGAACCTGGAACGATCCTTCGCATGACAAATAAGGGTATCACCCTTCCTAGCGGGAAGGTCGGTAACCAGTATGTCACTGTGAATGTCAAGTTCCCGAAGTCACTCGATAGCGAACAGAAAGATCTCATCAACAAATTCGATGAAATCGAAAGCAAGAAGAACAATGGAGTCTTCTCTTGGTTGAAGAGAAAATTCAAAAATAAATAAGAAAATGGCTATCAGCAGAACGTTGCTGGTAGCCTTTTCTTTTAGAATGAAAAAAGGACGGTTTCATAGCCGCCCTTTTTGAGTGTTTACTTTCCTTCGTGCTTGAGGTAGTAGGTGTTCTTGACTTTGATGACCTGAACTTCCTTCATGTCAGGATCGATTGTGAAGATGGTGACAGGACGGGAATAGGTGTTCTTGATTACGTTGTCTTTATCATCCTTCTCTTCAATCTCGATGTCGATGTTTTCGACTCTTCTGTCTAAGAGATAGAAACGTCTTGGAAGTTCCTTCTCGCCATCGGCGATCGTGGAAAGGACACTGGAGAAAGGAACATCGTCTTCCTTGACTTCGGTATAGAGTGTGACTTCCTTCTTTCCTTCATCGAGTGTTCCATAATAGGTGTGGATGGAGAATAAGGAATCGGAATCGGTGTAGATTGAGAATTCCTGTACGTCGTTTCTGCTGCGATAGGCTTTAGCAAGCTTATCCTCTCTGTTGCTATCGGAGATGGATTTACCAATCTTCTTGAAGAACTTGGAGAATCCGTTTTCCTTCTTCTCTTCTTTCTTTTCTTCTTTTGTTTCTACGACTTTTTCTTCTTCAGCCATTTTTATTTCCTCGTTTTCTTGTTTGTGCCCTTGGATGATTTCTTCTTCGGGCTCTTTTTATTATATACTTTTGTGTAATCTTTTGTGTTGTTTTTCTTGTTTGTTTTCTTGATGAGAAGGACGAATATCAAGAAGATGACAATGAGTAAGAAAGCAGCTACTGCGATGATGATCATATAGAGCTGTCTCTTCTTCTGCTCTTCCTCAGATAGTGTGACTTTGACATCGATCTTCAACAGCGTCTTTTCACTCTTATCGCTCTTTACGATGATATATAGAGCACATTCTCCGTTCTTTAATGCCGTTACTTTTCCCTCATCGCTCACAGAGATGATACTTGTATCATCGGTTGAATAGATGATCTTTTCATTAGAGAAGAAGGCATCAGTACTCTTGAAACCGAGTTCGAATGTGAATTCATCCCCGGTGACGAGATTCATATGGTCAATGACACCAGTATCGGGTTTGACGGAGAGGAGGATGATCTTATCTTTGATTTCAACTGTGGTGGAATAGGATACCTTCTTTCCATCATCATCACTGTAGGAGTATGTGATAGTTGTTTCACCGGCTTTTTTGGCGGTGAATGTCTTTTTGTCAGAAGACATTGTAAGGTAACTGTCATCGTAATCGACTGTTAGGTCGCTGATGCTTCCAAAGCTCAGATCCAGTTTCAGAGAGTCTTCGACATGAAGCTGATACTTGCTTTCTAATTTGGAGAAGTCAATGACAGCATAGGGATTATCGTCAACAGGACTTGCGATAGTAGGTTCGGTCTCGGTGGTTGTTGCAAATACCCAATCGGCAAGAGAAGGGAAGTCGACAAACGGATTTCTATTCTTCTGTACGTTCTTATAGATGAGATTGTTTCTGTGATACTCGTATTTGGAGACAGGATCTTGTTTGTTCCACTTCAAGTAGGTAGATAGGCTTGGATGATAGCCGTGGAATTTGCTTCGGTCATATTTGCCGTTGGTGCTTTCATCCGTATAGCTTCCATTATCATCGAAGGTAAGACAGGGTTCTCCTTGTGTCTGACTATCTCCGTTGTCTTTGCTATAACGGGTGACCATGTAAAGCATAGAGCGAGCGATATCGCCTTTCCACTCATCCGTTGGTTCAAAGACGGTGTTTCCGTTATTGTCTTTTCCTAAGTAGCCAGAGACGGCTGTTGTTCCATCGGCGTAATAGGAGTAGATCGTCTTCGAGTCGCTTTTGCTTTTCACCTCTCCGAAGAAGTTGTCGTTATGTCCGGCAGAATTGGTATTTCCATCGGCAGCGACAAGGTGATGCAAGTCAGTAGGAGCGCCGTTAGCAAAGACATCTTTGTTATTTTCAACAACTTTGAATCCGTGATTCTTAGCCCAAAGATGTTCTTTGTCAGTCGATACGCCTTTTGGCTTGGTCTTGTTGACATAGTCGACTTTTGTCGCTCCTTCCACGGCTTTTAAAGCAGTGGAGTTGACGGAGTTGTTTGTCGCTTTGCTCTTATCGTAATTGGCAGAGCTTTCGAAGTAGAAGTTGACAAGATAGTAGTCCTCTGGATTCTCACCTCCGAACTTGAAGGTAGAAGGATCGATGCTATTTGAGATGTCCCAGTTTCTGTCTGTGATCTCATACCACATGCCAACACCGGATGTGGTAGAGCTTCCATATGGGATGAAATAGTTATCGGCTGATATGATGTTATAGAGATAGCTCTTTAACTCATCTCCTTTTTTCGTAATCATATCAGAATAGTGGTAGTAGTCTTTGATCTCATCTTCACTGCTATCGGTAAAATCCATCATCTGGGTTTTGTCATAGGCTCTTCCGTCGAATTCCTGCTTATTGGCAGCTAATTGTCTATCTTCTGTCTTAAAGGAACAAAGAAGAAGAGGAAGGAAGAGAAGAGGTAGATGTTTATAGTTTTTCATGGTTGTCTCCTTTCTATTGTATGTGAAAAGAATTGTAATTGTTGGACCATAATATTGTAAACGAAAGCACTTTATAAAGAAATCGTGATTTCTTTTTGTTACAATGAAAACATGAACAATAATCAAAAATTTTTAATCGTCTCTGATTTAGACGGTACACTCCTTGATGAGAGCAAACATATCATGGAGAAGACAGCCTCCTACTTAAAGGAGCTGAGAAGAGAAGGACATGTCATCGCCTTGGCTAGCGGCCGTCCGCCAAGAGCCATCCTTCCCTATTATGATGAATTAGGATTGGATGGCCCAATCATCTCCTATAACGGGGCCTGTGTCTATGATCCAAAAGATGAGACTTTCCCTCGTTATGATGAATTCTATTCTAAGGAATCTGTTCTTGATTTCATTTCCCATTTCAAAAAAGGAGAACTGATTCACTGCTTTGCCGAAAGTGAAGAGAGAGTCTACTACACTGACCATGATGAAGGCTTCAATGAAATGTTCAATCATGAAGGCATGGAGCTTATCTATGGCCCTTTGGAAGAGACTTTGAAGGAAGATGTCTACGCTTTTGTGTTTCAGACGACAGAGGAAGGAAAAAAGAAAGTAATCGATACACCTCTTTATGATGATTCTCTGTTCTTACGTCATTGGTATGGAGTCAAGACCGTTTCTGAATTCGGATCATTAAAAAGAAGCAAGGCAACAGGAATATCATTATTGCAGAAGCATTATCATATCGATAGAGCCCATACAATCGCTTTTGGCGATGCGGAGAATGATGTTGAGATGCTTACGACTGCCGGTGTTCCCTTTGCGATGAAAAATGCCAATCCTCATCTGAAATCCATTATTCGAAACATCACTCTTGATGATAATGACCATGAGGGTATCTACCTTACTTTGAAAGCTTTCTTCGAAGGGAAATAATAAACAAATATTATCTAAAACAAATCTATTGCCCATATTGAGCAGTAGATTTTTTTGATGAAAAATGCCCCTATCGTGCTTAGACACAATATAGGGGCATAGATTACGGTTTCAATGGATAAGAGTTTATAGTCCCATGATCTTCTTCAGTTCGTCTGCCATCTTTTCGGAAAGCTTCTTTCCTTCCTCTTCATTCTTTCCGACAATCTCGATATAGAACTTGACCTTCGGTTCGGTTCCAGAAGGACGGATAGCTAAGAAGCCACCCTCTTCAAAGTCGAAGCGCAGGCAGTTTGTCTTATCGATATCAGGAAGGTTCATCTCCTCTGTGGTATTCGTGTCCATATGGATGACTCTTCTGTCGAGATAGTCGAAGAGTGTCTTGACCTTCAATCCACCAAGTGTAGTGAAAGGAGTCTTTCTGAGGTTATTGACTTCGTTATTCATTCTAGCAAGGCAATCAGAGCCCGAGAACATGACTGAGACCTGAGTGTTGACATAGTGTCCAGTCTTTCTGTCTAAGTCTGCTAAAGCGACATCGAGTGTTTTTCCCTGTCTAAGATAGTATTCGCACATATCGGCGATAGCGACGATGCTCTGTAAAGAGTCTTTGTCACGGATGAAGTCGGAAAGGAGGTATCCATAGGATTCCTCATATCCGAATATGTATTTCTCACCCTCTTCTTCGATGCGGTCAGCCATGTTTCCGATGTACTTGAAACCAGTTGCAGTCGTTCTGACTTTGACATGGTAGTAGGATGCGATCTTTGCACCCTGGCTACCTGTGACAAAGGTATTGCAAAGAACACCATTGTTCGGAAGCGTTCCTCTTCTTTCCATGGTAGAGAGGATAAAGTCGATCAACAATGCGCCGGTCTGGTTTCCTGTAAAGCGCTGAATCTCGCCTTTACTATTCAAGAAGGCAAGTCCACAGCGGTCTGCATCGGGGTCGGTACAGAGGATGAGGTTGAATCCTTTTCCTTCCTTGTTGAGCTTATCTAGATGAGAGTAGGCAAGAGCATAGGCGTCATCGGTTTCCGGATTTGGATTCTTGGTGTTAGTGAAATCGGGATCGAAATAGTCCTGTCCAGGAACGGTTTCGACTTCATATCCAGCACCTCTTAGAGCCATCGGACCGACTTTGCAGTCGCATCCGCACTGAGGAGTGAAAACAATCTTCGTTAATCTCTCACCTTTGAAATAGTCCTTGTATAAGGAAGTGGTGAGCTCTTTATTGACAAAGTCGATATCATATTTATTGTCATCATCGAGGAAGACTGTCTTTGCGTAATCCTTCTCATCGACTTTCTTGTAGTCGACATGAAGCTCATCCGGAAGTTCGTTGATGGTCTTGATGATGCCATCGATGAAATCATAGACGGCCTGGCAGCCTTTCTGGTCATAGATCTTGTAGCCGTTGTATTCTCTGTTGTTGTGGCTGGCTGTGATCATGACACCGGCGATAGCGTTAAGCTTTCTGACAGTATAGGAAAGCTCTGGTGTCGGATGCGGATCGCGGAAAGTATAGACCGGGATACCCATCTCGTTGAAGATCTTAGCGGATAAGTCACGGAATTCCTTGGAGTAGTGTCTGTTATCGAAAGAGATGGCAATGCCTCTTTCTCTCACTTCATCTTTGTATGTGGATAACAGGTAATTGGCTAAACCGATGGCAGCTTTTCTCACTGTGATCAGATTGAGTCTGGAAGTTCCAGGACCGAGCAATGCTCTCATTCCTGCTGTTCCGAAGTGGATGTAGGTGGAGAACATTTCCTTCTGAGTGTCTACACTAGCGAGTCTTATCTGTTTCTTGTCTTCTTCACTGACTAAGTCGCTGTCTAGCCATTCCTGCATTTTTGTTTTATAGTCCATAATAGTGCCTCTTTAAAATATTCTACGCATGTTATTATAGAGATTTTATCTCTATAGAACAATAAGAATGATACCGGTAATTTCAGTCTTATTTATTTCATAAACCGAAATATTTCATTCTTCTTCTCTATTCTTCTTTTTGGTGAGGAAATTATCTAATTTCTTCTCGCTTTTATCGACTTCCTCGCATATATGGAGGTACTCTTCCATCTTCTTGCTATGCTTTCCGTATTCGGAATATGCCTTTAGAAGAGGAGACTTGGATAAGTAGGCCCCAAGGGAATTGAGATCCTTTTCTCTTTTACAGAGGAAGTAGGTGAGATCGAATATGTCCTGATACTCTTTTCCTTCGTAGATGATGGTTGTCTTCTTGCTTAGATAGTATCCTAAGGAGAAGTATGCGTAAGGAAGATTTGTCTCAGCCAGTTTCTCAAAGAAGAGAATCTTTTCATATTCTTCCTTGTTCTTTCCCTGGTAATAGATGCTTTCCATATGCTTGCTGATCAAAGAGTAACGTAATAGTTCCGTCAAGACCGGATTCGGATTGGGAGAAAAGGCTAAAAGAGCCTCTCCTAACTGCTTGTAGTTGTCAAAGCAGAATCCTTTGATTCTTAGTGACATGAAAGGATTGAGGATATAGCTTGCCTTGAAGACAAAGACATCATCAGGAAGGGATAAAAGGGAAAGCTTCACGATCTTCTCATACTTGCTTTCATCCTCTTCCTTGATGAAAGAGAGAAGTTCATCCTTTCTCAGTTCCCTTGCAAAATAGTCACTCGATTTATAGATGTCGAGTGCTAGATGGAAGATGTCCTGATATTCTGTTCCGTTGATATTCATATTTATATTGAGGTCTGAAAGACCATTCCTAAGACATAGATGATGATGGAAAACGCAGCCATGAGGTAGGCGAGTGTTCCAAAGGCGAAGAGGAGAAAGTGAAGGATCTGATAAGGCTTTTTCTTTTTCAGTTCATCGGCAGTGATGACTTTCTCAATGTCGACATAACTCGAAGACAACTTGGAAAAGTCTTTGATATCATTTTTTAATGTGATTCGGTTGTTGATCGCACCGCAGATATAGTTGTATAACTCCTCTTTTTTGTTCTTAATGTCTTCATAGACTTTGTTGACGTTCTTCTTTAAAAAGCGTCTTGCATAATTGTATGGCTCGGATATAGCGGACTTATAGCAGTGGAAGAGGATGAAGAAGATGTCATAGAGAAAGATAGACAAAGGAAAGAGAATCCAGATGAATGACATCACTTTTCCGCTATTCATCATATAAAGGCAGGAACGGAATTCCTCAAAAGGATAGACAATGAGTAAGAAAAGGCAGATATGGAGCATGACAAAGGATGTGTATTCGATGATGCGGGAGAAAGACTCCTTTCTATCGTTTCCTTTGGAGAAGGCGCGTTTCTTTACGATATCGAGTGATTTTGATACTAACTGGTTCATATCATTCAGGTAATAGTCTAGCTGATTGTTGATCTCTTCCTTCTTTACATCCAATGGAATGGTCTCATCTAGTATCCATTCATTGAGACTTTTCTCCTGGCCTTGTATATCGAAGATGAGTTCTCCGATCGTCGTCACATCTCCGCTGTAACGAGGGTTGATGGCTAAGGGGTTCAGGTAATATTCTGGGAAGGAATTCAAGGCAAGGTAGTTCAATGTATTCTCTAATATGAAGACATCTTTTAGTGTCTTTGGCTCTTTATCCAACGAGGCAAACTGCTCACAGAGCTGCTGTGCTTTTTCGCCAAGATGATTCTTTGCCGAGAGAAGATTGATCGTGATGACCTGATAGGTACCGGAAGAGAGCAGTTTATCCCGGTACTGAAAAGCATAGCTGGTACAGTCCCAACCGCTCTCTTCCGCTAGGAAATAAAACTTGAGATAGTCTTCCATTCTATACCTCGATATGATAGACCAGATTGAAAAGGAAGGATAAGAATCCATCTGGGAAAGGCAGTATCTGCCTGATGGATGCTAGAAAGACAAAAGCCATACCATAGGTGGAGAAAAGAAAGAGGATGATGCTTAAGATTCTCGTGATGGTCTTGATCGGCTTATGGATATTCGGATTGCTTCCGATGAAGATGAATTTAAGTGGAAAGTAGAAAAGAAAATAGCAGAGGAAATAAAAGAAAAGATAAGTGAATGAAACAGAGAGATGAACGAATTCACTTTGGTTCAGTTCTTTGTATCCTTTGAAAATCCAACTCCACATGGGAAGAAATGCACTTCCAATCTTCTCGTTGATCTCATAGGAGGGAAAAGAGATGTCGATCAGAGAGAGAAGCAAAATCAGAACGAGAGAGGGAAAAGCACAGAAAAGGTAAAGATCTAATCGATTCTTGGATAGAAAGAGCGAAGGGATGAGAAAGAGTGGAAAAATGAGCAAGATAAGAATCGAAAGAGTCATTTCACTGAATCCTTGAAATGGAGGAAAGTATCTTCACCTCTTTCTCAGGAAGGGGCGAATTGAATTCTTTCCCGGAGAGATAGGATAAGACACCATCGATTTTGTCGAATTTGAAATAGGAGGCGTGAAGGAACTGATTCTTCAGCCCATACATTCTTTCGAAATTGTCATTGACTTTGAAGTCCCCGTATTTGCTGTCTCCGACAATCGGATGACCGATGGCAGCAAAATGGACACGGAGCTGATGTGTTCTACCAGTCATTAGTTCTGCTTCGACAAGGGAGAATCCACACGCATAGGACTTTAGACGGTGGAAGCGTGTCAATGCTGGCTTTGCTCCTTTTTGGATGGTTCCGACTTTGACCATCTTCTTCGTGCTATCTTTGATCAATGGATAATTGATCTCTCCTCTTTCGGATGTGATGCCACGGACTAAAAGAGTGTATCTCTTTTCAATCTGTGTTCTCTCTCGGAAGAGAGTAAGAAGCTCTTGTAAGGCAGGAAGGTTCTTTCCGAATATGACAATGCCGGATGTGTTGCGGTCTAATCGATGGGCAGGAGAAGGGATGAATCCAGTCAAGGAGTCTGGATCCCACTCTCTTTTGTCCTTCAGGTAATTGAGAACCATATTCTGTAAGGTGATTCTTTTTTCACCTTCATCTCCATGGACTAATAGACCTTTCGGCTTATCGATGACTAGGATGTTATCATCCTCATATAGGATAGGAAAATCAGCCTTGACAGGTCTAAGCAAGGCTTCCTTGTGGAACTGATTTAGTAGTTCCTCCTTAAGATAGATGTCTACGACATCCCCTTCTTTTAAGATATAGTCAATGCTTGCCTTCTTTCCATTGACTTTGACATCTTTTTGTCTAAACATCTTGTATAGGAAGGAGACAGGGGCGTCTTTTAACATTCTCTTGAGGAATTTATCGATGCGTTGGTTGCAATCTTTATCTGTAATTGTGTAAATCATATTAGAATTATAGCATTTTCTTACTCTTATTTACGATATGAAGCGGATTTTTCTTGACAAAGTTTTAAAATTTTATAGAATATAACTTGCCGTTGAAAACGGACATCATTTTGGAGCGATACTCAAGAGGCTGAAGAGGTGGGCTTGGAAAGCTCATAGACGGGTAAAACCGTGCGAGAGTTCAAATCTCTCTCGCTCCGCCATTAAGAAACGATAGGATTGATAGGAAATATCAGTCCTTTTTTTGTATTTAGGACTATTTTATACGGCAATTCTGAACAATTCAAATGCCTTGCTATGGGCTCAGTTTCTCTTAGCGGCCTGTGGTAAGGAAGACACTCGTCCACGGTGGTATCATCGTAGTACTCCATGTATTTCCTTTGACCCACAAAATAGGCCATCCATAACAGCGACGGAATTTATGAAGTCCACTTCTTCCTTTGAAGGCCTTCTGTGCTTGG
>CAVILQ010000009.1:0-69621 GCA_963643715.1 bacterium | reverse complement strand
TTTTGTTTACGACTCTGAATTTCTTATTTCTTGGAGTTTTGATTTACGAATGGGTACAACCATAGGTTGCATTTTGTATAATTTTAAGAGCATTTTCTCTAATATAAAAATATTTCAACCGAAAAAGAAAATAAATCCATAAAACCAATATTTCCATATTTCAAGTAATAAAAAGGTTTTATAAGCACATACATCATATTTTAACAATTTGAATCACTTAATAATCTTCCAAATACCATTTTTATCCGAACCACTTCTTTCAATGTAACCTTTTTCTTGTAATTATTTTAGATATCTTTCAGCCGTTTTTTTTCGTTTTATCGATGACAATTGATATTTTCTCAGCAGTTAAAGTAGGATTGTTTAAAATCAATTCTAAGATTTGTTTTTCAACTTTATTAAGATTTACACCGACATATACACCGACATTTTAAGAATGAATAGATATACAAATATTATTAATCCTACCTTAAAACCCTATAAATTTAAGTGATTTTTTCCATGGAATTCTTGAGTTCAAAATTTATGTCCCAAAAAAGTCGAGTAACAAATTTGGAATACAATTTCCTAGTAAACAAAAGGTGACATCGCTCAATTTCCCTCTCCAAAAATTTAAAGGAATTCAATAAAAAATAGCAGTATTTAGCTGAATGCTTTATTAGCCCCTTTAATTTGTTTACTTGACTAATTTGACTTCAATCTGAGGAATCAAGGATTTCCAGAGCTTATAGGATCCTAAGTGTTCACTGAATGCGGTTGCTCCGCCAGCGGCCATAGAATACTGTAATCTCTTCTCGACAGATACGCCTTCGCTAAGTCCCTTGATGAAACCAGAGATAGAGGAATCACCAGCGCCGACAGCAGAAATCTGCTTTCCGTGTGCGTTGGAGCAGTGATAGATATGTCCATCTTCTGCGAAGTAGAAAGCGCCCTTATGTCCCATGGTGACAAGAACAGAGAGAGGTCCTCTCTTCTTGAGCTCTTCACCACCGGCGATGATGTCTTCGTCGGTGTTCATTGGCTTGCCTAATAAGTCGCCGAGTTCTTCATCGTTTGGCTTAATCATGAACGGATGAGTAGGAAGTGCTAAATCCAAGGAAGCACCAGTTGTGTCTAAGATGGCAAGTGCGCCGACAGGATTGCAATATTCAGAGATGATCTTTGCATAGAGTCCGCTGCCTTCCTGACCACAGGAACCTGCGAGAATGAGGATATCACCTTTCTTGAGGTTCTTCTTTAAGTAGGTGTAGAGCTTCTCCATGCCTTTGTCTGTAACCTTTGGAGCTTCGACGTTGAAACGTGTGTCCTGATGTGTTCCGGTGATCATGACATTGAGACGGGAATCACCTTTGGTAGGAAGATAAATGGCTTTATCATATTCCTTGTCGATGATGTCCTTCATCTGTTTTCCCATAGAGCCGCCGACAGCGACGATCGGAATGTTCTTGACACGGAGGTTGTTCAGCATTCTAGCGACAGTGATGCCTTTTCCGCCTAAGGACATGACACCTTCCTTAAGACGGTTTGTGCAACCGATGTTGAGTTCCTTATCTCCTAAGTTGAGGCTATAATCCATAGCCGGTGCAATTGTAAGTGAGTAAATCATTTTATATAAATTCTCCTTGTAATCAGTTAAGTGGTTCTTTTTTCGGAATGTCGACTTTAATCATTTTCGCAATGGATTTGTATTTTTCTTCAATCTGTTCTGTGATGATGATAGGACGAGAGAAGTCTGAGAATGTTGCCGTTGCGATACGATCGAACTTCGTATGATCTGCTAAGATATAGGAAGCGAAGCATTTGTTGATGGCTGCGGATTTGATGGCGCATTCCTGAGGGTCAGGTGTTGTGAACTTAGCCTGAGGATGAATGCCGTTGGTTCCAAAGAATCCAATATCGAAATTGAATCTCTTCAAAAACTCCAAAGCATAGGAACCAATGAATGCGTTTGTTGTAAGTTTGAGTTCACCGCCTGTCACATAGCAAGTCATGCCTTTTTCAGTCAGCTTCTGTGCTAGAAGCGGTGAGTTGGTGACATAACAGATGTTCTTATGTGTAGGAAGGTACGGAATCATGCTAGCGACAGTCGTGGATGCATCGAGATAGATGCAGGAACTATCTTTGACAAAGGATGCCGCTTTCTTTGCAATGTATTTTTTTATTTCGGGTTCCGTTCTTTCTCTTTCGAGATATTCCTTGTCCAAACGATCGAACTTGAAGTTTCCAGAGAAGTGAAGGCTTGCTGCACCGCCATGAACTCTCATAAGCTGGTGCTGAGATGCCATTCTCTGCAGGTCTCTTCTGATGGTTGATTCGCTTGTCTTGAAATATTCGGCTAAATTTTCAACGGCGACGAATTGGCTTGGACTTTCATCCAATAGTCTTAGAATTTCACTATCACGTGTTTTGAAGCTCATATTAAAATCTCCGTAAGCTATTTTACTATTTTTAATCTTTAAAATGTAGATACTTTGCGTATTTTAATCACAAAAAATACAATTTTTGAATGGTACTAGGTCTAAAATGCTCAAGTAAGCATTTATTGAGCATAAAATTCGTCTTCAATGGACTGGATAACAGAAAAATATTCTTCCTTGCTAGAGCAGTGAACCAATAGATTTCGATACTTCTTGCTATCAGAGAATCCTTTAACGTAGTTGACAGCAAAGCTTCTCATGATAGAGGATGCGCTTCTTTCGTCTTTGATAGAGAAGATCAGATCAAGATGCTTTCTTAAATCGTTTAACTGACTAGATAATGTCTTTTCCGCTACTAGTCTATTCTCTTCCTTTGCAATCATGTCGCGAAATATCTTTGGATATCCGATGGCGTGTTGACCAATCATGACAGCATCGGCATTCGTTTCGTTTAAGACATTAACGAAATTATCCTCGGTGATTTCCCCGTTGGCAATCACAGGGATGGATACATTCTTCTTGATATCCTTTATGACATCATAATGAACAGGAGAGGAGAAGAACTCGTTCCTTGTTCTTCCGTGTACGGCGATAGCTTTGACACCGGCATCTTCAATTCTTTTACATAACGGTACGATATCCTGAATCTGTGTATATCCGATACGGATTTTGACAATGACAGGCTTTGATGAAATGGAAACCATTCTTTTCAGAAGCGGAATGAGTTCATCCTCTCGATTGAGCCAATAGCTTCCTGCGTGCTGTTTGATGACTTTCGGTACAGGACAACCACAGTTGAAATCAAGGAAATCATAGTCCCCGTATTTTTCTACTATTGGTATGGATTTTAGAATGGACTCTTCCTTTCCGCCGAAAATCTGTAAAGCCAGTTTTCCATCGGGGCAATTTGCTTTATCCAGTTTTGTATTCTTGATATCTTCGATTGTTAGCTTTGAATCGAAACAGAGAGCTTCGCAAGACTCCATTTCGGTATATAAAAGACCTGCGCCATAATCGTAAGAAAGCTTTCTCATGGCGTAGTCGGTAAATCCAGCTAAGGGAGCTAGAACGTATCTGTTTTTGATTTCGATTCCTGCAATGGAGAAGGGTTTCATTTATTTTCTGAATCGATTGTCTCTTTGACCTTATCGATATCTTCTTTTGTTATACCGGTGTCGTCTTTGACAGCTTTCTTGATAGAAGCGACATCTTCATCAGAAAGAATTGTGTTGTCATCATCTTTTTTGGTTTCAGTTGAGCCACTATTCAAATCACTTTCATTAAGGAAGAACTTGTGGTCTAAATTCATCTTTTCGATGATGAAGGCAGGACCCAAGATATCATCTAAGATAGCGTTGATGTTGTGGTTATCAGACTTCTTGATATCGACACCTTTGAAGGATGTTGTATTGCTAGATGCGACAAGAACAAGTTCCTGTCCGCGGAAGATGAATTTCAATCCGCCCGGAAGAGCTTTTTCAATATCGAGCATAGCTAACTGAAGCTGAGGAGTGATGATATAGAAGGCGTGTTCTCTATCATCGCAATAGGCGTTGAACTTCTTGTTGAAGGCAGAACTTTCGAAATCGATTGTTTTTCCTTTGAAGAGGTTTGATCCTTCAACGACTTTGATAGTGGATTCAGATGGCTTATTCATCTTGAAGGACATAACAGAACCATAGAAGTCGGTGACCTTCTCTTCATGTGCATTCTTTCCGGTTCCTCTAGTTTCATAGTGATAGGATTCAACATTGGCAATAGTGAAAGGAATACCGAAGTAATGGCCTTCAATCAAGGTGTCCTGATTCAATCTGTTGACAGGGAAGCAATCAATGCCAACAAGGTAATCTCTTGCATATCCGCCGTTTGGATTGTAATTGGCTTTTGGGCCATATAATGCTTCGATGATCTGTGGTGCGATTACGGAAGTATAATTCTTCTTTGCGTTTCTATAAACAACATAGACACCGCCTAAAGTGGCGAGTAAAACGATGACGGCAGGTATGATACCAACAAAAATCTGTTTTTCAGATACCACCCATCCGGCAAAGAAAGCAACGACAGCAATGACCAAACCGAGAATGAGAATGATGATGGTGTTTGTTTTTCTCTTCTTTGCAAGATTATCGCGAAGAGTCTTGTATTCAGAATTGTTTAGAATCTCTGACATCTGTTTGATGACATAGGGTTTGGATTTGATTTCCTGTGTGAACTGTTGATCATTGAACATTGTTTTTTTCCTCCAATTGTTTTAGTAGTTCTATTGCATCATCTTCGTCGATGACTTTAACTCCGATTTTTTCTAATTGTCTGACAGTGATTCCTTTGCCAGGAATGACTTTACCATCAAACTTTCCATTGTGTATCACCTTGCATCCACAACTTGGACTTCTCTCTTTCATGATAGCTAGTTTGATATTGTAGATTCTAGCGATGGATGTCGCCCAGTAGGCGCCATCATAATAGAACTGAGTTTCATCTTTCCCTCTGGCATTGATGACTTTGTCTCCGACTATCTCAGAGTTCAGTCTAGGTGTTTTCATGCCACCATTGACTTCCGGACAAATCGGAATCAAGTCATAGTACTTGGTCAAGGCAAGTATTTCTTTTTTTAGATTGTTTTTTCCGTCATATCTGCAGTTTTCACCGATAAGACATGCTGATACTAGTATTTTTTCTTTCATAACTAAGATATTTTACTTTTTTATGGACTGAATTTCATCAAAATGAGATGAAAATAGAAAAAATAACCAGAAATCTGAAAGGTAAAGCAAGAGCAGCACTTGTTTTGGGTAGGTCTATACTGAAAACCTCTCTAGTGTTCAACTAGAGAGGCGAAGCTCATATCAATAGTGCAATATGAAAACACGAAATATTCGAAATGATGTTTTTTTTGTTGAGACAATTGCGTGTTTGATCGATATTGAAGGTTGTTGAATAATAATTTGAAATGCAGTAAGAAACTCTAAAAATTTAGAAGAAAACGCCTGCGGATTTGTCTTTAATTTCTTTTGAAGCAATGAATGGAATTCGAGTTGTATATCTTTCTTTAGCAGCAACATATTTTTTTGCCCAAAGGGTAAAGATTTCAGTGTTCCACTTTGCAACAGAGTCATTGTAAACTTCTCTTGCTGCAGTGATTTCCTGTTGGAGATAGGAGTTTTGCTGTAAGGCGTCCTGGATTTCTTGGTGTGCCTTTAGTTCGGGATATCTTTCTAAGACGACATTGAGAGATTTTTGAACTGTGTCCAGATTCTCTTGTAGTTCGTTTCTGGCTAGGTCATTGTCGGAAGAGATGCCATTACGTGCTTTGGCTACATCGACAAAGGTCTCTTTGTCTAAAGAAACAGCTTTATCAATCAGTTTTGCTGTGTTCTGAAGAATGATGACTCGCTGCTCCATATAGTTATCAATAGTTGAAGCATCATGCTGGATTTTCTGCTCTAGTTGTTTGAAATAGGAACGGGCATGGTTCTTCTTGATTGTGTATGCGACACCTCCGATGATGAATAAAAACCAGACGGCGACGTTGACAACCTTGTCTGTCGTATTCAGTTCTACCGGTACTTTTTTGTCGATAACATGCACACTTCTTCCTTCTTTGTTTTCTAGGCTAACATCCGTTTCATCTAATTGTGCCATATTATTTTAATTCCTTTCTAGTCAACTATGTTCAATCAATATTATATTTGATTTTCTGTTGGTCGTATCAGTTTTTTTCTTGAAATGTATCTTTCAGTATTTTGTCGATGTCATTTTGTGATAGTCCATCTTCTAATAAGGACACCATCCCTCTTCCTAAGAATGCACCTTTGGCGGTAGACATAAGATGCGTAAATGAATTATCTTCGCTAAGTTTAGAATTGACTTCTTGTTTATTAGCGCCAGTATAAGCTAAATCGAATGATTGGTCATCGTCGACTCTGTCATACTGTATCCAGGGAACTGGAACCCTGTGCCAGAAACCATCTCTTCCGTATACTGAGATATAATCGACCCTTGGTGTTGTCTGATAGGAGTAGGAATGTATGTGAACACGGTCTACATTTCCACACATAGATGCCGATTTTGATTTGATCATAACCGGTAAGGAAGGATCGGCATTATAGGGCATGAATAGACTTGGATTCATTGAATTTGCAATTGTTTCATGTTCACAGTAAGAGTAGTTTGAGGAAGGCTCTTTTTCATAGATGTATTCTTTTGGTTTATGCATCTGATAGAGTGGAATGGATAATAGTGGGGCTAAGTCGAAGAAGAGATTTTTAATAAAGTCATCACAATAACTTACAAAGGCGCTCTTGGATACTGTTAAGTCATATGATGTATATTGACCAGGAGAAGCAGAATAGTCGAATGACTGCGAGTGCTTTGAAACGATGCAGTTGACCATGTGTTGCTTTATCATATGGAAATCATCGCCGAAGGGCATCGGATCAGAGATAAGTTCCAACATATTCTTTTCAGCAAGTGGTGTAAATAATAGACGAAACTCTACTTCGTTGTTTCTATCTAATCCACCGAAGAAAACATCGAATTCATCATTTCCAGTTGGAACGAATGAGGTACCATTCTGGATTGCTTTATCTGCAGACTTGTTGATTTCCTTCATTCTGTGTTTGACTTCTCTTTCTCTTTCTTTTGCGTTGAGCTGATTGATCTTGGATGGGGAATGTGTGAAAGTAAGATGAGGAGCAGCTTCGTTTCCATAGATAAGAACAGTGCTTGTAGAATAGAACGGAGCACGATGGACAACACTTGCTGTCAAAACTTGAGAATGATAATTCGTGACAAGCTCACCCTTTGAATTGGTGGAATAGGTTTCCCATGTGATTGTAAGACTGCCGACATATCTCTGATATCCGTATTTCTCAGTAAGTGTCTTTTTTAGGACAAATGGGTTTCCTTGAATGCTGCCTGAGAGAATGCCCAGAGTTGATTCGTTATCGTCACCATCTTCATCAAAACCGAATTTCTCAACGAGATAATTCAGACGTTTTCTAGAAAAATACGGATCCAATTCGATGATATTAGTCACCTTTTGCATAATTTTGTTGGGAAGTGACCAGTCGAATGCGTTGTTCAATGCCTGCATATCCTTATAACATTCATTCAGTTTTGAGTCTGTTGATTGTTTTATTTTATCTGCGAATGCCTGCTTTTGTGTGATGGCTTTATCAATGTTTTTATGTGTGTAGACAAGTAAAAAGATGGCTAGGCATATTAGTGCTGCCATTATGAATAATGCCCACCAAGATCTTGTAATATCGGATAAAGCAACAAGTAAAAAGATGAAGGCGCCAAGGAAACTGAATGCAACCAAAACGATAAGGAATGCCTTTAATCCACTAGATTGATTTACACTGTTTTCTGCTACCTTTTGTTTGGATAGCAGTTCGTTATATTCCTTAACATGCTGAGAATTGATGGCGACATCAGTTTTCGTGTCTTTAACCAGCTTATCGAAGTATTCTTCAGCCGCTTGGTGATATTGTTGCTTCAACAGCCTTTCATAAAGTTCTTTTGGTTTGTAAAGAATTTCCTTGGATTCCATACTTTGTGTCTCTTTTTTCAATGATATTGTAGCATAACTGTAATGGAATGTTTAGCATCGTAGAAGGCAGTTATAGCAAAAAAGAAGCAGGAGATAATCTTTAAAAATAGAAGACGTATTTGCTGAAATCAATCGTGAGATTCTCGTTATGATTAACGCATAGTTTTTTTAATCGACTTATCAAATTCTGCATTCCATATTCCTTCCTTATATAGTCTTATACTAGGCTATATCGAAAAAATGACAGATATGATTTTGATTGCTGAAAAAAGGAATGATAGACGTGTTGTTAGAAGCAGGTTATTATGCGTTAGACGTATGAAGAACGGTAAAGAAGTTGCTAATCTTGTATAGCGTATCTATCGTTGTTTTAAGCTTTTTATTGCTGAAGAGGAAGAGATTCTGAAATCGAAAAGATTTTAGAATCAAAAGGAATGTTTGTCTTTGTAGGAGATGAGAATGAAGATACCGATACTGATGAGGATATCAGTGCTGATGATACCGATGACGAAAGATAATCTTTAGTAGTCGTAGTCTCTTCCGTACTCAGTATCTTCTTCTGCGTCTCTTAAATCGATGTTCTTATACCCAAAACGACTCCCTCCCCATAAAGAAAGGATGGAATCAAACTGTGACTTTTCAATGCTGTAGTAGTTCTCATCGTTTCCAGACAATAGGGAATGGATGTCATTCTCTTCCATCTCTTCCCAGTCTGTAGTCCTTTTACGATAGAACCATTTCTCATTGTATTGGATGATCAATTTGTCAGGAGAGGAGAAGTCTCCGTTTTTGCCTAAGTAAATGTAATGCATTTCAAATCCTCTAGAACAGAAAAAAGCGACGTGATTATTTTATCACGCCGCTCTATTTTTGTTGTTAGAAGGAGGTGAGTCCGCTGTCAGCGGTTACGATAGCTCCATTGACAATGGAGGAATCATCACTTGCTAAGAAGAGAGCGACCTCCGCAATCTGTAAAGGTGTAGCCATAGGTGTGTTGAACTGAGTGGCTAACATGACAGAGGCAAGACCTTTCTGCGATGCATTCTGGAAGGCAGAAGGCCCAACCATCTCGGTTGCGATTCCGCCAGGGCAAATAGCGTTGCAACGGCAGATATCACGATAGTTGAAGGCGGTATTCTTGACCATACCTAAGACAGCATGCTTTGCCATAGTATAGGCACAACCGCTTTTACCGCCGCAGATACCAGCGATAGATGCGATAGTGACAATGCTTCCTTTCACGTTGCTCTTGATGAATTCCTGAACGGCTTTCTTTGTGGCATAGGTAGGACCATAGACATCAACAGCCATCAATCTCTTCATGAGCTCAGAGTCGAGTTCATCGACTGGAGCGAAGTTATCCATCATTCCGGCATTGTTGATAAGGATATCGAAATGACCGAACTTCTCAATAGCGTAATCGATCATAGCTACATTGGTTTCTTCAGATGAGATGTCTCCTTTGAATGGAAGTATCTTTCCTTTGTAACCTTTGTCTTCTGCTTCTTTTGCCAGTTCGATGAGTCTTTCTTCTCTTCTAGCGACTGCGACGACATTGCATCCTTCTTTTGCAAAGAGGAGGGCGGTCTCTCTTCCGACGCCGGAAGAAGCACCAGTTACGACTGCGACTTTGTTTTCAAGTTTCATGTTGAAAAGCTCCTTTCTTTACATTATATCAATATGAAAGGGCTTTAAACAATGAAAGAGGAATGAAAATCAGTCTAATTTTGATGTGTCGATAAAGGTGTCTAAGATGCCTTTATAGTATGTGGCACCTTCATTATCGTTTTCTTTTATGTATTCTTTGTATTTCTCAAGTGCAGTGGTGATGACATTGTCTGATACAGATATATCAATTTTATTCTTCTCCAATTGTGTCAGTATCTTTTTATGGGACTTTGCCCATTTTTCCTTTCCTACATGGGTAATCTCTTTGTAAGTCTTTCCTTTGGTATAGAGAGTCTTAAGATTGGTGGCTGTCTTATCGTCATGCTCAAAGTCATGATAATAGTCGGATAGATATTTCAAATAGCGGATGTAGTCTTCATTCTTGTAAAGACAATCCTTTGCACGTTCGATATAGGAAAGATAGGAGTAGGAATTCATTCTCTGTCTTTCGATATCAGCTAAAAGGAAACATACATCAGCTGATACGGGATCTAGTTCTAGGCCGTGACGTATGCTTTCGATTGCAGCGTTGTCATCTTTTAAGAAGAAGAGTGCTTGTCCTTTTAGGATAGATAATGAGACAGGATCAGCATGAGGTATGAATTGCTCTTCTGGATAATATTTCATTGCTAAATCATACTCTATCGTGGAAAAGTAAAATCTTAATGGCAAGGGTGGGCACTTTTGAAGTTTTAATTCCAAAATTATGAGCTTATTTAACAGTTCTTCCGCTGGAGCGCATAGTTTGAGTGCAAGTTCATATTCCCCTTGGTCCAAATAATGTTTAATTTCAAGAAGAGTATTCTCATAATTTGAAAGGAATGATTTCAAAAAGGAATCTGGATTATCCGTTGAAGGAGAAAGCATCTGTGCGATCATCTCATTGATCAGGTCTACTATCTCTTTTTTATAGGGACGATCATCGTATTCAGTCAATGATGCTTTCAAAGTAGCGATATCTTTATCTTTGTCACCGGTAAGTTTGTTTTTTAGGTTCTTTAAATCTTGTTTGAGTGTCATAGTATAAGTATAAATTTTTTTGTCTTGAATTGGTAGTTAAAGGATTCAAGGCAAAAGAAAGGAAGAAAAATCTCCCGGTAGATGTACCGGGAGATATGTTTCAAATCGATTGAATCAGAAGATTATTCCTGACCCTGGTTGATGACACCATAGGTGAGGAAGGAAAGGACTCTGTCGAAAGTGAGGTTGTCTTTTCCGACAAAGATGATTCTGTCTCCAGAATGGAGAACGAAATCCGGACCGACAGACTGCTTGGCGATATTGTCGCTGCCGATGACAGCAACAATGGTGGCTTCGGTGTAGTTCCAGAAGTAGACTTCGCCGACTGTCTTTCCATTGATCCAAGAGTTCTGAGGGACTTCGACCTGGGAGAACTTGACGGCTTCGGTTGTCTGATAGGTGAAGGAATCCTTCATATCATCGATGGCTGTGTTAATCTTGGCCTGAAGTTCTTTCTGTTCGATGAGAAGCTTCTCGAGAGTAGCATACTTGTCCTTGATCTGAGTCTCGGCTTTCCACTTGTTTGCGAATTCCTGAGCGTGTAAGACGGAATCGACATAGACGCCGACACCTCTCTTAGAAGAAACGACCTTCTCCTTTTCAAGAATGTTGAGAGCCTTTCTGACAGTTTCCGGGGAAACGCCATAGGCGGCTCCTAAGATGGAACGGCCCTTCAATAATGTTCCTTCAGGATATTCACCGGTAAGGATTTTACCGCAGACGTCCTGAGCGATTTTGATGTAACGTGGTGTAGATCTTTCTTTAGCCATATTTTTTTCCTCCAAAATGGTATTACAAGTATACTAAAAAAATAGTAAAAAGACAACTTATAACTACAAAAACTATGCTTAGCGATTTTGAATTTTCAACAAGTTGTTTATGTTTTTGTCTCTTTTATTATTTCTCTGTCCGATGATTTTATTTGAAATATGTGGATGATTTAGGGATGTTTTCAAAAAAATATAAGTGAACTAGTATGGAAAAAACTGACATCCTCTCTTTTTCGACAGCAAATAAGCATTGGTTGATTTTTATTGTAAAATCATTCTATTTAAGAGATAATAATAACTCGTAAAGACTTTTGTCTTTATATATTTATAATAAGGAAAAAAGAAAAATGTTCACACTCAAAAACATATTAAAATCTTTGTACAGCAACCAAGCAGCCTTAGACAACCGCAAAATGAAGTGGTATGTCACTCTGACTATGTTTGTTCTTGCTATTTTTCTTCCTTGGATTCCTACCCTTTCCACAGGATATCGTACCAATGGAGGAGCTGTCTTTTCTAGCACGAGCAATTATGAAGTCTCTACTGCTTTGAAGCATGTCATCTCTGAAGAGGATTACTTCAAGAGCATCAATATCGTTGAAAAAGATGGTGTTCGCACTCTTGATCTCTCTGGATTGAATGATGAAAAGTACTATGGTGAAAAAACAGGTGATGATAGCGCCTATAACTGGACTAACGAATTGAATGGAACCAGCGATAAAGCATTATTCCGTTCTACTTATGTCGATAAGGTCAGTGATGGTGCTAGCCCCTATGTTAAGACAGCTACCGATATGGAGAAAATCTACTACTTCGATTCCATCGGTGCAGATATCAATGTCACCAACACAACTAAGAACAGCGACGGCACTGAGACAAAGACCGAAACAACAGAAAGAAGAATCTATCTTGAACTCTATATGTTACCGGAGCTTTCCAGAAACGATGATAATTTCTCCACATATCTTTCTAACTTCACCACTACCATTATCTTGAACAAAGACCTCAATGGTGTGAATCATAACGTTCCGCATTCCTATATGATCCTTCTCAAGGATTATATGTTAGTCGCCTTCTATCCTTTCACTGCTACAACATCCACTACAAGCGCATCTGGTTCCTATGTTGGCAAATTGGATTTAGGTCTTGCTAAGATGGATCTCAATGGTTCTACTTCTCTCTATGATTTCATCCTCAATAAGGGTGCTTATAACATCCAAGATGGATTCACAAACAACTTCGTTTCCTTAGCGAATGAATCGGCAAGAGATTATACGATTCATTCCGTTTGGATGAATATTCTTACTCTCACCGTTGCTGGTGCTGCTTCTATCCTTGTCTCCTCTGTCCTTCTTATCATCTTCTTCAAGAGAAAGTCCTCTATCTATCGTGAAAGCAACTACTTCCATGCTATCAACACCGCTGTGAACATGTCTCTCACTCCTGCACTCCTTAGCATGATCTTCGGATTCTTCGCTTCCAACTATTCGATGATGATTATCATCGGTGCAAACCTTATCCGTGCTGTCTTCATCATGAATCGTATCTGTCCTCCCACGACAACCGATACATCTAAGCCAGTCTATCAGGCACGTTCTTAATTCAAATCAAAAAAAGGCAAGTCAATCATACGGCTTGCCTTTTCTCTTGGCTGATGATTCTAATAGGATTATTCTAAGGTGATGTTATTGAAAATCCAAAGAGGGTATTTTCCTTCGTATGTGTTACCTGTAGCATTGATTCTTCGAATGATTTCACAGATGATTTTTCCGATTGTTCCTTTTCTGAAATATGTGACATTCAGTCTTTCGACATGATCGTCTTTCATTGTAAGGACAAGATATTTTTGTTTTCCGGGATAGATGCTGTCTTTTGGAAAACTATGTGATTTGCTATCCTTTTTGTTCTTGATTAAACGGATATCTTTAATTTCCGAGAAGTATGCTTCAGTTTTATACTGTAATCGCAGCCTTTTTAACTTTAGGTCATCGTTCATCCATATTTTTTCATCATCCATATATATGATGATGCTCATTTCACCAATCGTAATAAAAACTACATACGCTGCTAATGCGAGAAAAATAATTAAGAAAATTATCAAAAGGATGATATTTAAAGCGTCTCGAGTGTCAGATTCTGATGTAAACAATTTTATAAGAGGATAAATTCCTAAACCGACAGATGTAAGTGCAAGCACAAACATTAAAAACATTGCTATATAATACGATATATCGTTTTGTAAATATGTTTTCTTTTTCATTACCAGTTTCTCCTTTACTGAATTCAAATGGTTTATAACGATAATATTGATAAGGCCAAACTTATATGGCTATAAAAAGATTGCAGTTCTTCATTTGATGTGATTGACAATCCAAAGAGGGTCATTTCCTTCGTATATGTTACCTGTAGCATTGATTCGAACGATGATTTCACTGATGATTTCTAATAGATGTTCCCTTGTGTGATAACTGACCAACATTCTGACCTTGTGACCATTCTTCTTTGTAAACACCAAATAGGCTCTAATTCCAAGTCTTACTTTTCTGTTTCTGTTTTCATATTTTTTTCCTTTGCTGTTTGTGTGAGACCTGACAATATAAATGTTAATGATGTCAGAAAACAGGACTTCAGCTTTGTACTGAGTTCGTAAAGGTTCAATGACAGGTTCTCCTATCATCCAAACCTTTTTATCATCCATGTGGATGATAAAAGACTCTGTGTCTAAAAAGACGTAAAAACAATACAATCCAGCAAATATCAAAAAAATATTCAAATATAAGTTCGTAGAAGGAGAATGTATCAATTCTACAACTGCAAACGTGATTGTTGCTATGCCAATTATTAAAGGGATAGAAAATAAAATGTGATATGGGATGCTGTCTTGAAAATATATTTTCTTTTTCATTATGCAAATGCTTCCTCCTTTTCATCGTCGTCGAGGATACTAAAAAAGGCATCGGAAAGTATCCCATATGTGGAGTCATAAAGATTGGAAATGAATATTTTTCCCATGGTCTTCATTGACATGTTTTTGATTACATTGTTCGCATATTTTGTTGTTATTGAACTAGCAATTTCTGAAAAACTGTTTCTTCCATAATTAAGTCCTTTGATTAAGAACTGTGGAATTCGTGAGAGAAAAGCTGATAAAAAATAACTAAAAGCTGACGAAATTAAGATTTGGTTGGTTGTGTAATCTGTCCCCTCAAAGATATTTTGTAAACACATACCAATACCTGTTGGTAAAGAACTAAAAATTAAATAACTCCAAACGGGTGGTATGTGAGCAAAGGTCAATGCACCTTCTAGAGCACCAAAAAATGTTGATACGATAAACTGGCACCAAGACCAGGACCATTTTCTAGTCACGGCGTAGGAAATGAGTGACGATGCCGTGTAGCTGAGTGCGCCGACTGCGGCTCCGATCAGCATCAATGCTATAAGGACATTGATGGTCCCGTACGGATCGAAGTAGTTGACGGGATCATAGTTGCAGTAGCAGTATGGATCAGCGCCCGAAACGGAATATCCGTCGATGTTTTCCTTGTCATCAGGGGTAAGGAAAGACATGGAAATCGGATCATAGTACCTTGCGTGGAGGTAATAGAAGCCGGTTTCCTCGTCATAGTAGTAGCCTCTGTACCTGAGAGGGTTGATGTCAAGGATGTGCTCGGCATCCTTGATGTTGCTGTTTGGCACCGTTCCGAGAAGCCTTCCCTTTTCGTCGTAGATGTATCTTCCTACGAGATATCCCTGGCTGTCGATGATGCCGATTATGTTTCCGAACGAGTCTTTTAGATATAGGTAGAACGTGTCAGTCCCCTTCTCTTCGAGTGTGAATCCGGTGTAGGAGTTCGTGTCTTGGAAATAGCGGATGCGTATCTCATCGCCGCGATCCTCGCCTAAGAGAGTCTTGCCGTCATAGTAGAAGGTTGTCTTGGTCCCGTTCACGTCCTTTTCGATGCGTATCCCGTCATAGGAATATAGGTATTTGGATTCGTTAAGCCCTTCCTTCACACTGCTTAACCTATGCCCGTACTGGTAGCTGAGTTCCTTGTCTCCATGTTTTGTCATGTTTCCGGCACTGTCATAGCTGATTCCGATATGCCTTCTCCCAAGGTAGTCTTCAACGGAGCTGATGAGTCCGTCGCTGCCGCGTATTATCTTTAGGTAATCTTTGATTTCATCAAGCCTGGAGCCTTTGTAGCTGTAAATATGCCGGTAATCGCCGTTACCTGTTCTTCTTGCCTCAAGTAGTCTGCCGCATGAGTCATATCGGAAACTATCGGTTTCATTTATGTATCCGGAAAAGACTGCCTTCGACACGAGGAAGGAATCATTTTCGTACTCTAGCTCCTCGGTGAAGGCGTCACAGCTAAGCTTATGAAGGAGAGAGGAACCGTTCTTATACTGGTAGGAGCAGCTTATCGGTCCGCTTTGCTTCTTGGACGGTCTTGCCAAAGCATCGAGATAGGTGTCGCTTCCGAGCCCTTTGACCTTGTGAGTGCCATTGTCATAGATGATACGGATGAGCGCATTTTGTTTGCTTATAGCCTTTCTGTATGGCAGGGAGTCAGGTCCAATGACAAATTCGGTGTCATACTCGCTATGTATCTCTTCCTTTGTGAGATAGACTTTTCCGCCTTTTCTCGTCGTAGTCTTTCGGACGCTTTTGTCTCCTCTGTATTCGATGTCAGTAGTCATGTCGGCGAATCCGTCCTTGACTGTGACAGGCAAGGAAGTGTCAGGGCTTCTTGTGATTGTGGCCGTGTCCGTTCCGTTGCCGACCACGGATATCAGATTCCCGTCATTGTCATAGCATTCCGTGATTCCTGTTCCGTTAGGGTATGTCTTCTTCCTTGTCTGACTGCCGTTTTCCACATGCTCTATGAGGCTCTTGTTTATGTAGTAGTCTTCATAATCCCTTCTGGAATCCGTGATAAAGGCGACTCCTATCGAACTGTCGCTGATTGACGACAGATGGCTCCCGAAATAGCCGAACCGATTTTCGCTTCCGTCTGTAAAGCGAACTCCGCCGGTTCTTCCAAATCCGTCATAGTATATGCTTCTTGTCACGCCGCCGTTTGCGATTGAGGACAGAGTTCCCATGCTGTAGGTGTAATGATGCGTGGAGGTATCGGTCTTCGCGCAGGTAAGATTCCCATCGCTGTCATACTCATTCTCGGAGATGACTTTGCCATTGCTGTCGTACTGCCTCCAGGGCAGTCCGTCTGAAGTATATTGGCTTCTGTGAAGGAGACCGTAGGAGTCGAGCACCACCTCATTTGTGACATCGCGCATTCTTTTCTCGTGCTCGATGGCGTTTCCGTTGGCATCTGATATCGTCTTTTCATCCGTTATCTGATGGTTTCCGTTTCTCTTGAGTTTCCTTTCGCGCATGAATCCATTCTGCGTGTCATATTTCACGAGCGTCAGTTCCTGCGTCCTCAGGAAATCGGTGAAAAGGACCTCTCTGCCGTTCAGGGTGAAGGAAACGTTGTCCATCTGGATGACGTCGTGTCCGTTGTTCATCCACAGGAAATATGTGATGCTGTCAGAGAACACGAAATGCTTCATGCTGGTCAGAAGGTCTGTCTTGGAGACGACGCCGCGGATTCTTTCACAATTCTTTGTCAGGCTGCTGAATTCATTGAGTTCTGCTTCCCCGAGGATCAGTCTTTCGGTGCCGGAATTCACGATGACCGGCTCACAGATGTCGGCTTTGAATGCGACCCCCAGGTCATTGGTGACACTGATTTTCAGTTCGGACGGTGTCTTGCTGTCCTTGAACCCGAGCCGTGCCTTTTGCCATGTTCCGACAGCATAGGGGTTCAGCGCGGCCGAAACGAATCCCGAGGCGGAAAGGACGGCACCAGGATGCGACTCCTTCAGCCTGACATAGACGGAAAGAGAACAGCCTTTGTCGATGAGAAGCGTTGAGAGAGGAGAGGCCTTGTCTTTGCCCTGTGGGATGCATTCCGTTATCTTGACGGGGAGACCTCTGTCGCATGTCCTGATCGGAAGCGTATCTATTCCTGTCTCAGCGTTAGTCAGGACGAGTCGGGTTCCTATAGGCTTGTCTAGTGAGAGCAAATTCCCGTATTCGTCCTTTCTAAAACATGAGACGATGTATCCTTTTTGGTCTAGCATGTATGATGTTTGCTTGCCGTCCTGGTCCTTGACGGTGACCATGTCTTCGTCAGCGGCCATTTCCAGACAGGACTTTTCTTTAAACGAAAGGCCGGCGGCAATGTCGGAGAACGACAGTCTAGCGGCTTTTTCCCCTACATATGTTATCCGGAATGCTGAATGATTGTAAAGGTCATCGAACTCGACTGCGGGAGGCTCTTCGCTGAAGACCTGCTCTTTATACTTTATTCTGAGCAAAGGCTCTGCTTGCGAACCGTTCTCCGTTGATATCCTGTCAAGGGAAAGCAACTGCCACTTCGCTACGATGTTAAGAACGTGTTTCGTTGAATAGCCTATCTTTGTTATCGAAACTACTTTGTTTTCATAATATGATTTGACAAAGGCTAGGGCACCGTCGTATTCGAAGACAAACTTTCGCTTCTTTCCTGTCGTGTCCGACACTGAAGTCAGTCTTCCTATGTTATCGTAAGAGTAGGAGATCTCAAAGACGCCAGGAGAGCATTTCCTGCTCAGTCTCATGCTGTCGTCAAAGTAAAGAATAGTTCCGAATCCGTTGTCGATTCTGATGTCGCTGTGGTCATCTAGGATCATGCCAAGCCCGTCGTTGTCATGATAGTAGGTGTCTCCCTGATCGATGAAGCCTGTGAAAAGATGGGGGATGCCTTCCTCATCGACGAAGATATATCCGCCTTCCGATTGCATCAGCCTTGCGTGGCAGGACAGCATGAAGCAGTACGGCATGCCGCCGAACTTTTCGCTGGTGATGATAGGCAGGTTCGAGTCATAAATGAGTTCACATGAAAAGGAATGGCCTCCTCCGAATGAGCAGATCGGATAAGAATAGTGGACGGAGCCGTCAAGGAGCGACCATTCCGGGTTGCTTCCGATATATGAGTGATGTGAGTTGATGCGTTGTGCTGATACCTTGCTTGCTGTCATAGGACATAAGTCCTTTCGTTTTTTACACATATATCATATCACATTATATAAAGTAGTTTAAGCTTTATTTAAGGGTAAAAATGATTTGATGCCTATTTCTTCTTCATAAGTATGCCAGAAAAAAAGAAGGAATAACACTTTCCATTTGGCAATTTGTCAATGATTTATTTGGCAATTTGGCAGTGTTTTGTTTGGCAAGTTGGCAATTTTGGTTTCTTAAGACAACATTAAAAAGAGATGAATTCACTATTTTAGTGAGAAGATTTATCAAGACAGCTTTGAAGTAGTATCACTTTAATCCATTGCTTTTTGCACATTTATTGCTTAAAAGCAAAAATATGTGCATTGTTTGATAAAGAAACAATCATTTTTATTTCACGTATGTGGAAAAATCTACCGCTTACACGAATTTTTTATCAAATTGCTATGGTTTTAATGCAAAAACTTAGTAGAATATGCGTGTCAGTTTATTGGAGGTATTAACTAAATGTCTGACTTTGTACTAGCAAGTGATATTGGTTCCAATATCGCAAAAGCAATGTCTTCCAACAATCTTTGGATCAACATTGCAAAGACTATCATCTTTATTCTTGTAGGTTTCATTTTTACAAAAAAGAAACTTATCCCTGAGAACACCGGTACGATTTTGACCAAGTTCGTCATGGCAATCTGTATTCCTTGCCTTGCCTTCTGCTCCTTTATGTCAACTTTCACGGTCAGTGGTGCCATCGACGCTCTCTTCAACTTCGTCTTTGGTTTCATTCTCTACATTCTCTTCATCTTCGTCGGCAAGCTTCTCTTTATCTGGGTTAAGGACAAAAAGAAACGTGTCGTTCTTGCTGTCTTGTTCGCTTTCGGTTCTACCACATTCTTCGCCTATCCTTTAATTTCTTCTCTCTTTGGCAAGGATGCTGGTAACAACTTCAACGTCATGAACGTTGCCTATCGTGTCTTCTTATATTCTTATGCTTATGTCGCTATCGCCAACCTTACCGATACCGATGCTGAAGCAGACATTTCCTTGAATGGTGATGCTCCTGCAAAGCCTAAGACTGATATCAAGTCTATGTTGAAGAAGGCTTTGCTCAATCCTATCGTTATCGCTACTTTCGCCGGTCTTATCCTCTGGCTCTTACAGGCTATCCCGGGCTCTGGTATGGTCCGTACTGATTGGCTCAGCACTAATGTTTCTGAAACGAAAGTTGCTTTCTGGAGAATTGATGTCACATTGCCTTGGATCTACCAGGCTGCTAACACATTAGGTGGACTTTCCTCCACAGTCATCTTGATCGCTATCGGATGCACTTTAGGAAAGACAAACTTCAAGGAAGCTATTGCTGATAAGTATGCTTGGATCTGGACCGCTCTTAAGGTCTTCGTCGCTCCTATCATCGTCTTAGTCCTTCTCTTCGCTATCCAGGGTATCGCAAATGCAACAGGTATCTTAAAGACTGTTAATGGTGTTACTTCTGATGTTTCACAGCTTATTTCTATGAATACTGTCAACTCTGCTGTCATCACGTGGATGGTTCCGCCTGCCACTGTCGCTGTCGGTTATTGCATTTCCTTCGACAAAGAAAAAGAAATGGCTTCTCACATATCCTTGGTTTCCACTCTTGGTGCTGTTGTTGGTATCATCATCTGGGTTATCCTTCTCACTGTTGTTAAAGAACTCAACTTCTTCTATGTCGCTGCCTAATTAAGATAGAAAGGTAAATTACAATGGAAAAGAAAATCATTTGTTTCGGTGTCCGTGATTATGAAAAGCCTTATTTCGAAAAATTAGGCGAAAAGTACGGATATGAATTAGTTCTCAGCCCTGTCTACATCAGCAATGATACATGGGAACTTGCCAAAGGCTATGAAATTGTCATGGTCCGTGGCAACTGCATCCTTGACAGAGATCATATGAAGATGCTCAAGGACAACGGCCTTAAGTACTATCTCACCAGAACCGCTGGTTACAATCATGTCGATGTCGCTGCCTGCAAGGAATTCGGTATCGAGACAGCCTTCGTTCCTGGCTATTCTCCGAATGCCATCTCTGAACTCGCTTTGACTCTTGCCATGATGCTCCTTAGAAATGCCGCTTATGCCTGTGATCAGACACATCAGGGACATTTCAAGGTCACCAATCAGATGTTCTCCAGAGAAGTCCGTGGCTGCACAGTCGGTATCATGGGCTGCGGAAGAATCGGATGCACAACAGCTAGCCTCTTCAAGGGTTTAGGTGCCAAAGTCATCGGTTATGATGTCTTCCAGTCTGATTATGCAAAGCAGATCGTTGAATTCGAAGACATTGATTCCTTCCTTGCTGATGCAGATATCATCGTCTGCCATATGGCTTACTTCAAGGGCAAGAATGATAACTTCATCGATGCTGAGAAGATCGCCAAGATGAAGGATCATGCTATCCTTGTTAATGTTGCCCGTGGTGAAGTCATGGATACCAAGGCTGCTTTGGATGCTGTCAAGAACGGACATCTCGATGGTCTCGGACTCGATGTCATCGATCATGAAAAGACATTGTTCAACATCGATCATGATCCGAAGAATATGGGTGATCCTGTCCATCAGGAAATCATTGACCTCTATCCTAAGGTCCTCATCACTCCGCATATCGGTTCCGCCACTGATTTGGCTTTGATCGATATGATCGAAGTTTCAATCAAGAACATGGAAGAATATCTCGCCACTGGAAAGTGCAAGAATTCTCTCATTAAGTAATTCGAACAATTAATAGTCGGCCTTTGCTATTAAGCAAGGGCCGATTTTTTATGTGCGAAATTATCTTGATGATGCTTAGCTCCTACTTTTTCCTAGAAAATATTATGGTTGTATGCTGTCGATAGTTTTAAGTTGTTTTTAAGAAAAGTGCTTTGAATTAAGTTGATTTGGTTTGACAAAAATGAATTTCTGTCAGTTTAAAATATCTTTATTATGCGCAAAAAAGAGCCAAATATCTAAGAAAACATACTTTCAAACAATCAAACATATAAATACTCTTGAAAAAAGTATAGACTACATTGTTTATTATTACATATAGAAATCTGGAGGAACTTTATGAAATTTAATTTACTGTTGATAAGTTTGATTTCGCTGATTGTTGATTTTTGTCCAGCATGTGTTGTGACTCTTAAATATAGCCCACATGATTCTGAGCCTATAACATCTGATGTTTCATCGGATGATGAAATCAATCGGAATTCTGCTAGTTCTAGTGATGTTCCTGTTATGATGAAGCAAATTGATGAAGGCTATGTCATCAACAATTATTATTTTTTCTATAATTTACAAGAGAATTATCCTACTAATAGTGTTGGTGAGTGTACTTGGGTAGCGGCGACAATGTATTTGTCATATATGAATACCTTCTATTCTCCGACTATTAAAGAGGAGTATATCGTTCGTTCTATTGGCACGGGAACCGACTTTTCATCTTATGCCGAATCACCAGGTGTTTTAGATTCGTATGCTTCTGGTTCGTTCTATGGTGATTTTGTCAATAAGTATAAATCCTCATTTACCTATCCTGTTCTTCAATATATGCCGACTGTTTTTACAAGCTATTCAGAGCAGGCGAATTTGATAAATCAATATCTAACAGATTATGGATATGTTGAGAAAACCGACTATACAATATTTGAGGATAAGTCTGTCTTGAATATATCTTCTGTTTATAACACCATCATTTCATTATTGCAGTCTGGTCAGCCAGTGATTGCAAATACTCCTAAGCATTCGTTTGTGGTTTATGGATATGTTCCAAATACCAAGAAATTATTAGTTCATAATGGTTGGAAAAGTTCACCGACATTGATGGAATTCAATGATGATGGTTCAGAGCAATCCCCAGGCATTCAGTACATTGTATATGTTAACTTTTTATCACATATACATAATTATCTATATGTTGATTCAAGCAATTCCACTGCGTATTGTTCGTGTGGTGATGATGTTTATACCTATCCGTATTATCATAAGCATGTTATGGAAATCATAAGACAAGGAAAGAAAATAACATTTAGATGTTCGATATGCGGATATACTCAAAGGAGCTAATATTATGAAACGTAAACTTTTGCCATTATTGTCTGTCTTCCTCATTTCCTGTAATAATGTCGCTTATGCGGAAGAAACAATCAGTAAACCTACTATTTCTAATAAACGAATCTCGTTTTCTGAAGATGAAAAGAAGTATCTGAAGGAAGAGAATTCAAATGATCTGACGGTTTCGGATAATTGTGTTGTCTCACCTGTCAGCCTTAGATTGGTCGACAGTTATCAAAATGATAAAGACACTTTTTCTGCATTATATAAGAAACTGAACCAGAATGAAGATAATTTCGAATTGTCGGATAATTTTGCAGTGGCTTCGACAGAAAAAATAGAAGATAAGGGTGTTTCTAAAGTCTCTTATTTTGAGGGGACTGTTGATGAACTGAATCACTCTTTATCTCGTTTTTATGATAAGGATGTCAAATTATCCAATAACGGAACCTATTATTTCTCTATGTTGAATTTGAATGATCGATTCCTGATTCCTCATGATACAAAGAAGGATATGAAGTTCAATGGAGAGGGAAAACATACCTATGTTGAATTTATCGGCGATTATTCTACTGTCTTGAATGATTCTTATACCTATGTTTCTTTGACCATCAATCAGACAGAACTTAGAATTCTATTTCCAACAGAAAATCATTCGTTGAGTGATGTTTCTGTATCAGATTTTTATCAAGAAAATACAGAAACGAAAAGAGTTCACGCTTATGTTCCGGAGTTTGAAAAAGAATATCAGTATGCGAACATGGATACTTCGGGATTCCGTTATCAAGGGAATAAGTTCAGTTTTGATCATTATGGAGTGTCTGCCTCTTCCTTTACAGTAAAAGGTCCAATAGACGTAGATCCCTCCTATGATCTAGAACTCACATTGGATCGACCTTTCCTTTATGCTAGTTTTTACGATGATGTCATGTTGTTCTATGGATCTATTTCTTCACTATAATGTCAGTTTTTGTGAATAATTGTTGGAGTAAGCACTTACAATTGATTATAATGTTGTAAGGAGAGCTATAAAAAGCAACAAACATTCAAAATCTATGAAAAAATACATTCTATCAATCGATCAGGGTACAACATCAACACGTGCTATCTTGATCAACGACAAAGGTGAAGAGATTTTTAAGGCACAGAGAGAAGTCGAGTGCCTCTATCCAAAACCAGGATGGGTTGAAAGCAATCCGAATAAGATTTGGATTTCCGTCATTGATGTCATCAATGAATTGATGGTTGTTTCCAATTCTTCCATGGATGAGGTGGCGGCCATCGGTATCACCAATCAGCGTGAGTCGACTGTTGTATGGGATAAGAAGACAGGAAATGCGGTATACAATGCTGTTATCTGGCAGTCAAAGCAGACACAGGAATATTGCGATAAGAACGCACAGTACATGGATTTGATTCAGCAGAAGACTGGACTTAGAATGAATCCGTACTTTTCAGCATCTAAGATCAGATTCATATTGGATAATATTCCGGATGGTCAGGAAAGAGCCGAAAAAGGTGAACTTATGTTTGGCACGATTGATTCCTGGCTGATCTATAAGATGACAAATGGTAAACATCATTACACCGATGTTTCCAATGCTTCTAGAACTATGCTATACAACATCTTTGATATGAAGTGGGATGATGAACTTTTAAAAATCTGGAATATTCCGTCTTGCATGCTTCCTGAAGTCAAGGACAATTCGGATGATTATGGAGAAGCCTCCTTCTTCCAAGGAAATGTTCATATATTTGGTGTTGCCGGTGACCAGCAGGCAGCCTTATTCGGCCAGTGCTGCTATCAGGCAGGAGACAGTAAGAATACCTACGGAACAGGCTGCTTCATGTTGATGAATATCGGTGATAAACCAATCATCTCCAAACAAGGACTCTTGACTACAGTTGCTTGGAGAGAGAATGGAGTCACAACCTATGCTTTGGAAGGTTCTGTCTTTATGGGTGGAGCTATCATTCAGTGGTTAAGGGATCAGATGGATATGATCAAATCCTCTGCTCAGAGTGAGGAATACGCCAATCGTGTCAGTGATACTGCAGGTGTTTATGTCGTTCCTGCTTTCGTCGGTTTAGGTACTCCTTACTGGGATGATGAGGCAAGAGGCGCTGTATTTGGATTGACAAGAGGAGCCGATAGACATAATTTTGTGAGAGCCACTTTGTTCTCAATCGCTTATCAATCTAAGGATGTCATTGAAGCGATGAAGAAAGAAGCCGGCTTGGAATTGAAATCTCTTCGTGTTGATGGCGGAGCAAGTGCTAATGCGTTATTGATGCAGTTCCAGTCAGATATTCTTCAGTGTGAAGTTCATCTTCCTAAATACATCGAGACAACTGCTTTAGGTGCTGGATATATGGCAGGCTTGGGTGTCGGATTCTGGAAATGCAAATCTGATATTGAACAGAATCACAACATTCAGAAAAAATATTTCCCAATGATGGGCAAAGATGAAGTGGATGAATTATACGATGGCTGGAAGATGGCTGTTGCAGCGACAAGAGTCTTTAAACCAAAGCATAGAAATTAAACAATCTTATCAATTGATGAAAAGCGGAGAAACCAGGACGAATACATTCTGGTTTCTTTTTATATTCATATGGTGGATTATGCTATCATTATTCAGTGATGGGGTTTTATCTATGATCAACGGAATTCTGATTATGTTATCGGTTATGTGTTCCTCAGTGCCTTTAGCTGTTTCCTATTTCAAACACAGAAGAAAGAAAACAAGATTTGTATTCAATGAGAATATTCCTCTCTGTGTTGCTACACTCTTTTTTATGATAGGCTGTCTGACTCGTGTTTCTTTTCTTGATCTTCTTCCTGGTGGATTGAATCAGGATGAGGCTAGTTCAGGTTATGACGCTTTTAGTATTATGACCTATGGAATCGATAGGAATGGAATGTCATATCCTATTCATTTGATTGCATGGGGAAGTGGTCAGAATGCTGCTTATTCGTATTTATGCATTCCGTTTCTGAAAATCATGTCTAATACTGAGATTGCATTGAGATTACCGATGGCATTATCTTCTTGTCTCTCTTTGTTCGTATTCTACTTTGTGATCAAATCGATGATAAATGAAAAGACGGCAACATTATCTTTGGCTTTCTTAGCAATCAATCCTTGGCATATTATGAAGAGCAGATGGGCGTTAGAAAGCAATCTTTTTCCAGAGATGGTCTTTCTTGCTGTCCTGCTTCTTTTGGTTTCCGTTCAGAAACGAAACTATATTTTCTTCTATTTATCAGCGATTCTATTTGCATTATCTTCTTATAGTTATGGAACTTCCTACTTCTTCTTGTTCTTCTTTGTTATCTTCTTTTTAGCTTATCTTCTATTGAAGAAGGTCTTTAAATGGTATCATTTGCTTCTTTATCTTTTGACCATTGGAGTATTATGCATTCCGATTATTCTTTTCCTCTATATCAATATCTTTGATAAAGAAACAATGCATATTCTTTTCTTCGATATTCCGAAATTGAAAGTTGATCGTTTCCATTCCGTTACCTCTATTTTTTCTAAAAACTTCATAACAGACGGAATGAAGAATCTGAAAAATGGTTTGACGCTTCTAGTTACTCAGAATGATGGACTGCCATGGAATAGCATACCCGCCTTTGGTACCTTATATCTATTTACAATTCCTTTTTCAATATTAGGATTGTTTAAAGGGTTCACTCGTTCCTATAAAGATAGAATGCTAGCTGGCATTGATAGGAAAATCATTGCAAAAGACACCTATGCTTTTATAGTGAAGGACTGGTTAATCGTTTCTTTGATGATGATGTTTATCCTAAGTAGTAACATCAATCGCATCAATATTATATGGTTCCCGTTGATTCTTCTTGCGATTGACGGTATATCATTATTCATTTCTTTATTTGACAAAAAAGAAAAAGCAAAGCTTATAGTTAAGTCTTCGCTCTCTACACTTTATATTGCTTCGTTTGTTTCTTTCTTTTCCTATTATTCTATCTACTGGAATAAGAATAGGATTGAACCGAACTTCTTTTATTCCTTTAAAGAAGCATTACTCTATTCAGAAAGCATTGAACATGAAACCACTTATATTTCATCACATGCTAATTACACTCTGGTTCTGTATTATACGAAATACAATACAAGGGATTATGTGGATAGTGTTGTGTTTACAAATCCTGGTTCTGCATTTGAAAATGTGAAATCATTTTCTGGATATGTCTTCTCTCTTCCTTCCAAACTCGAAAAAGGAAACACTTATATTATCTATAATTCAGACAATACATACAGTGAAGATAAACTGTCAAAGTATCATGTGGAGCATTTTCAGTATTATTCAGTAGTCGACACAACAAAAGAAATACAGTCTTAGTTTCTATCTCCGTTTTCTCTTGTTGTGAAGTTATAAGGCTGAGCACAATCGAAATCATCATCTCCGTCTGATGATTGATGATTTTTATCGCGTATCATGTTTTTATCTTCGATAGAGACAACAGCTTTTGCGTTGTAAGCATCTAAATCGCCAAATGTAGCATGTCCGACTATCGTTTTGTTTAATGAAGGCAGTTTTGTATGACAGTAGGGACAATACCAATCATGATCTGGGACTTCTTTTTTACAATTTGGACAGGTTCTCATAGTTACCTCTGAAATATAAGAATACGCTTTTTGAAGCAGACTCTATTATAGACTCTTTTATGACTGATAAAGCGATGTTCTTGTATATCTATTGGGATGTTAGACAGAGAATTCATTCTCTTTTCTTTATCTCTTTTTTGATGTTTTCAATCGCATAAAGTAGAAAGCCGCATGATGGTCACTTCATCTTTTTGCTTCCCCCATCTTATCTCACTACACCATATACGAAATTTTTCTTTCGCAATCTGTGATGGAGTGTTATTCCTAAAAGTGATTCAGCATAGATTATTTGATATTCTTGTGCATTTTCGCAGAAGTGTTTTAGGGAAGTCAATACCCGGTCAACATCTAGAATCTCTTCGAAAACCAATAGATTGTTATTCGGATCTATCTTATGATCGACATGTAATTCAAGACCGAGAATTAAATGCTTATGATCTATGTTACAGAAAAATGCAATGAACAACAATGCAACTTGCCACTTTTTCCACGGAAAAAGCGGCACTACTGCCATTTATTACACCGAAAAATGTGTTTCAATAGGATGAATGGTGATTTTGGAATGTAGAAAAGAGAAACAATTATTGAAAAGTGAGGATGCCATCACAATGGGATTTAGGAATTGATTCACATCATTTTATATAGAAATATTATGATATTTTTTGAAAATGTTTCTTTTTCCTTTATAATGATATAAAGGATATGGAAATATGAACAAGAAAAAGACGATAGTAGCTTTCATTTATGATTACGATCATACGCTCTGCACAACGGATATGCAGAATTATTCTTTCATTCCATCGTTGGATATTAAACCGAAAGAGTTCTGGTCTAAGGCAAATGATTTGACTCAGGTTAATCACATGGACCCACTTCTCGCCTATATGTATTTGATGATTGAGGAATCAAAGAAAAAGAATCTTCCTATCAATAGAGAAGCATTCGTTCAGTTAGGAAAAGACATTCAGTATTTTCCTGGTGTCGAAACATGGTTTAAACGATTAGATGAATACGGAAAAGAAAAGGGGGTTGAGGTTCAACACTATGTCATTTCTTCGGGCAATAAGGAAATCATAGAAGGCTCTTCTATTTTTTCCTACTTTAAGGAAGTCTATGCCTGTGAATACCTTTACGAAAATGGAATTGCTGTTTGGCCTAAGAGTGTAGTTAACTATACGACAAAGACACAGTTCTTATATCGAATCAATAAAGGCGTCCTTGATATTTCTGAGAATGCAAAAGTAAATGCGTCTATGCCAGATGAAGATAAACCCGTTCCGTTCCAGAACATGGTCTATATTGCTGACGGAGAGACGGATGTCCCATGCATGAAGACGGTAAGAAGCAATGGCGGAATTGCAATTGCTGTCTATGATAAGAAGAAGAAAAAACCAGCTAGCAAACTGTTCAATGATAGACGTGTCGATTTCCTTTGCGAAGCAGATTATTCAGAAGGAAAACAGCTTGATAATATTGCAAAGCTCATTATCGATAAGGTAGCTCCGATGGATAAATTATATCGTTTGCACTATCAGCAGGTTGATGAAGAAAATACGAAATAACTAGTCGATAGTTAGGGTATAGAACTGACAGAAAGTTTTATCTTGTGACGGCTAAAACCGCTTAATGAAAAATATGCCGGATGCAAAAGACTAGATAAATTTTGATCACAGCACTAAAGAACTAAAAAATAACGATGGTAATGCCATCGTTATTTTACTTTCAGTGCTAATTGATAAATATCACTTTTCTTGAGTGAATACTTAGAAGCGATTTCCTTGGATAAATCGGAAACGGAGTATCCGTCTTTTTTGTATTTCTTGATGATTTTCTTTAATTCTTCATCATCTAATTTTGTCTCATCCTCAGTCGCGCCTTTAACAACAATAACACATTCGCCTCTTTCTTCTATAGGAGAAGAAGTCAGTTCATCCAATGTTCCGTGAATGACTTCCTCATGTATTTTTGTGAGTTCTCGGATGACGGACACTTCTCTTTGACCAGAAAATACTTCTTTCATATAGGAGAGTGTCTTTACAAGTCTCTTTGGAGATTCATAGAAAATCAATGTTTCTTTTCTTGCTTTTAATTCAGTCAGCATTGTTTTGATCTGACCACTTTTTGTCGGAAGGAATCCATAGAAAGAGAAGTCTGCACTATCAATGCCAGATAAGACCAAGGCACTTAAAGAAGCGGTTGGACCTGGAAGGATGGTAACAGGAACATTCTCTTCTAAACACGCCTGTACAAGAATGGAGCCGGGATCTGAGATACCAGGCATACCGGCATCAGAACAGTATGCTAACTTCAATTTGTCTTTTTTTACTGTGTTTACAAGACTTCTAGCTTCTTTTGCCTCTGTCTGTGCGTATAAGGAAACATACTTCTTATTCTTAATTCCGTAATAGGAAAGAAGAAGAGATGTGTTTCTTGTGTCTTCACATGCGATAATATCGGCATCCTTGAGAAACTTGAGGGCACGAAGTGTGATGTCATCACGATTTCCAATCGGTGTCGTCACTAAAGCAACGATGCCGACGTTTTCGTTTTCGTAAGGCTTATTTCTTATCATGGCTTGATTTGATTGGAGTGATATCAAGGAAGGAGGAATCATCTAACTCAGAGACAGGAATGAACCCAGAAGAAGAGGATGATTTATTTTTGTTGTTGAAGTTGTTCTTGTTTCCGTAATGATGGTCTTGCTTTCCGTTGAAAGTCTTATGGTTGTTGTTCTTTCCGTTAAAGGAAGAGTTATTCTTGCCTTTGTTCTTATTGTTGAAATTCTTCTTGTTTTCTTTGTTGTGGAGTTCTTCTTTATGTTTCTCTTCTTTTTCTTTGATCTGAGCGATACGATTGTTCGTATCAGAAATACCATAGCCACTAAGATTGACACCGGCATTAACATCTTTATTGGCATTCAAAGACTTTTCATCTTTCTTTGCTAAGCCCTTCTTCACTCTTTCATACTCTTCCTTGCTGAAAGATTCATAATTATCGCCATTGTAGGTTGTGATAGTATCCGTTAGTAGATTGAGTCCAGTGACTTCATATTGTTTGTTCATATAGCTGAACTTTTCACCGATTTTCGGATAGGTTGGTCTTAATTTGCTATATGCTTCATCTTCAAACTTAAGGCAACACATCAGTTTTCCGCATTGTCCGGAAAGTTTAGGAATGTTGATAGGGAGTAACTGATTCTTTGCCATATTGATGGAAATTCCATCAAATGATGTAAGGAATGTCTTGCAGCATAAAGGAAGTCCACATGGACCAATGCCACCGACAAGTCTAGCCTGGTCACGAGGACCAATCTGTCTTAATTCGATCTTGAGTTGGAAAACAGAATTGAGGATTTTGACAAGCTCACGGAAATCAACTCTTGTTTCCGATGCAAAGGTGATCAATGCTTTGTCATCATCGACATCCAGATAGGTCTTGAGGACTTTCATTCCCAGATTCAACTGATCGGCCTGTTTCTGTGTTTCCTGAGAAATCTGAAGTTCTTTTCCTTCAGCTTTCCTTTTAAAAGAGCAATCAGAAAAAGTTGCAATTCTCTCGATCGCAGGGAAGACTGTGTTGAAGTCTTTCTTCTTGAGTTCTTCTTCCGTTGCAACTCTTGTCTTGACAACAGTACCGACGAAGGTGCCATGACTTGTTTTGACGACAACATTGTTTCCAACGCTGATGTCCTTGTCAGTTCTATAATACGTCATTCCCATGAAATCGAATGGGATACCTAATAATGTGATCATAATCATTTCTCCTCATCTAAGGCTCGAATCAGCCTTGCGGAAAGCAAAGTAGGGTTGTAGTTGATATGTTGATAAGCAAGAGCTTCTTTGACGACAGCATCGGCTCTTGCAATTTTATCTTTGTTTTTGCTGAGTTTCAGGATGATATCCCGGAAAGGATTGTCATCCTTGACGTTATCAAGCAAAACAGAAGCGAAAACATCATGTAGAATCAAATACATCCAATTATAACACGATGTTCCTTTTTTCAGGCTTGTCTGCAGTAAAAGAGTGTATCCAGCCTGAGAAGTGGATACAGTCAGGTCATTTAAGAAGCTCTCTGCTATCTGGTAGCCTTCTAGGAAAGAGGAATCCTGTGCCAGGGTATTTTTGACGCTTTCATAGGATGAAAAGTAACGGGATAGTATGTATGCTTCACCCTCATTGAAATGAATTTCTTCTTCCTTTTTCTTCTTTTCTCCAGATAGGATGATAGGATTGTTGATCAAATCCCTTTGCATCTTATCCATATCGAGAGGATCGATCCTAACTAGCACGCTTCTTGATAAGATGGTCTTGAGAACTTTATCGATGTTGTAACTTGTCAGAATCGCAACTTGACCTTCCCTTGGCTCTTCTAGAAACTTTAGGATTGTGTTTGCTGCTTTTTCCGTGATGTTTTCAATTCTATGTATTACATAACAAAGACGGTGACCTTTCTCAAAAGCGGATTCTGAGAATTTATCCTGAAGATTTTGAATGTCTTCTTTTTTGATTCTTGTCGTTTCACCGTCGATCAGAACAAAATCAGGGTGGATGCCTTTATTGAATCTTTTGCAGCTGTCACATTCATCACAGGCCAATAATTCCTTTTCACAGCCTAATGACTTTGCTAAATAAAGGGCAGTTTCCTTTAACGGTGCGTTTCTTTCACCATAAAGAAGATAGGCAGAGGATAATCTTCCTGTCTTACGCGAATTGATGAATAGTTTCGCCGCTTTTGGCTCGTATTGTAAAAAGGTGTCTTTGTCCATGAATCAGTTTTCTTCTATCTTTTTTAGTATCTCTTTTACGATATTGTCAGCAATGACTTCCGGTTTTGGAGAAGCATCGATTTTGATGATGCGGTCCTTAAACATATTGTTGACGATTTGATATCCCTCATAGACTCTTTGGTGGAAATCCAATGCTTCCTGATCGAGTCTATCCGCTCCTCTTTTTCTATCCTTCATTCTCTTGATTCCTTCTTCAGGAGAAAGGTCGAGGAAGAATGTGACATCCGGATAGACATTATCGATAGCGAATGCATTGATGGACATGACCTCATCGATTCCGATTCCTCTAGCATATCCCTGATATGCTAAAGAAGAGTCGATATAACGGTCAGAGATGACGATTTTCCCTTCGTTCAAAGCAGGCAAGACAACTTCGACTAAATGCTGTCTTCTGCTTGCCGCATAGAGAAGAGCTTCTGTTCTAGGATCCTCTTCTGTATTGTTCTTATCCAAGATGATGTTGCGAATCTGTTCTGCAATCTTGCTTCCGCCTGGTTCTCTTGTGACAAGAGGATGAATGCCAAGGTCGTTTAATCGCTTGAGAACGTTTTCCAAAGCAGTCGTTTTGCCACAGCCATCACATCCTTCAAATGATATAAACAAACCTTTATTCATCTTTCTTTTCTCCTTCTTTGATTGAGATTCTTCCTTTTAAGGAAGAGGTGATTGTAAGACTGTCAAGATATTCCAAGTTGGTGCCAATGGGTATGCCATTCGCTAATTTTGAAATGCAGATGTCTTTATTGTCCTTATAGAGGTTAGCAATATAGGAAGCCGTCGTTTCTCCTTCCAAATCGGTAGGAAGCGCAAGGATAATCTCTTCGACCTGATTTTCCAAGACTCTCTTTTTCAGTTCTGGGATTCCGATTTTATCCGGCGTCCGATTCTTCAAAGGAGAGAGCGTTCCTTGCAATGTGAAATAGGTGCCATGAAATCCATTTGTCTTTTCAATGGTGAGGATGTCTTTGCTATCGGATATGACAAGCAAGGTTCTTTTATCTCTTGTATCATCTGAACAGATTGGACAGACATCATCATAGAATGTTCCACAATACGGGCATCTTTTCACCTTGGTATTGGCATCATTCAGTGCCTGAATGAAGCTATCTATATCTTCTTTCGAAAGGGAAAGAGTTGCATAGGAAAGTCTCTCTGCTGTTCTATATCCGATACCAGGAAGCTTTTTATACGCGCTGATTAAATCTGTGATTGTCTTAATTTCCTGCATTGTTGAACATGGCATCCTTCTGCATTCTTTCGATGTCACCTTGGAATTCCTTCTGGAGCTCATCCTGATCCTGTTTGATGGCAGTGTTCAGGTTATTCAATAGGCTGAAGATGGCTTTTTCCATCTGACCTTTCCCAGAGGTTTCATAGAAACCTTGATCGATGTGAACTTCAAATACGGTGTGGTCACCTTTCATCTTCATGGACAATCCTTGGTATTTGCCCTGATATTCTTTCTGCTGGAGATCGTTGGTCTTATTTTGGAATTCTCTTGCTTTTGTCTGAAGCATCAAAAGGTCAACGGCGTCTTTTGATTTTTTCATGTTTTCATCATCCATAATGTGTACCTCACTTTTCACTTATTATGTTGTTGAAGAAATCGGTAGAAGCACTGACATTTCTCTGGACACCGAAGTCAATGTTGAGAGTGTCTTTTGGCTTTACGTCTTTCTTATAGTCATCATAGGCTTCTTTCAGTTCAGTCTCAGTGATAGGAAGGACATTGAACGCTTTTCCGAAACATTCATCTGTGATAGATAGCAGTGTGTTTTGAACGTTCTTCTTATTTATCTTGCTGATTTCCATCGGGGATTTGTTTGTGACAATCAGTATGTTCTCACCGAAGAGCTTGGGAGTGCAGCTGAACAAGGCTTTTGCTTCAAAGGCTTTGTCGCTATTGAATAGAGTCATCAGTTTGTTCCAAGTCTGGACAATGGATGCCTTCTTTTCTTTGTCGAAATGGTGCATAAGATAGAGGATGTCTTCTTTTGCATACTGAATGATGTCTGTGCTTGTCTCGACATCATTTGCGCTGGCTTTGAATGCTTTTTCTTTATTCTCAGATACAATTTCAATCGGTTTTGATTTGATTTCGTTCTTAGGCTCTTCCTTTACAGCGGTTTGTGTTGGGGAGATGATCGGTGCACTGACTGTCTTTTTCGGTGCCATCATTGTCATCAAAGCGAGCTCAAACTGTGTGAAGACATCATCGCTAAGACGATTGTCTCGGATGTTCTGCATCAGTATCTCGATATTGAGACGACAGTCATCGACATTGAGATGTATTTTCTTCACTTCATTCTCTTTTAGGTGTTCCAATAATCCTTTGTCTTGTGTGACATTGTAGATCAGGAAGTCTTTGTAGATGTTGATGAGATCATTACGGAATCTTCTAATATCCAGTCCTTGCTGGTATCTTTGTTTGACTGCGTTAAGAACTTCAGAAGCTTTCTTCTGTGAGATATTGTTGATGATATTGATTTCTTCGTCTAAGGATAAGAGACCTAATAGATCATTTACATCTTTGGCTTTGATATCATCTCCGCAGTAAGAGACGACCTTGTCTAGAAGAGACAGTGAGTCACGGACGCCACCATCACTAAGAGAACAGATCAGCCTTAAAGCATCATCCTCATAGGTGATATGCTCGTTATCAAGGACACGTTTCATGTTCTTGATCAGATCGTCATCACGGACTTTGGAAAAGTCGAATCTCTGAACACGGGAAAGAATGGTAGGAAGAACTTTCTGAGGGTCGGTAGTTGCAAGAATGAATATGACAAAACTCGGAGGCTCTTCGATTGTCTTCAAGAGGGCATTGAATGCGGAGTCTGACATATTATGAACTTCGTCGATGATATAGACCTTGTATCGGGAAAGAAGAGGCTGATAGGAGACATTTTCGATGAGCTGTCTGACTGAATCGACTGTTGAATTGCTAGCAGCATCGATTTCTATGACATCCGGATGCTGACCATGTGTGATCTTTTCACAGGAATCACAGTGGTTGCACTGATGGCCAAGCCCTTCTTTGCAGTCCAACGCCTTTGCAAATAGACGTGCCATAGTCGTTTTTCCGGTTCCTCTTGGACCACAGAAAAGATAGGCGTGTGCAATCTTATCTTCTGCAATTGCGTTCTTCAATGTAGTGACGACGGCTTTCTGTCCTACGACCTCATCGAAAGTCTGTGGACGATATTTGTTGTAAAATGCCTGATATGCCATTTCTTACCTCTATATAAGACTTTAATATTATAACCGAGAACGTACATTTCTATCTCATTTATAAGAAGAAAAAGAAGTATAATGTTTACTATGAAAAAGATTTTAGCCTTTGTCTTTCGAATCGATAATCTAGATAGAATCATTGTGTTTGTTTCTATGGCTATGTTTTTAGTGATGCCGACTTATGTTCTCTATTACACAGACGAGACAAATCAGGTTACGGATATTGTCATACGCTGCATTACTTTAATAGGTGCCATCGTGGGAACGGGAACGATGACATTGGTGAGACCTATTCGAACAACCTTTTTCTATTTTTTAGAATTGGTGATTATATATGTTCTTCAGTTCAGTGATTTTTCTCCGGATGGATTTGATTTTAATTTCACCGCTGTTTTCTGGGTTCAGATCGTATATTGCTTAATCGGTTTTGCAATCAGTATTATATCTTATCTTCATTATGCTAAGCGAAAGAAAAAACAGGCGGGGGCAGTCAAAGAGGATACGAATGAAGACACACTTTATGATTTTCTGAATGCCACTTCAGCGAATAAGCACATTGAGGATGATATTGAGAATATCATGGATGGCATAGAAAAAGCGAAGATGAAGAAGAGAAAACAGGCGAAGTTTTCAAGGCTGGCACGAATCTTCTCTTTCGGAATTGTCTTTGTGACTTTGATGATATATTACATAACAAGCATGCAGAAAAAGGGAACATCGTTCATGGCTGTCTTTTCCGGATTAGACCTGCTTGCAATGATTTTGATTGCCTTGACATTTCTAGGTTCTTTGAAATTCCCGAGAGATTATAAATACCTATATTTCTATACCGCCGGATTCTTTCTGACTCTTATTCTTGTCATATCAAAAGAATTTCAAATGAGACCTGTATTCCTCATTATTGACTTAGTTATCCTGATGCTTTCTTTCCTGATTGCTTTGATTGTGGAAGGTAGAACGTGGATGGGTGGAACAGCAGAGTGATTCAATAATCAAATAACGATCTCTGTCGTAAGAGTCTTTCCAAATGCTAGATGAATATTTTTCTGAATGCATCGAATCGAATAAAGATTTTGTATTCTCACTGTTTGTGGATTCCATTTCAAAATATGCTTTTCCATCTTTGTTTAGATGAGAATCGAGGTCTTTGAATATGCTTCGATACGAATCAAGGCCATCCATTCCAGAGAATAAGGCAAGCCTTGGCTCAAATGGAGCTAAGACTTCTTTGCTATTCTCTTCGATGTATGGTGGATTTGATACGATGATATCAAAAGATTCATGAATGTCTTTCAAGAAATCGGAATGAATGAAGTGAATTGGTGCCTCGTTGAGTTTGCTTGATTTTTCCGCCATTGTCAAAGCTTGTTTTGATATATCGGAGGCGAAGATTTCCGCTTTCGGGAACTTCTTTTTCAGTGCGATTGCGATAAAACCGGAACCCGTGCAAAGATCTAGTATTTTCTTTTCATTTAAATTGAGCTTATAGAGATAGTTGTATATAAAATCCGCAGTCTCATTCCTTGGAATCAGTGTTGATTCATCAAGGAAAATGTGAAGAGAGAGTATATCGATATATCCAGCTAAATAGTTGCTTGGATATCCTTGTTTCAATAGAAAAAGAGCATTCTCAGCATTTTCAGCAGTTTCTTCTCCATGAATCCCGATATAATCAAACGGCATATGGAAATATCCGTTAAAAACAACCCGGATATCCGCTAATGGAATGCCTATCTTCTGTGCTTCACGGAAAAACTCATTGTAAGTCATCGAACGCTTATTCTTTGTCTTTCATTTCAGCCTGTAACTGCTTTGTCTGCTCTTCCAAAAGATCCTTCTGGTTTGCTTCATTCAAGGCTGTAAGCATTTCGTCTAAGTCGCCATTCATGATCTTAGGAAGGTTAAGGCAGCTATAACCGATACGATGATCGGTGACACGGTTTTGAGGATAGTTGTAGGTACGGATTCTTTCGTTTCTTTCGCCGGTTCCGACTTTGAGCCTTCTTTCACCGCCGACCTTCTCTTCAATCTCAGCGTCATGCTTAGCCTGAAGCTTGGCTTTTAACATTTCCATGCAGGTTTCCTTGTTGGCAAGCTGGTCTCTTTCGACCTGGCAGGAGACAACGATTCCAGAGGGGATATGTGTGATACGGACAGCGGATTCTGTCTTGTTGACGTTCTGTCCGCCGGCTCCGGAGGAGTGATATGTGTCAATCTGCAAGTCGGCAGGGTTGATGGTGATATCGACATGCTCGATTTCAGGCATGACTAAAACTGTTGCAGTAGAGGTCTGGATTTTTCCGTTCGCTTCGGTGACAGGGACTCTTTGGACACGGTGAGCTCCACTTTCGAATTTGAGCTTGGAATAGACCATTTTTCCTTTGACTTTGTAGGAGATGAGGGAGTATCCGCCTAATGGTGTCGGAAGAGAATCAAGGATTTCAATTTTCCATCCCATTCTATCGGCATAGTGGGAATACATACGGAAAAGATCGCCGGCAAAGATATTGGCTTCATCTCCGCCTGCAGCACCACGGATTTCCATGATGATGTTCTTGTCATCGTTTTCATCTTTCGGAAGAAGAGCGATCTTGAGGTCTTCTCTTAGCTTTTCGATTTCATCGGCAAGGGTATCGAATTCCTCTTTTCCCATTGCCTTGATTTCAGGATCAGAGTCTTTCATCATTTCCAAGGCGTCTTTCTGGTCTGATTCTTTTCTTGTCAGTTCATCATACATTCTGACAGGATCTTCCAATGTGGCTCTTTCCTTACTGAGTTTTGTCATTGTCGGAATATCAGCCTTGCCTTCAGTAAGTATATTATCAATATCGGTGAGACGAATCTTCATCGCCTTGAGTCTTTCGATCATGTAATCCATCGTTCGTATTCTCCTTCTTTATCAAAATAGTATCCAAAAAATAATTTTATCACAAGAAGCCTATTTCTTATCTTGATTTCTCAGTGTATTGAAGAAGTCATTCATCAATTTCTTGAATCGAGCATCTTCGATTTCAGAGACTTTCAGTTTATCATCAACAAATGCGTGATAATGAGATAGGGCCCCGCCCTTCTCATCGGGAAGCACATAATATAAAGAGGATACTCCAGCCTTTATGACTGCACCCATGCATAATAGGCAGGGCTCCATTGTAACGATAAGCGTACTATTCTTCAGATAACGACCGTCTGTAAGCTTTAGCGCTCTATCGATCACGGAGAATTCAGCATGCATAAAGGGGTCGTTATATTTCTCTACTTCATTATGACTATAGAATTGTCTTCCATTTTCTAATACAAGACATGCAGAAACAGGGATTTCATGCTCTTGGCATGAAATCTGTGCTTCTTCATATAGATGGTCTAATATGATCTTTAAATCAGTCTTAGTCATTTTGAAAATAAAAAGGCCACCGCACACAGAACCACACTCTTATGGCTGCTGCCTTCCGGCCCTGACCAGGTTCGACGGGAACTGTCACGATGGTGACTAAATTATATCAAATCAGTAAAAACAAGTAAACGAAATTAAGAATCATATAGCCAATGTTTTTGTGATTCTCAGCATTGGAACATATATAGAAGATAAGAATTGGTTATCCTAATGAATCATAAACGAAAAATCGCATATAGCGAGAAGGATTTAATACAGCCTTCAAAACTTGATACCATATTTATGAACGACTAGATTGTCATTTCATTCTACGGCGTTGTTGTATTAGGAGAGTGATGTTTTTATCACAACTTATTCTATGTTTTGCTTATAATTCTTATAATTTAATATTGCTTTATTTCATCACTAAGTTAATTAAACAATTTCTTTTACACAAAAAAGAGTTCTACAATAAATGTAGAACTCTAGTAAGCAAATTAATCAGTCTTCACTCACACTCACTTACTCTATATTCAGTAATCTCTTTCTCTTTCTTGTTTAAATCGTAGATGGATAAATGATCATCACCGATGAAATCAATGGCAGAAGTGTCGATATGGATGTGAACGTGGTCTTGAGACTTGTACCCTGCTTTGTATGGTACATACAGATGGGATATAGGTGAATCGAATGAGGACTGATAATCGAGTGAAAGATTCAGCTCAAGTCGAGATAGTCTCTTCTTTCCGTAAATGCCATCACCTTCATAGATGGCTTCGATTTCGCCATTGTCATCGAATGAGACAGCATCGGTTGGAATGACCATCTTTACACGATGTGTTCCGCTTCGATATACTTCATTGATTGTTTCTTTGTTGATGAAATCAAGTGTGAACTTGACTCCGTTTTCAAAGAGGAATTCAAAGGATTCGTTCTCATATGACAAGTATCCTTTCATCTCTGTCAATGAACTGCGTGGAGAGATGATAAGGGACTTTTCATCTTTCTCATCATTTTCGAAGAAATGAATCTTTTCAGCAGGCAAAAGGATAGAGATGTCGTCTCCCTTCTTTGCTTCGATTCTTCCTGGAACTTTGATGACAAGAGAGGTTTCGCTCTCTTTGCTTCCATCGTTATTCTCACTGAAGTCGGTATAGACGATTGCTTCATTTCCAAGGATTTCCATAATGTTGATTCTTGTCTTGAAATCACCCATATCAGAAATCTTGATATCATCTGGACGGATACCGAGAATCATTTTATGTTCATTTCCGTCTAACATGCTTTGATGCAATTCTTTTAGTTCAGAAAGAGGATAACGGAGTTCCTTTCCATGCATCGTGAAGATGAAATCGTTCTCGATTCTCTTTCCGATTCCTTCATAGAAGTTCATCTGAGGTGTTCCTAAGAAACCGGCGACAAATCTATTCTTTGGATAGTCGAAGATGTTCGTTGGAGTATCAATTTGCTGAACGACACCGCTTTTCATGACAACGATTCTGCTTCCCATCGTCATTGCTTCTACTTGGTCATGTGTGACATAGATGAATGTTGTCTTCAGTTTCTCAAAGAGACGAGTGATTTCAACGCGCATCGTTGCTCTAAGCTTAGCATCCAAATTGGACAGAGGTTCATCGAGAAGGAAGATCTTCGGTCTTCTGACAATAGCTCTACCTAAAGCGACTCTTTGTCTTTGACCGCCTGACATTGCACCAGGCTTTCTGTCTAACAGTTCCTCGATATCGAGAATCTTAGCAGCTGCACGAATCTTCTCATCGATCTCTTCTTTTGGAACATGCCTGTTTTTTAATCCGAAAGCCATGTTCTGATATGCAGTCATGTGAGGATAGAGCGCATAGTTTTGGAAGACCATCGCGATATCACGGTAATTTGGTTCGATATCATTCATTCTCTGACCGTTGATGTAAAGGTCACCATCTGTGATATCTTCAAAACCGGCAATCATTCTAAGAGTGGTGGATTTTCCGCATCCGGATGGTCCGACAAAGACGATGAACTCATCATCATCTGCAGAGAGACAAAAGTCTTTTACTGCTTCAACATCCTTCTCTTTTCTCTTTTTTGCCTTATAGGTTTTCGATACATGTTCTAGGCGTAGTGTTTCCATAAGATTACCTCATTGGTTCTTTAGAGATTCTAAAGCAGTTGATAGGACATAAGAGATTCCCATCTCTTTTGCACCATCACAGATTGCATAGTCGTTCAATGTTGAGAATTTGACAATAGCTGAATCGTTGGCTAGCATTGTCTCTTCCTGTACATACTTCAAATAGTAGTCACCGAAGTTTGTGATGCTGCCAGAGAGGATGAACTGATCGATGTCGATGACACGGATTATCTCTTTGAGTGCTTTTCCGACACTTCTTGCAGAGATGGATACTGCCTTTAATACATCTTCATCTCCTTGATGGAACAAGTCGTATATCTGAGAGATTGGAATGTTCTTTCCTTTCTTTTCCGATACGTTTTTCTGAATAGCGCGGAGAGAGGCAAAGTCATCAAGATGATGGGATTCACCATCCACTTTGACAACGAGTCTACCGATTTCACCAGAGTATCCTCTAGCTCCCCAATAGAGCTTATTGTCGAATTCAAATGCACCGCCGATACCATAATCGATATAGGCTAATAGACCAGAGTTTCCATCCTTGAATGAATTCTTGGCCAGTTCAGCCATCATCATCAGTTTGGTATCATTCTCTAATGTCACAGGACAATGAAAAGCATCCTGGAAGAGAGAAATCAAAGTCTGAGAGTTAGAGAAGAGGTCTTTATCGAATTGAGGTGATACCTGTAATTGACCTGTCTTCTGATTGACCAATCCTGGAAGAGAGATGATGACAGAGCGGATTGGAATATTCTTGAACGCGGAGCGCTTCAGGACTTCTTTTACATTCTTAATTTCATTCTCAAAGACGGAGAGAGAATAGTTTTCGATTTCATGGTCAGACTCATAGAGATTCTCACCTAGAAGGTTTGCGATGATCGGATGAGAATGATAGCTTGTGATTGAGAATACAAGGACTAACCCATAATTCTGATTGATGGAATAGGTGACTCTCTTTCTTCCTTTGGCGTTTGTCTTTTCATTTGCACAGATTTGAATGATGCCACTAGCTAAAAGGGAACGGAGAATGGAACTCACAGTTGCATTGGAAAGGGATAGCTTCTCAGCTAATTCAGTTCCGCTCGTCGGTTTTTCCCTCAACTGCTTTAGAACTATTTCGTTATTCAGTATTCTTGCTATCGATTGATTTTTTCCTAAAATTTCGTTCATTATTACTTATTACCTATCAAATTGATATTATATCCGTTAAAGGTACAATATTTAATATCTGAAGACCATGTTCTTCCAACAACACCGGCTAAATTTGTTGCATGATTGAACGGCTGATCATCACCGGCGATGACAGTGGAAGAGAAAACATTGATGTTTCGAATCTGTGAGGAATCGCCGACATAACCGGCTAAAATACCGGTGGCATCACCACCTGTCTTGTTGATGGTGCAGTTTTCAAAGTTGATGTCCTGGACAACAGCCTTTACTCCTTCACCACCGATCTGACGGAAGAATCCATCACCCCAGTTGCTTCCATCTTTTTGAATGCTGACATTTTTGATTGTGTGACCAAGTCCATAGAACTTTCCATTGAATATTGTTCCATCACTGCTTCCTAAGTTTTCACCAATGGCGTGGAAATCGACGCCGGAGAAATCAAGATCGGCAGTCAAAGCGTAGACATTGGACTGAGACATATTGGAGACAAGTTCTGAGTGTGTAGCACCATCAACAGCAAAGTAAGTGTAGAAGTCGCTGAGTGATGAGATTTTCTTGTATCCTGTGGCTCCAAAAGCGTTGTTCAACCATTCTTCTGTCACCTTCTCTTCATTAGTGGAAGTGGCAAATGCACGATAACTATTATCATTATTGTCTGTGATCTTGATGACATGCTGAATGTCATCTTTTGTGATGAGTGAACTATCCAATGTCAATGTGTTGTTAGAGTATGTGTATTTTGTGTTTTCGATAGAGGCACCATCAATGGCAACATTCTTGATAGTCTCAACTCCAGAAAGAGTATAAGAGAAGGAAGAGACATCATCTTTATAGTGGATGACATTGCTGTTATCTAAAGTGTTCAGTTTCTTGACAGTGAATGTCTTTTCGGCTGTTTCACCGATAGCGGATGCAGTGACTGTGATTTCAAGTCCATCCGGGCAATCATCCTTGATGGAAAGTTTATTGCCGGATAAGGTGAAGTAGCATCCTTTCCAAACGGGAGTTGTAGAGGCGTTAAAGGTGGCTTGGATATCACTTTCCGGTGTGGTTGCAGTCTTTAATTCGATTGTATCACCAGCCTGCAATATCGTCTCATTGTTAGCAATCTTGAGTCCACTGATTGAATTGTAGACTAGAATATCTGCAGTAGTTGATAAATCAATGCCGTACTGATCAATCTTTAATGTTGCTTTTAATGTAAGTGTTGCTCCTTCTTCAGGTACAGCTACGTTGGCTAATGAAAGGGAATTGTCGACGATCGTCGCACCATAATTTTCACCTTCGATGCTATAACTAAGATAGGTCTTGTATTCTGCTTCTCTTTCAAAAGGCTTGATAACAGCTGAAAGTGCGACGCTATCTCCTTTTAATGCGTAGGTAGGAAGAGTTCCAAATGCGAAATATCCGGGAGTATGCGGAATCGATAATGTCTTAAGAGTTGGAAGAGCATTCTCTTCAACATTGAAGTAGTGAGTTGGAAGGTTGGAGAAATCATAGGCTTTCATTTCCGCAATCGTATCGAATACTTTTCCAGCGCTCTCTTCTGTCACTTCTGTGTTTTGGCTATACCCGAAGAGGTTTCCGTTTCCGACGGCATAACTGTTTTTGATGGAACCATCTGTTTCATTCAATCCGACAAGAAGTCCACTCTGTTTCCAGGAAAGGTCGGGATCGATATTTCCGACAACGTTTTCATTGATTGAAAGACAGTTCTGTATGGTTCCGTGGTTGACGGAGCAAAGTACACCAGTTGCGTTTTGTCCTTCATTGACTAAGCTGACATCCATGATGATGTTTTCAATCGTTCCTGCATTGTTTCCGACCAAAGCACCAGACCAAGACTTTGCACTCTTGATTTCACCATTGAGTCTGAAGTTCTTGATGGTTCCTTTGTTTCTGCCAAATAATCCGTTGACAGGTGCCATTCCGTTATAGGAGAATCCGGAAATGGTGTATCCATTTCCGTTGAATGTTCCGGTGAATGGAACATCATGAATTCCATCGCTATAGGCACCGATAGGAGCCCAGTCTCCATTAGCTTTGATCACATCGGATAAATCGATGTCACAGCCTAAAGTATAGTAGCCGCTAAGGCTTCCTTCTTTGAATGTAGGAGTCTCTGTGGAATAGTCAGCTTCGAAGATGGTAATGAAATCGGTGGCATCATAGATGATCTTATCAGCGATTGCCAAAGAGAGAGGTACATTGTTTCGCTTCGTTGTGACTTTGAGATTGTGTTCCCCGCTACCTAGCGTTGCAAGATAACTGTGTGGAATTGTCACTGTCTTTGATTCTTTATCGTATGTGAAACCTTCGACAGCGACAATGACATCATCAACAATCAATTTGACGTCATTCTGTGTTGTCTCTTTTTCACCATCGCTGTTGCCGTTGAAATTCAAGGTGAAGAGAGCATCTTCATTTGACCCTTTTTCCAAGATGACATCATTCTCAGAGAAGATGATGTTATCCTTCATGACGATGAAAGACTTTTCGCTAGTGACACCCTGACTTTCTGCTACAACGATGAAAGATGTGCCATGATTGACCTTGTCAGAGAAACTGACTCTGCCGGTCTCAGCATTGATGCTGATTCCGTCGACGTTCTCCTTCAAGGAGTAACTGACAGCATATTCTCTTCCTTTATCTGTTTTAGCTGTGCAATAGACGATATCGCCGTCGACAAGATAGTCGCTCAGATTCTGGAAGGTGAGGACTGGCTTTTCTTGCTGCATGTTGAATTTGATGATGGTGGTTGCAGTCTTTCCGTTGTAAGTTGCAATATAGACCTTCTCTGGAATCGGGTTAGCATAAGCGTCGAAATCGATTTCGCCTGTTGTGCTATCTAGAGTGACTCCTTCCGGTGCTCCTCCTTGGAAAGAATAGACAACACCACTGACTGCTTCTTTTACTGTGACTTTGTCTTTTGGATTGATTGTATAGGAATCCTTTTCGAAACTGATCGTATCTTCCTTCTTCTCGGTGGTGTTTGATTTGCCTGTGTTGACATTAGACTCATCCGATGTTTTACCACATCCTGCTAAAACGAGAAATCCGGCACTGGCTAAGAAAATCAATGACTTTTTCATCCTTTTAATCCTCCTGCATTTGTATTTTCTATAATCTTCTTCTGGAAACATGAATAAAGGACAAGAACCGGAACTAGTGCGATGATGACGGTAGTGAACATCATCGGATAGTTTCCGCTTCCGCTGAATTCACTCTGCAGTTCATATAATCCGACTGCAAGAGTATAGTGACTAGGCATGAATAGATAGGGAGTAGAGTAATCGTTCCATAAGGCTATGGCCTGAAGAATGGAACAGGCGATGATAGGTCCTTTTGCCATCGGAAGCATGACACGGAAGAAGATGGAAAAACGATTTGCTCCATCCATGCTAGCTGCCTCAGCATAAGACCAACTGATTGATTTGAAGGCGGAATAGAGCATGATGAAGTTGAATCCGAAGCATCCTGAATATAGGAAGATGACGCCGAAGAAAGAGTCATCGAGATGGAGGAATTCCATCATGTTGACTTGGGCTGGAAGGGTTCCGACGATGGGGACAACCATTGCGAATATCGCAACAGCATAGATTACATCTCTTCCAGGAAATTTGTATTTTGCCAATACGTAAGCAGCGACGGCGGAAAAGAAGACACTGACAAGCGTTCCTACAATCGTAGTCAAAACAGACCATAGGAACATCTCCCATATTGTCTCTTCCGTTCCTCCGATTGTTGTCACTTTGTACTGAAGGATTTCGATGAAGTTCAGACCTTCAAACTGACGTGGGAACCCCCAAACATTTCCGGAATTGAAATCCTGATTGGTTTTGAACGAATTCAACAGCATCCAGAAGAAAGGAATACATAAAGAAAGAGCATAGATTGCAAAAATAGCGAAGACAATCCATTTCGTTGCCTGATAGGATATGCTCTTTTTCGGCTTGCTATTTTCGTTCTGTCTTATGGCAGTCATGTTTTCGATTTTCAGCATATCAGTAATCCACCTCACTGTATTTTTTCGACATCAGTTTTCTTGTGAGAAGGATGACAGGCGACCAGATGGCAGAGAAGATGAGACCTTTTGCGGCAGCTTCACAAAGATCTTTTGGATTTCTTGTATCGACGGAATCCCAAATTTGAAGTGAGATTGTCCAGGTATTTCCTTCACCGCCTGTTAGGAAGAGAGGCTGTAGATATAAGGTGAGGACGTTTGTCATGCCTAAAATGACAAGCGTGACAACAGTAGGCCAAATCATTGGGACAACGATGTGGAAGAATTCCTTGAAGTATCCGCAGTTATCGATCTTTGCTGATTCAAGAAGTTCCTTAGGAATACGTCCGATTGCACCGGAAAGGAGGATGATGTTGTATCCGAGTCCTGCCCAGATACAATACAGGTAAACGATGATCTGTGACATTGGATAGGTTTTAGATGCTGTCTCAGATATGCCTAATGCTTTGATGAGGGGATAGAGGTATCCTACATTTGGCTGATATGCCATCTTGAATGCAAATGTCAGAACGACCACAGGAATGATGTTCGGAAGGAAGAAGATGATGCGGAAGAGATTGGCTAATGGCATTTTCTTCGATAAGAAGTAAGAGAACAACATGCTTAAAGGCAATGAAATGAAGATGGTGATGAGTGCAAATCCTAATGAGTTTAAGATGATGACAGAGGAATTGTTCAACCAAGATACACCTGTTGTATTGGCATAGTTGTGGAATGAGTCATACCAGACTCGGCTGATCGTCTCGAAACCAACCCACTCATAACCGGTGATGGAACCTTTTTGGAAGGCGAGCAATAACGAACGGATATTGACAAAACTCCAAGTGAAGATGAATTGTGCTAAAGGATAGAGAAGCATGATGGCAACGAAAATGTAGTCTCTCTGTTTCTTGGAGAGTTTTCTCTTTTTCTCTTTTGTGGTGGAATCAGTGAAAGACAATACTCTTTCACTGTTTTCCAAATTTGGTGTAATGCTTTTCATATTATTTGTTCGTTATTGAAAAATCATCTAACATAATCTTATTTCCGGTTCCGGAAGTACGTGCTTCGATTCGGATTTTCTCAGTTCCTTCTGGAGCAGTCAATGTGCCTTGATAGGTCTGAGTATCAGTGGAAGTGATATTGACTGTATAGGAATCTAATGGGGTCTCATCATTTGCTCCGTAGTAGTGGAATGTTACCGTTCCGCTAGAGGAAGCATCTGCTTTGGCTTTGAATTCATAATTGTATTGGTATCCGTCATAGACAGCTTCAATCTCTTGTCTTAAGACACCACCATCTTTGACAAAGACGGAATAGGTAGAGTTCATCGTTCCGCTTTCAATCCAACACACTTCTTTTTGTGCTTTCTTTTCACTGACTTTCTTCGTGAAAGTCCATCCTCTGTTCTTCAGTGTGGAATTATAGGTCTCTTCAGATGAGGTATCGATTTTTCCTGCATATTCAAAGTCGCCGTTGCTGACTTTGTTGGCAATAGGTGTTTTAATCGGTTTCTTCTGATATATGGAATCAGATGCGACAGAGAGAGAAGAGGAGGGAACAGCGTCAAAATCGGTATAAGGCTGATCTTTGAAAGGGTTGTATTTGACATAGTCGACAAACATATAGTCTTTTTCAAAGTTAGCTGTTCCTGTGAATCCGTTCGGGAACCAGACACCGAGCCATAATCTACCAGCCAATGTCGGAACGAATGTATCTGATATATTGGTGATCTTTCCGTCACAGTAATAGACGACAAGTTCAGGGTCGGTATACCAGTCAAATCCGAATGTGTGCCACTGGTTATCGTTATAGGCTACAGATGTCTTATCGGTATCGCTGATATCTACTTCGACGGAGTCGCTTGCTTTTTCGGTGATCCAGTTGGTGTATAAAGCTTTCTTGTAGGTGATCTTACCAGATTTAGAACCGCCTGGTAGTTCGACATCGATCTCAGCGTTCTCGTTCTCACTTTCTCCTTCTACGGCTCTATTTCCATAGGTCCAGAAGGCAGTGCAGGCACCAATACGAGGATGAACCTTCATCTTGATCTCATAGTGTCCAGGTAAGGCTTTGAAAGTGGAAATCAAAGATGCTCCGCATTTTCTTCCGTCTTTGAACTGACCGTAGCTTTCAATATCGCCTCTGTTGTAGTAGAGACCATTTCCGGCTAAGGCTAATGTTCCATCTTCCGTGATCGATACGTTTTCGGGAGAGACGCCCCCATTATTAGCGCCCCAATAGCCTTTCAATACGAGCCAGTTGGATTTGCTTAGCGTATCGAAACCATCGTAGAATCCGTTTACGACATCTTCTTCGACATTGTTTAAGAGGTGGTAGTTTTCACCAATTGTGAATTGATCCTTTCCCGTGTTCTCTGAGTTCTTATCATCATTTGAAATAGGACTGCTTTCTATAGCGGAAGCCTTTCCGTTACAGGATGAAAGAGAGAACTGCAGGAGGACTAGTGGAATCAGACAAGTTTTATATATTTTTTTCATAGCGCTTACATTATAGAACACAAAATAGGAATGCTCAAGATATTTTTCATAAAGTTAAGAAAATAGAAAAACGGCGATTCCATAAAAATAAATAAATGTAGAATATTTCCGTATTATATGGGAAAAATAAAAATACTTTGACACTTAAAAAATATTGCAAGCGGTTTCCTTGTGTTTTACAATAGTGATAGTGAGTTTTTTCACTAACTGAAAAAGGAGACGGATATGAACAAGATAAGAAGAGGATTAGTCGGTGTACTTTCTATATTGATGCTTACAGGATGCTCTGGTTCTACCAATGATGAATCAGATAAATCCACGCTCAATATCATTCTTTATAATGCAGGATGGGGAAGTGAATGGCTAGAAGATGTCATCACAAAGTGGGAAAGTGAAAACGAGGGCTACAAGGTAAACCTTACTGCCAAATATGAAGTCAAGACTTTGATCAATAGACACTTATCCTCTAGGAATAATACTGATGATTTATATATCACCACGGATAGTGGATGGAGAAACTATGCATATCAAGGAAAGTTTGCTCCTCTTGATGACTTGATGAATGAAACAGTAGATGGCATGACTGTTGAAGAGAAGGTCAATGATGAATTCCGTTCTTCCTTGAAGATGAATGTTAGCGGAGAAGAGCATGTCTATCGTTTACCATGGACTAGCGGTTTCGGTGGAATCTATTACAATGCGAAGATGTTTGAAGAGAATGGTTGGAAGGTTCCGACTACTACTTCTGAATTGACTGCATTGGTGAAAGAGATTCTTGAGAATCCAGTCGAAGTCAAAGGTGATGATGCTGCTAGCGTAAAGCCTTTTGTCTATACCGGTGAAAACACAGACTATTTCGATTATGCTATCTTTAATTGGTGGATGCAGTTGGCTGGATATGATAAAGTCAAAGAATTCTATAACTACGAGAGTGCCGAGAACTTCAACTGGCAGAATAAGGATTCTGCCTACTCATCCTTGAAAACCGTTGTAGATTATTGGAAGACCTTATTCAGTGATGTCACAATTGAGACAACCGATGAGAGTGGAAAAAAGACAACAGAACAGACCTCAACCTATATTGGTGGATCCTTATCCTATACGAATCATCAGGCACAGCAGGATTTCTTCAACGGAAAAGCGGCGATGATCTTTGATGGTGACTGGATCTATAATGAAACCTTGGAATATGGAACCAAACCGGATGGATTTGAAATGAAGCTGATGAAGACTCCGGTCTTCGATGGTGCAAAAGATACGGATGTGTCTTATGTCATCGGAAGCGATCAGTATATTGCTATTCCTGCATCCAGTAAGAAACAGGATTTGGCGAAATCCTTTATCAAGACAATGATCAGCAACTGGTCCTTATCCAACTTTACAAATAAGTCTCATGGATTCTTAGCCTATCAGAATACAGACTCCTCTTCTATCGATACATCGAATTCTTATATCAGTTCTTATCTTGATGTCAAAAACAGCGTAAAGAAAGCAGCAACAGATGATTCCAAAGCATCCATCTATCTTAATGGATATATCTCTAACGCTTGGGTCGCTAGTAGCAACCGTCCTTTCTTAGGACTCCTTCAGCAGAGCTCTAAGACAGTAGAATCTAGCTTCGATACTATTTACAAAGCTGCTCAGGATAGCTTCAGCCGCGCATAATTTCATAAACGAATTAAAAATGAGACTATTTGTAAGTCTGTGCTTACGATAGTCTCATTTTAGTTGTGATTGTTTTTGTTATGGTTCATGCGATGAAAATCTTTATGTGATTGGCTAAATAATAGACGAGATGGAATGGAATGTCATATTGGAGAATTACAAAGAAATAGCACTGGAGAAATTAATGAGATAGGACATCGATATTGTCATATTTCAAGTTAGAGCGCTTTTAATGGCTGTATTCCAGCCAGGTTTCTTATAGAAAAAGCATCAGATTTTTACACTCTGATGCTTTATGGATATTAGTCTGATATGACGATTGTATTCTCTTCTTCTAAGTCCGTATAGGGGATGGTTGCAATCTTTTTTCTCAATCCGTTTTCTTCGTCTAAAAGATTCAATTCTTTTCCATTAAGGAGAATATTTCTTTCTTTTCCTTTTTGGATGTGGTGTAGATGAATTAGCTTGTTTCGGAAAGTGATAGTCATATCTGCTTCTTCAAACGGGAAATAGTCTGCAGGATTAAGAACAAGCTGATCAAGATGAGGGTCAAATCCAAATGCGTTACGGACTAGTGATTTGAATAAGGTAGAAGAACTTCCTGTGAACCAGTCATTCATGCTTTCTCCATCACATCCTAATTCTGGATTGTAGACATAACTATTTGGCATGACAAAGGGAGTAGTAGAGATGAATTCATGTGTGATAGGAATGAGTTTCTCTATCTCATCCCACGCCATCTTGGGTTTGTTCAGTAGGAAGAGAGAATCTAAAGCGAATACACTTCCATGGATATAGGTTGCTGCATTTTCTGCAGTGCCTTTAGGAAGATTAACAATTCTTCCTACTTGATAGGCATCCTTGTCAAAGTAAGGCTCAAAGGTTTTGAATCCGTATTTCCCTTCTAATTTCTCATATGCCGTGAAAACCGCATTGATATATTCTGGATGAGAACGATAAAATCCGCTTAAGACATAGAAGGCGTTAGAAGTCAGTGTGTCTCTTTCCATCTGATCGATATCAAAGAAGGAACCAACATAAAAGGAACGATTGTTTCCCCAGCCATGGATGATTTTGGTTTCGTTTCCTTTTGTTACAAAGGCGTGATGGAGAAGTCCCTCTTCAATAAGAGACTTTGCTCTCTCTGCCTTTGTAATCCAATCTTCCTGTCCACCTATTTTGTTGAATATCTCGATGGATTTATTTAATGCAGAATAGAGTTGGAAGGTAGCCATGATGGAGACACCATTACCAAAACCGATGCCGTTCTCTGTTTTTCCTAATCCATCGATAGCGTCATTCCAGTCTCCGTAGAGTGTCTTTAGACATCCTGTATCTGCGTCGATGTTGTCAATCAGATAACTCAGCATCTGCTTTAAGTGAGATAAGACATCATCTGCTCTATCTGAAAAACAGGCAGAGGAATCATCGTGAATCTCGATATATCTTCTCTTCTCAGAAAGAAGGGAATAATCATCCGTATAAGATAGGTATTGATAGATGCAGTCAATGACCCAAAGTCCCTGATCGATGAATTCCCTAGAATCGATGCGGACATCCTTTCCTTCAGACCAGGCAAACTGCCTTGGACATCTTCCTGTTGTGGAGACATAGTCTAGACATCCTAATATCTTTTCTCTCACCATTTCGGGTTTGAAGATGACTGCAGCCTCTAACGCCTGGAAGATATCACGGAAACCGAGCATTCTAAGTGTGCTGTTTTTCGTCCCGGCACAGTAATCTACCTGCTTAACTAACATTTTGGAAAAGTCAGTGAACTTTTTTGAATCGATAATACTACCTTTATCAAAGGAGAAGATATTATAAACATCTTCATCATTTGAAATGGATATGAAATAATCTTCAATCTCTTTCAGACTCATGAATTCATCTGACTTTGTCAGCTGATAAGAGAAGGAGAAAGATTCTTTTCCACATAGATGTGATTTCAAGAAGTCTCCACTAATAGCTGTATCAGAAAAACAGGTTGTCTTCTTCTCTTCGAAGAATTCTCCTTTTAAAAGACAATCTGACGCATTCTTGTTTCCGGTCTTGGAATTCGAATAGACAAGTCTTGATGTTGTGTCCTCACTTTTCTGTACATTGACTGTGTTTCTTTTGAAATTGTAATGATGATAGAGATGGATTTCCCTTGAGATATCTTCTGTTGTATCAAACTGGAAACAGTCGTTTTTGATATGACATTTCTTAAACCACTTAGTTTCGACACTGGAGTAGTTATTATGCATCAGCATAGGATTGAAATATAAAGAGGTATAGATATCTTTTTCTTCATTTGTATCATTGATGACTTTGCCATAGAGAAGAAGTTCTTTCTTTTCATTCAATGCCAGTGTGACAAAGAAAAAGATTCCGTTCGCATGCAGGATATAGGTTGCGGAATGATAGGAAAAGAAGGTTGCTCTTTCTACATCATCTTCTAAGACATTCCTATCAAACTCAAAGAGTGAAATAGGAAGATACTGATCTTTCTTTTTGATTCCTAAGAAAAAGGAAAGGAAGGAAGTTTCTCCTTCTACTGTTTCCGGAAGAATAAAGAAATCAGATTCACTGAGATGAATCTTTCCGTTATTGTGTGCCCATAATACCATTCCGTCTTTGACATACGGGTAACGGGCATCGCTTCTTTTGTCATTGGTTAAAAAGATACCATTATTCCAAAAAAGGTAATGATTCTTTTCTTTGTCGGCTTTCTCTTTTAATGAAGAGAAATTGTTGAGAAGTTCTTGATAAATGTTCATATTGTCCTCAGTTGCTGTCATGTTTTCTGATGAAAGCCTTGATGGCTTCAATATCTTTTAAGCAGACATCTTTCTTCTTATCGCTTTCGATGAATATTCGTATCAATGGTTCCGTCCCTGAAAAGCGGATCAATGCCCAGTCACCGGAAGGGAAATAGTATTTAAAGTTATTCGTAATCTTTTTGAAGATGAATTTCTTTTCTGAGAAGTGTGGAAAGTCCTTGACGCAGGCATCCATAATTCTTTCTCTATCTTTGAAACGGATACTATCTTCGTAGGATACCTTATTAAACTGTGCGAATTCTCTTACCTCCTTGATGATCTCTGATACAGGTTTCTTCATATTCGATACCATCTCTAAGAATAGAGCAGATGCGAATGTAGAGTCTTTTCCATAGATGTATCCACGCATTGTGAGTCCACCGGAGCTTTCGCCACCTAAGAGTGCATCATATTCTTTAATTCCAGAAGAGATGTTTTTAAATCCAACATCAACTTCATGGCACTTATATCCAAATTTCTTAGCAACTGCATCGACTAGATTGCTCGTTGCAAGGTTCTTGACGATGTCTCCTTTTTCATGCCTGTATTTGATGAGATAGTAATAGATGGAAGCTAAGATTTCATTGGCATCGACGAAGTTACCTTTCTCATCCAATATGGAAAGACGGTCACAGTCAGAGTCTGTTCCGATGCAGATATCGTAATGATCCTTTAGGACAATTTCCTTGTCGGCAAGCATATTCTTTTCAATCGGGTTCGGAAGAAGCCCACCAAATAGAGGATTGTGTTCATCGTGGATGACCTTGATGTTTTCAAATCCCATCTCTTCAAATGTTGGTTTTAAAGTGAGAAGACCGGTTCCATAGATAGGATCAATCAGGATCTTTGTGTCTTTTTTGTTCTGATCGATCAGGAGGAATCTCTGGATATATTCTAGATATGGTTTCAAGACAGAGACATATTGTATCTTTCCGTTTTGAATAGCATCATCAATAGAAACTTTATGAACTTCCTTTACTTCTTCTATTCTATTTTCTAGTTCATCGGTCAGTTTCTTTTCAGCATCCATTCCCTCATTTTGGAATAACTTTACGCCATTGAACCAATAAGGATTATGACTGGCAGTAATCATGATTCCGAATTCATTATCCATGATTTTACTCTGCTGCATGATGGCTGGAGTTGGAGAAGGTTCATTGGATAGTAGAACTGGAATATGATTTCCGGCTAATACTTCCGCAATCCATTCGGATGCCTCTTTTGAACAAAAGCGGAAATCATATCCGATCAAAATCGGTTTCTTATATTTTCTCTCGTTATAGATATTGCTGATGCCCTGTGCAATCAATTGAACATTAGACTTGGTAAAATCATCAGCAATCACTCCTCTGAAACCGCCAGTTCCAAACTGAATCATGCGTAAATCCTCGACTTTCTGTTAAGATTCTACCATAATCAAAAAGAATTGTGGTATAATTATTTTACAAAGTAAAAAAATAGGAGGCTCTTATGTCAGTCATACGGGATTCAAATATTTATGTAGAAGGAAAAGGCATCATCAGAACCTCTTTGAAAATAGAGAATGGAATCATCAAAGAAATCTCAGATGATATCGATGATGAAGATAGTATCACTCTTCCTGAGAAACTGATTGTTTCTCCTGGATTCATTGATGAACATACTCATGGTGCGAATGGTGCTGATGCAATGGATTCTAAGGAAGAGAGTCTTAAGAAGATTGCTGAATCTATCTTGATGGAAGGAACAACATCCTTCCTCTATACGACGATGACGATGAAAAAAGAGAGAATTCTATCTGCATTAAACATAATACGCGATTATCTTCCTAGACAAAGGAAAAGATGCTCTCAGGCTTTAGGTGTTCATCTTGAAGGCCCTTTTATTTCAAAATCATATTCTGGTGCTCAGAACATTGATGATATTCTTGATTTAGATGCGAATGCATTGAATGAATTCATTAAAGCATCTGGAAATACAATCAAAGAGATGACGTTCTCTTATAAGAGTGGAAACGATGATTTCATCGAGTTAGCTAAGAAAAATAATATTACATTGTCATTAGGGCATACAGATGATACATATAAGGAAGCGAAAGAGGCATTTGACAAAGGTGTCAGGCTTACGACTCATACTTATAATGCAATGAGAGGATTCCACCATCGAGAGGCTGGTACTGTCGGGGCTTTGATGCTAGATGACCGTGTCTGTTGTGAACTGATTCTCGATCTTCATCATGTCTCAAAAGAATCAGCAGACGTGCTTTATCGATTGAAAGGGAAAGATCATATCACACTGATTACGGATAGCATGGAAGCAAAGTATCTTGAGGATGGTCAATATGAGTTAGGTGGAAATCCAGTCTATGTCAAAGATGGAACGGCTAGACTCATTGATGGAACTTTGGCAGGATCTATTCTGAAGATGAATGATGCTATCAGAAACGCAAAGGATGTCTTTTCCATATCCTTAACGGATGCCATCGATATGGCAACAATCAATCCAGCTAGAAACTTAAAGGTAGATGACAGATTAGGATCTATCAAAGTAGGGAAAGAAGCGAACTTTGTAGTCTTAGATGAGAATGTGAATGTGTATCAGACGTTCGTCCACGGTGAATGTGTATATAGAAAAGGAGAATAAAGCTTTATGAAATTAGTCTGTATGACAAAGGAAGAAGTTGCTAAGGATGTTGCAAATAGAATCTTAACCTTAGTGGTGAAGAAACCGAATTGTGTCTTAGGATTGGCAACGGGTTCAACCCCAATTGAAAGCTATAACGAAATCATCAAAGGAAGCAAGGAAAGAGGAGTCTCTTTCTCTGATGTTACCACCTTCAATCTCGATGAATATGTGAACAATAATGACTTTTCACAGTCGTATCGATATTTCATGGATTCTCATCTTTTCGATTTTATCGATATCAAGAAAGAAAACACGAATTTCCCACCGGAGAATGATCCCTCCTCTTATGATGAGAAAATCAGAAAGGCGGGTGGCATTGATTTTCAGATTTTAGGCATTGGCAGTGATGGACATATCGCATTCAATGAACCTGGCACACCCTTTGACAGCAAGACGCATATTGCAGATTTAAAAGAGGAGACCATCAAAGATAATTCAAGATTCTTTGCTTCTATCGATGATGTTCCGACAAAGGCTGTCACAATGGGATTATCTACCATTATGGAAGCAAAAGAGATTGTTCTCCTTGCCTTTGGAAAAAATAAAGCAAAAGCAGTAAAGGCTATGTTTGAGAATCCGGATATCTCTTGCCCTGCCTCTATCTTGAATAGACATGACAATGTCACTGTCTACTGTGACAAGGAAGCAATGGAACTGCTGAGTAAATAAGATTAGATGATATATCTTATATAGTTATCTCTTGATTTCGATACGAAATCTTTTTAATCAGGCATCTCTTTGGTATGATACTTATGTCATCAGAAAAGATGCCTTTTTTATTGCCTGTTGGAGGAGAACTGTTATGGACGAAAACAAATATTTAGGAACAGAGAAGATTGGAAAACTCCTATTGAAGTTTTCAATTCCCTGTGTTGCATCCTTGCTGATTTCTTCTTTATACAATATCGTAGATCAGATCTTTGTCGGGAACTCATCCTTAGGATATTTAGGAAATGCGGCAACAGGCGCTGTCTTTCCTATTCTTGTTGTCACACAGGCTTTTGCTTGGTGCTTTGGTGATGGATGTGCTGCCTTCTTAAGTATCTGTCAAGGAAGAAAAGAACAGGAGAAAGCGAACAAGGCAATCGGTACAGGTATAGTGCTTACCCTTCTTTCCTCTTTCCTTATCATCCTGTTCAGCCTTGTCTTTGCTGAACCGATTCTAAGGTTCTGTGGAGCGAGTGACAATTCCTTGTCTCTTGCCAAATCCTACTTGAGAATCGTTGCCTTCTTCTTTCCGTTCTACATGCTCCAGAATATGATGAATGGAGTCATTCGAAGTGATGGTTCTCCACTATATGCAATGCTTTCTACTGGAGTAGGTGCTATTCTGAATATCATATTGGATCCTATCTTTATCTATGTCTGTGATTGGGGAATTGAAGGGGCTGCCTGGGCCACTGTCATTGGTCAGGTCGTTTCTTTCTTAGTTGGTGCAGCTTACTTCTTCCGTTCAAAAACCTTCCGACTCAATTTGAAGTCGTTTATTCCAGATATCATTGGATTTAAAGAGCCATTTATGTTAGGTGTCTCTTCTTTCATCACTCAGATTTCTATTGTTGTTGTCAACCTTGTCGGCAATACAATGCTAGTGAAATATGGTAACCAATCCAAATTTGGTCAGGATATTCCGATCGCAATCACATCGATTGAGACAAAGGTATTTACTGTCGTTCTTAATATCGTTGTCGGTATTGTCTTAGGTGGCCTCCCTATCATCGGATACAATATCGGAGCCGGAAAGATAAAGAGAGTACGCCATCTTTATTTCCTCATTCTTATGTGGACAATCGGTCTCTCCTTTATTGCTACACTTTTATTCGAAATCTGGCCAGATGGAATTATTGCTATATTCGGTGCGAAAGATGACGCTCTATATATGGAATATGGAAGACTTGTCTTCCGTCTTTTCTTGGCGACTACGATGTTGACATGTTTTATTAAGATGTCCTCTATCTTCTTCCAAGCCTGTGGAAAAGCAATCAAAGCAACGATTGCCTCTCTGGCACGTGATATCCTGTTTTTTGTCCCTGCTGTCATGATTCTTCCTTTGATCAGTGAAAAGAATGAGACTGGTTCTGGTATTGTTGCTCTTCTTTATGCTCCGATGATTGCGGACGTTTTAGCTTTCTTGATTGCTTTGACTTTCACCTTTATCCTATTTAAGGAATTAGGAAAAGAGGATATCACTCCAGTTGAGACGGTTGAGATACAGGAATCTCATCCTGGTGTTATTCTGACTATTTCCCGTGAGCATGGATCACAGGGAAAAGGTATTGGTGAGATTGTAGCAAAGACATTGAATATTCCGTTCTATTCTAAGGAATTGCTCTCATTAGCTGCGGAAAAGAGCGGATTGACGGAGAAGTTCCTTTCTAATACTAACGCTTTGAAACAGGGTGTTCCTTCAAATCTTTATTTAAGCAAGAGCCCAGAGGCACAGTCGATTGAAGCACAAAAAGAGGTTTTGCTCTCTATTGCAAAACAAGGAAGCTGTGTCATTGTCGGTAGGGCAGCTGATTATGTCTTAAGAGATAATCCAAACGTCGTTTCTATCTTTATCTATGCATCTGAAGAGGTTAAGATCAAAAATATCATGGAAATGTATAATGACAGCTACGAAGAAGCAAAGAAGATGATGAAACAGTCTGATAAAGCTAGATCAAATTACTACCAGAGCATCACATCTTTATCCTGGAACGATCAGCATCATTATGATCTTTGCATCGATTCATCTATCGGAAAAGAAAAATCAGCTCAGATGATCATTGATTATCTGAAACAACGTGAGTTAGTAAAAGCGTAAAGTAAAGATTAAACTCTTAAGTTTGATGGCACCTATGATTCGTAATATAGGTGCCATTTTAATTGCGTAATGTTTTTTAACCGACGTTAGAACCGGATGTGTTTGAAAAAAAGTGTGATTATAAGGAAAGAAAGGCAACAAATAGAGAGTAGACTAATTTATGTGTAATGGCTTCTGTGTCTGAATTCCGGAATTCAGACACAGAAAAGGCGCGACCCTTTATAATGTTAATGATCACTTAAACACGAAAGGATTGCGCCATGAACATTTTAGCACATTATCTGGATTCCGACCCAGAGGAAATCCACAAAGAAATCGTCTGTGAGTTCAATGAGGTTGTCAGAGAAAGGATTCAGGAGGCGTTCCAGGGAAGGCTTGCCGAATTCGTCAGCAGATGGCAAAAATCGTATCCGCGAAGGATGCGCCTGCTCCTGGAGACGGACGGCCTTGACACATACCTCGGATTTCCGAGATGCCTTAGGACGTCTCTGTACACGTCGAATCAGATCGAGAGCTTCAACTCGATGATAAAGACGGACACGAGGAAGAGAAGACTTATCAATTCCGAGGCGAACGGAATCATCACGATGGCAGGAACCATCGTGAAGTACGAGAGGAAGCAGAGAAGGATACGAAACTACGGCGAAATGACCGAGGACGAGAGGACCTGGATGGGATTCGCCCTGGCGGCGTAGTTCTTGACCGACATGTCGGTCAAGAAGGAAGAGAAGATGAGAATGAAGTCATTGACAGCATTAGTCGTTACACATAATTGTTGACAACTCTCGTATAAAGTCAAAAGATCGTTTGGATGAGGAGCGCCTGAGAAAGACTTCCTCATCCTTTTTATATTCAGTGGAGCAAAAAACATCGTAAAACATGAAAAACTTGTATTTGGATACTTCTAAAAACATGAAAAACTTGTATTTGGATGAATTTCAATTATAATTCATATAGAGAGGCATGGTTTATGGAACGTATATATTTGAGTAAAATACTAGCATGGTATCAGAAAAAAGATAGACGAAAACCTCTTGTTATATGGGGAGCTCGTCAAACCGGGAAGACATATCTTGTCAAAGAGATGTTTGCTAAGAACTTTACAAAGGATTATGTTTACATTGATTTGAAAAAGGATCAAAGAGCAGCCGAGTATTTTAGCGAGACTGTAGATGATGAAAAATATCTTCGTTTTATTGAGAGCAATTATGGGAAAGTCATTTCTGAAGAATGCCCACTTATCATTGATGAAGCACAAACGGTTCCTAATGTTCTAACGTCTTTGAAGTATTTCAATCAGGACCATCCTGAATTACCAGTCATTATTACAGGATCTATGGTTCGACTCGCTTTACAGCGTGCTTGTAGGAATGGTGGGGATAATGTAATGTTTCCAGTTGGAAAGATAAATTCATTATCGATGTATCCAATGGGATTTGAGGAATATCTTCTCAACGTGAATAAACCATTGCTTACTAGAATCAAAGAAGCCTATTACGATAGAAATAAACCATTAGAGAAGTATGAGCATGATTTAGCTCTTGATCTGCTTCATGAATTCCTTTGCATCGGAGGACTTCCTGAAGTTGTAGATTCCTTTTTGAAAAATCATTCCTATGTGGAAGCAAAAGAGATTCTGAATGAATTGTATGAGAACTATATTGCTGATATGAGTCTATATAACATCTCAGATGAGATGATTCTAAAAACAAGAAATATCTATAAGAACATATTTGCTCAACTGAATAAGGAAAATAAGAATTTCAAAATAGCCTCTATAGAAAGAGGAAAATCAAACCGAGATTATTTTGGGGCATATGAATGGTTGGATTTGGCCCATGTCATATATCGAAGCAAACGAAAGGAAGGCAAGGTCACTTCGCCTTTAATGGAAGACGAAAGCGGACTGTTTCGATTGTATCTTTCTGATTGTGGACTGTTTGCAAAGGAGAGCAATATACTTCAGTCGTCATTTCTTTCAAAAGATAGCAGAAACGAGCTTTCTGGTGTCTTTTATGAATCGTATGTCGCTGATGAGTTCGTGTCAAAAGGAATACCACTTTATTATTGGACAGGAAAACAACAGCATGAGTTTGAATTCATTGTTGATATCAATGGAGATATTTGCCCGATTGATGTTAAGAAAGGCAAAAGATTCCTGAATTCATTGAAGGATTTTCGTGAACATAATAAGAGAACAACAGCAATCAAGATTTCTTCGAATCAACTCGGCTACAATGAAGAAAATGATATTTTGACAGTTCCTCTTTATATGACTTTCCTTTTGGCAGATGATATCGTTTTAGGGAAAATCAAAAAATAAGGAAAAGATTGCTATTGAATACATTAGAAAAGCCACTTCGGAATTGTTACCAAAGTGGCTTTTATCATGGTTATGATTTATTACGAGAAAAATTATTCGGTCTTTTCTGTCTCAGCGTCAGTCTTTGTCTTCTTGTCTTTGAGGATGAGGTTCATGATGATACCAAGAATCATGGCAACAGCTGTGGATGTGATTGTGACAACGGGAGCGCTAAGATTTCCGAATACAAGTGAAAGTCCACCGATACCGCTGACTAAGATTGAAGAAGCGACGAAGATATTCTTGGTGTTGGACATATCGATGTGCTCGTTGATCATCATTTTAACACCAGAGGAAGCGATGAATCCGTATAAGAGTAGAGAGACACCACCTGTGACACAGGTAGGAATGGTCTGAGTGAGTCCCATAAGAGGAGAGAAGAATCCTAAAACGATAGAGAAGAAGCAGGCTAATATGATGACTTTGACAGAGGCAATCTTCGTAACACCGACGACGGCAACGTTTTCACCATATGTAGTATTAGCGGCACCGCATAAGATGCCAGAGGCGGCAGTTGCAATTCCATCACCCATCAATGTGCTAGTAAGACCAGGTTCTGTAAGCAAGTCTCTCTGAAGAAGTCCGGACATATTCTTATGATCACCGATATGCTCACAGATAGTGACGAAGGAGACAGGGATGAATAATAAGGCGATCGTACCGATCTGAGAGGCACTGAATGGATTTGTCAAAGTGAGTGCGTTACCGGCTTTGTCGAAGAAACTTGTAGATGCTGCATAATTCCAGTTGTTGGGAAGGAAGAGGAATTCAGGGATGTCGAGGAAGGAACGGATTGTGATATTTGCGACTCTGTTTCCTTCGCTGTTGACTGTTGTGAATAAGTTGATGATAGGATCGAAGTCAATGATGTGGAAGTAATCACTCTTGCAACCATAGTATCCGATTAACGTGAATAGACATGCGGCAACATATCCGGCACCCATACCGATCATGAACGGAATTAAGGAAATGGTCTTCTTTCCATAGAATGCACAGATAGCAGTGACTATCATAGCGATAAGGCCACAGGATAAGGCGACGAGGTTATAACTCTGACCGCTTCCGCTTGCCTGGGTAAGATTTGAGATTGCAGAAGCAGATAATCCTAATCCGATGACCATGATGACAGGTCCGACAACGATAGTAGGAAGGAGCTTGTTCAACCATTTGACACCGGCGAACTTGATGATGACAGCGACAAGGACATAGATAAGTCCGACGAATGCCATACCGATAGGAAGAGCCCACATGTTGGCTGTCTGTCCTAAGTAGTTTCCGGCAGCATCATAGACTTCCTGGCTTCCTAATGCGACTGCAGCAGACATCGGTGAGATATAGGCAAAAGAAGAAGCTAAGAACATCGGAGACTTCATTTTCGTAAGAATAATGTAAATCAATGTTCCAATACCGGCAGAGACAATTGTCGGTGCAATCATTGTCTGTGCTAAAGAGGCACCGGAGACATTGATATAACCGCTGAAGACGATGAGAGGAACTGTAATACAGGCGACAAACATAGCAAGGACATGTTGAACAGCTAAGATAATCCAGGAACTGATCTTCTTCGGCGACTCATTCACTTCTAGTAACATCCCGTTCTCGTGCATTTGGTGCTCCTTTCCGTGTTTTTCTCAAAAAAAGAGGCTTAGGTGGAATGCCTAAGCCTCGAAAACACGATACTATGGATTGGAAACCAATAAACAGAAGCAGGAAAGGGAAAACATCTCTTTTGATTTGGTTCTGCAGGCGATAGAAGTACGTCTGTTTCTTGTTCTGTTCATGATTTTAACCCTGCGGTATATGATAAGGGTTGAAGAAACTGATGTAAAGTATTTTTTTAGAATCAAGCGGATTTCTTGTTCTTGTTCAGATATTCCTCTAATTTTTTCTCGTCTTCCAATTTCTTTTTAAATGCTTTAGATTGCTTTTCAATAAGCTTTCTGTTTTCAAAATAGTTTACACCTAATGCGCGTCTTACCTTAACGACAGTCTCATGTGCCTTCCTCTCAGCCTTTTCACTTCCTTCGGCAAGAATTTTGTAAACACTAGGAATATCGCTTTCCAATTCTTTTCTTCTCAGTCTGATCGGTTCAAGAATGTCATTTAAGACATTTGCAAGGAAGCGTTTGACAGTGACATCGCCTAAACCTCCTCTTTCATAATGGGCCTTGAGTTCGTCGAAGTTATGATATTCAGGGAGGTATTTTGCAAAGTGTCTATCTTCTACAAATGCAGATAGATAGATGAAGACAGGATTGTTCTCCGTATGTCCAGGATCCTCAATCTTTAAGTGAGTCGGATCTGTGAACATGGTCATAACTTTCTTTGAGACGGTTCTGCTATCATCGCTTAGATAGATACAGTTGCCTAATGATTTGGACATCTTAGCTTTTCCATCGATGCCAGGAAGTCTTTTGCAGGCATCATTCTCAGGAAGCATGATCTTACAAGGAGTCAATGTGTCTCCATATAGTGAATTGAATTTGTGAACGATTTCATTTGTCTGTTCAATCATCGGGGCTTGATCTTCACCGACAGGAACGATGTTTGCTCCGAATGCTGTGATATCAGCAGCCTGAGAAACAGGGTAGCAAAGGAAACCGGCTGGAATGGATTCACCGAATTCTCTCATAGCAAGTTCGTTTTTGACAGTAGGATTTCTTTCCAGTCTTGATAATGTCACTAAATCCAAATAGTAGCAGGTCAGTTCAAACAATTCCGGAACATGAGACTGAACAAAGATTGTGGTTTTAGTAGGATCCAATCCGGCAGAGAGGTAATCGAGAGCAACTTCAATGACGTTGTCTCTGACCTTTTGAGGTGTGCCAGCGTTATCGGTAAGAGCCTGTGTGTCAGCAATCATGACATACATTTCATCAAAATCACCTTGGTTTTGAAGTTCGACTCTTCTTCTTAAAGAACCAACATAATGACCGATGTGAAGTTTTCCAGTCGGACGGTCACCTGTCAGCATGATACGTTTATTCTCTGTTTTTTCGTTTTCCATAGTATTACCTCAAAGATATTTGCAGACTATTTCAAATTATACCATATTCGAAAGTCACTTTTTGTTGTACATGTAAGGATAGTTGGTTATTTCTGTTCGTTATGTCCGCTATTGTAAAGCGTTTAACAGCGAACAAATAGGTCCTAATCTCTGTAATGCTTCACCAAGTCTCCTATGAACATCCTATGTGAATTTATAACATTTACCTTTTAAATTGTGTTCATTTGTTCGATTGTTGTGATAGAATAATTTAGATTATCTATTTCTTTTAGGCAAAGAGGTTGTAATCGCTTACATTTTTCTATATAATACAATTGAAGGAAAGAATTTATGACCACATTTAAAATCATTGTAACTAACATGGGTGGACTTACCTCCCGTTCCAGCGCTGAACTCGTTGAAGAAGCGAATCATCATAGATGCTCTGTCACATTGAAACTTGAAAACGGTGATGAATGTGACTTAAAGTCTATTATGAATGTTTTTGCTTTATCTCCTATTGAGAAAGGTTCTACTCTTACTGTCGTCTGCGAAGGCGAAGATGAGGATAAAGCCGTTTTAGGATTTGAGAAACTTTGCAAAGAATATAGTTTCTAAAATCTGCCTAAATATTCACCAACTTCCATCAAGTAAGTATATCATTGGCCATGGTATAGTCGGGAAGCTGCTGAGATGACATTCTTTGGTCGTCGCTGAATATTCGCTGTTGAGCCCCTTTCTATACGAGAAGAGTAGGGAAGTATTGAGATCTCGATGGAGCATAACCATTTTCTTTCTGGTTATGCTCTTATTTTTGTTTTTAAAAAGCCGATTTTCATCGGCTTCTTTAATTTTTCTCTATGTAAGGTTGGAACAGAGATTGAATCTCTTTGTAGTTTTTCTGATGGAAGGGCTGAGTTCCTTTTATGGCAAGATAGGTAGCATCATCGTATGCGATTTCAAGGAAGAACTTGATCTGATAGTTCTCTTTGTCATTTTCAAAGAGAAAAGCTTTGAAATCATTCTCAGTCTCTTCTATTTTCAAGACATCAAAGAGTGTTCGAATCAATTCATCACTCTCTTTCTTTTCGTATTTGTTTCCGTTCTCATCAAGGAAACAGCCTTTATGATAATCGAGACGGATAGATTGAATCGCTTCTACAGAATCCGGTCTTCTTTTCCAAAAGAGGATATGATCGATTTTTTTCATGTCACTCCTCGAACAGTGTGGTGAAGATATTCTTCAAGACAGGGAATAACTTTGGAAATGCGTTGGTTCCTGTGAATTTATCTTCTGGATAGAAGGAATGATCGTATTTTAAACGGATTTCAAATGATTCATCCTTTCCAGTGACAAAACCAGTAGATGTCTTAGGCCAGTCTAGTATGAATAACTGTTCGAAGATCAGTGCCTTGAATCCATCAAACTGCGCTGTGAAATCGATTTTTTCATAGGGTTGAAGTCTCTTATCGTTGAGTATCTTAGAGGGATAGAGATAGACTTGTTCTCCTTCCTTCTTGATTTCGATTCGTAAGGAACTTCCATCTTTTTCAGTATAGCTATAGAAGAATTCAGTCAGATTTGTTTCGTGCAAAAGTAAAGTCTTACCATCATCAACACCGAAATCCTTGTGACAGCTGTCACACTGATATCCGTGTGTCTTATAGACCGAGTCAGAGAACGGCGTTGATTCGCTGTTTCCACAATATGGGCAATATGCTTTCATAATTGATCTCCTTTCTTCATATGAGTCACTTCTAAAAGGGAGTCGATCTCATCTTCGTTTAGAAGACGGAATTCGCCCTCCTTCAAGTCACCGAGTTCAATGGGACCTAAACGGACTCTCTTCAATCCTACCACATCATAATTGAAATGGCCGAAAAGTCTTTTCACTTCATGGTATTTTCCTTCATGGACAGTCAAGTAGGCGTGATATTCATCGATGATCTCTAACTTCGATGGGGCCGCGATTTCTCCTCTTCCAATATCGATTTCATGATTGAATAATTCGACTAATGTAGGACGAAGAATATGATTGACAGTAGCTAGATAGGTCTTTTCCACCTTGGTCTTTGGATGGGCAAGACGTGCATTCAATATACCATTATCGGTTAATAGCAATAGTCCAGTCGTATCTTGGTCAAGTCTACCTACCATTCTGACTTTTTTTCGATAAAGGTCTGGAACAAGATTCATGACAGACGGATAATTTTCATCAATCATGGAACACATATATCCTTCTGGCTTGTTCATAAGAAGGATAACGTAGGGAGTGTTCGGTATCTCTTTTCCATTCACTTCGATTTTATCACTTCCTGTGATGAGCATTTCACCATCGGTGACTCTTACACCATTCACTCTGATATCATTGGTTCGGATAATCTTTTTGCATGCTTTTCTAGAACCTAAGCCAGAGTTTGCTAAAAAACGGTCCAATCTCATAAGTCGGAATTTTCTTTCTTCTTGATGTAGACAGGCAAAGTCAGAACAAGGCTTACGATGAAGAAGGCGATAATGGTAGTGGCCATTGTGATATTCTGTGCCGTCTTTGTGATAGTTGTAGATTCAAAATACCAAGGTGCTTTGATCTTGTTGATGCATATAAGCAAAAAGCCGGAAAGAGACAAGGCAACATTGCTTGCTTTTTTCTCCATTACAAAGGAATCCAATCTTTCTTGGAAGAAGAGATAGAAGGCTTTTCCAGTGAAGATAGATAGGAACAGTATGACAAAAAGGAAGATATAATTCTTCATTCCGGAATAGAGAATAGTGTTCATGTATTTCGCAAAATAGGTATAGAGACCAGTATAGAAGATAGGAGTCAATAATGAGATTCCGTTAAAGGATGAGATGAATGAGGAAAAACATAATGAGATGAAAATCAAAAATGGTATGACACTGTCTTCACTAGCCTTTTTGAATGGGATAAAGGAGAAACAGAAGGAGAGAATAAAGACAAGAGCAAATGTCAAAGCAAAGGGAAGAACTTTGATTTTCTTCCTGTCTTTGACAATCTCATAGATTTCAGCCGTCAGGAAGACAAGAATCATGATAGCCATACCAGCATAGATGCCAGTATGATATCGCTCAATCATCATCTCCATTGGGATAAAGAAGAAGACGGATACAGCAATAGCCATACTGATCAATTCAACGAAAGTATGACGAAAAAAAGAATCGAATCCATTTACCTCTTCACGATGAAGGGAACTCATGAGTCTCTTTGTCTGAAAGAAAGGCATACAATCGAAGAATCCGAATAACAGACCTTTCATAAAGGATAGAAAGACAGATAGTGTTTTTTGTTTTGTTGTTGTGTTTTCCATAATCATTAATATTATATAAAACACGCTTTTGATTTTAAATCTATCATCGCCAAAGAAGAATAGATGATGCTAAAGCAGTCTTTTAAATTTATGGATGCACCGTCGTTTCATGATGGAAGTCAAAAGACCACACAGGATGACAAACCCAAGGAGTGATGAACAATATCTACAGTAGTTTTTATTAACGTGTCCTTGACAAAGGGTACACATTAGATTGCAGTTGAAAATCACATGGTTTTTGAACCTATGTGATTTCCGTCTAATCATGGCTTATATTTTTCAACAAGTGTCTTTCCGTATTCGTAAAGTCTTTCTCTCAGTTCAACAGGTTCAATGACCTCTAGATATTCGCTGTAATCCTTTAACCAAAAGTAGAGAGAGTCGATGTCATTGGTGATTTCAACGATGTTGTTATCATAGAATTTTGCTTGTTTGCCAAACCATTTGATGATCTGTTTTTTATTGGTCTCATTCTGCATCTTGATCTTTGCAGTTATGGCATCCTTCTGAAACCAGTATAGATGTTCGTTCGTGAACTGATCGATATTGAAATCTTTGTATTTAGGATTGTCCTGCAGATGGAAACCGTCTTTATTTTCTTCTATCTTAATATCGCTCATCGAATCAAGATTGAAAACAGTGAAGTTTCCTGTTTTTCTGAAACTGCCAATGAGTTTGAATTCCTCTTGGCTGATGAAGAGGTAATGAGGGCAGATGGTTCTTCTTTTCTGCTTTTCGCTATTATTCGTATAGAGGAAAGAGACATATTTGTTTCTGGCTATCGCTTCTGAAAGAATAGAGAAATTATAGATGACTTCCGCATTCTCAATCTTCATGCTGTTTGCAATGACTCTGGAATTCGGAAATTTATCCTTTAACGAGAAATCACTTTTCAGTTTCTCGACTAATTGATTGGTCAGATTGGTTGAGAAGCCTTTGAATGAGTATAGAGCCATAATCATCGGGATGACTTCTTCTTTTGAGAAAGTTCTTTCGATGATGGCGACTCCCTTGTTATTCTCTCCTTTTTCTATGAGGTCAGGATAGATTCTGTCGATGGTTTTATAAGCTCTTCCGACCGCTTTTCTCTCTGAATCGACATTGAAATCTTTCTTGAGGTAATCGACAACCTCATTCTGTGTCAGATAGTTATTCTCATTGGAATGTCTTTTCAGTACTTCTAGAACCTGTAAGACAAAGATTGATTTATCTTCCATGCTAATCCCTCCGATTGTGCTAGGAATATTATAAATAGAGGAAGTGCTTTTTTACGATATGAAATTTATCTTTTGACAAAAATGAAGCATTTGACTTCCTTTGCTTTATACTATATCGAAATCGATTGATTTTTAGGAGATGCCATGAAAGAAAAAATACTGTCTAAAAAGATATTCCTATTGCAGATGGTGATGTCCGCTATCTCTTTTCTGATTCCTCTATTTCCGACATTATATTCAGAGGATAGCAAAGCGATTGTTCCAATCTCTGGCTATTCTTCCTTTGTGTTTTTGAATGATACGAAATCCGGATATCTCTATTATGGAACGATAGCTTTCACTCTTTATTTAGGATTCATGGGTGTTCTCTTCGTGTTTGGAATCTTATCTTTGTTCATGCCAAAGGAAAGAGAAAAAGGAGACAAAAGAGTTTCTCTTTTCTTCCTTTCTCTCTCTTTCGTTGCAACAATTCTGATTATGGTATTCTATTCCATGATCAAAGATATGAATCTTCATCTGAACATAGGAAGCATATTGCTTTTTATCTATTCTGTTCTATTTCTAGCATCTTATCTTGTATTGTTCATTTTAGAAAAGAAGAAATCTAATAAGTAGATAGCAAATTGGGTTAGTCTTATCAAGATACGGTCGATAAAATCGACCTCTATTTTGAGTCAATAAATTTGCACTTGAGTTATCTTTTTTGCTTTTTCGAGTGCAAAAATCGTTAAATATTGCACTTGAAATTCATATAATTTCAGCAAGAGGATTGATCTATGAGTGTTAAGACTAATTACTTCAAAATGAAAAAACATGATTTTGAAGACTATCTGAATCGGTTGAAACCGACAGATGGTTTCATTCATTTATTGGATGGAAAATTCTTTTACTATCCATCTTTGGATATCATGTACAAAATAATTGAACTGAATAAAAGTGTAGCGGAGTTAGATGCTCTGATTGGATCATTTAGTACTTTTGCAAAAAGGCAGATTGTTCAATCCTTCTTAATCTCAGAGATAGAGTCCACAAATAAGATTGAAAACGTATATTTTACAAGGCATGATATCTTTTCTGTCATCAGCAATGCTTCGTTGTCTAAAGATAAGAAAATCATAACGATAGCAAATACATATAAGGAACTTCTGAATACAAAAGGTAGAAAAATTGAGAAACTTCAGGATATCCGAGATTTATATGACGTTGTTATGAAGGATGCCATTGCAAAAGAGGATAGGCCTGATGGTGTACTTTTTAGAAAGAATTCCGTTGCCGTAACAAATGGAATCAAGCCGGTTCATTTCGGTGTTTCAAAAGAAGAAAACATATCGAAATTGTACTGAACCCCTAATGTTGGACTTTAAATAGAACTATAGCACAACATGGGGAT
>CAVILQ010000008.1:0-76642 GCA_963643715.1 bacterium | reverse complement strand
AAATGGGGCGGATAGTGGGGATCGAACCCATGCATGAGCGGTTCACAGCCGCTTGTGTTAACCTCTTCACCATATCCGCCATATATGCTGGCCCATAAGGACCAGCAGTGACGACATAAGTTTACAGTTTTCTGTTGTAGAATTCAATAACCTGAGCTTCATCGATCTCAGAAGTGAGTTCGGATCTTTCAGGATATCTGACATAGGTGCCTTCGAGCTTGTTAGGATCAACTGTAACGAATCCTAAGATAGCCGGCTTGCTGTCAACGACTTCGCGAACAATCTTAAGGTTCTTGGAAGCTTCCTTGAAGGAAATGACAGAGTTGATTTCAACGATGTAGGACGGGATGTCAACTTTCTTTCCGTTGACGGTGACGTGTCCATGTGTGACAAGCTGTCTAGCCTGTCTTCTTGTCTTAGCGAAGCCCATACGATAGACAAGGTTGTCTAAACGGGATTCGAGAAGCTGGAAGAGAGCTAAGCCAGTGGATTTTTCCTTATCAGCCTTTGCGATGAGGAAGAATCTTCTGAACTGTTTCTCAGAAAGACCATAAGTGTATCTGAGCTTCTGCTTTTCAGCGAGCTGAACACCATATTCTGTCTTTTTCTTAGCACGGGCATCTCCATGCTGGCCAGGGACAGTCTGACGCTTGGCGAGTTCTTCGCCGGTTCCTAATACGGAATAACCTAATCTTCTGGAGATTCTCCAGGCAGGTCCAGTGTAACGTGACATTTGCAATGTTCTCCTTTAGTTACTTTGCATAACATAAGAGCGTAAGTCCATCGGTTCCGGATGAGCGTTGTTCACCTTTGTAGCAAGGCTACTTGAGTCAGCGTCATCAGACGAATCGCTACTTGCGTGCTACGCATGCAAAGAGTACTATACCAAAACAGCAATCCCGTTTCAAGATAAAATTGACATATTTTCACTCTCTGTTCTTAAAAAGTATCCTTATATCAATAGTTTCGTTGAAATGAGTGTTCTAGAAATCTATAATTGTAATGTCTTTTAATTGATTAAGGAGATTTTTTCTATGGGTTATGATTTTAAGTCAATCGAAGAAAAGTGGGAGAAAGTCTGGGAGGAGAATAACGCCTTCAAGACTGATGTAAGAGACTTCTCAAAACCGAAATTCTTCGTTATGGATATGTTCCCGTATCCGAGCGCTGTCGGACTTCATGTCGGACATGTCGAAGGTTATACGGCAACTGATGCTTTAGCCAGAATGAAGAGGATGCAAGGCTATAATGTCCTTCACCCGATTGGATATGATGCCTTCGGCCTTCCTGCTGAACAGTTCGCCATTAAGAACAATAAGAATCCTGGTCCTTATACGGATCAGAACATCGACAACTTCAGAAAACAGCTAAAGAGATTAGGATTTTCCTATGACTGGGATAGAGAGATCAAGACAACCGATCCTAGCTATTACAAGTGGACACAGTGGATTTTCCTCAAGTTATATGAGAAAGGCTTAGCCTACGAGGATTACCGTCTTGTCAACTGGTGCCCTGCCTTAGGAACGGTCTTAGCCAATGAGGAAGTCATAGACGGCAAGAGCGAAAGAGGCGGATTCCCTGTCGAAAGACGCCCGATGAAACAGTGGGTGTTGAAGATCACTGCCTATGCTGATAAGCTTCTCGATGGACTCAAGGATATCGAATGGCCGACTTCTACTTTGACGATGCAGAAAAACTGGATTGGTAAAAGCCAGGGTACCGTCGTTGTCTTCCCTGTAAAGGATAGCGATAAGAATATCGAGGTATTCACTACCCGTGCCGATACTCTTTTCGGCTGCACCTATGTTGTCTTAGCACCGGAACATCCATTTGTAAAAGACCTCACTTCCAAAGAACAGGAAAATGCAGTGCTCGAATATCAGAAAAAGGTCGCAAGCAAGTCCGACCAAGAAAGAACCGATGGTTCAAAGGAAAAGACCGGCGTCTTCTTAGGAAGCTATGCCATCAATCCGATCAACGGCAAAGTCGTTCCTATTTATATTGGTGACTATGTTCTTGCCACCTATGGAAGCGGAGCCGTCATGGCCGTTCCGACTCATGATCAGAGAGATTATGATTTTGCAAAGAAGCATGACATTGAGATGATTCAGGTCATCGAAGGGGATTGCTCTTCTTCCGCTTATGAAGGAGATGGAAAACATATCAATTCCTCTTTTGCCGATGGCATGAACAATGCCGAAGCGAAGAAAGCAATCACCGAAAAACTGATTGAGATCAATAAGGGACGCTATCAGGTAAACTATAAACTGAGAGACTGGCTTTTCTCCCGTCAGAGATACTGGGGAGAGCCTATCCCCGTCATCCATATGGAAGACGGAAAGACCATTCCGGTTCCCTATGATCAGCTTCCTTTGACTCTTCCTGAGATGAAGGACTACAAGCCTTCTGGTGATGGTCAGCCGCCTCTTAGCAAAGAGAAGGATTGGGTTGAAGTCACGATTGATGGAAAGAAGGGGCTTAGAGAGACTAACACCATGCCACAGTGGGCAGGTTCCTCTTGGTACTATGCCCGTTACATCGACCCGCATAACAATGATGCGATCGGCGATAAGGAACTTCTTGACCACTGGCTTCCTGTCGATGTCTATGTCGGTGGTGCGGAACATGCTGTTTTGCATCTGCTTTATGCCCGTTTCTGGCATAAGTTCCTACACGATCAGGGAATCTTCAAATCGGAAGAACCTTTCCAGAAACTCTATCATCAGGGCCTAGTCTTAGGACCGGATGGACAAAAGATGTCCAAATCCTTAGGCAATACCGTTTCTCCGGATGACGTCATCCGTGACTATGGCGCTGATAGTCTTCGTCTTTATGAGATGTTCAAAGGACCAGTCGACCAGTCCATGCCTTGGAGCAATGACGGGCCTAGAGGAGCCAAGAGATTCTTGGATAAGTTCTATCGTCTCTATAGCGATGAAGAATTCACAAAGAAAATCGTTGATGAGGATAATCCGGAATTGGATTTCATCTATCACACTACTGTCAAGAAGTGCACCAATGACTATGAAATCCTCCATTACAACACGGGTATCTCTCAGCTCATGGTCTGCATCAGTGAATTCTATAAGGCCGACAAGCTTCCGAAGAAGATGCTCTTAGGCTTAGCTCAGCTTCTCTCTCCTATCTGTCCTCATGTTGCTCAGGAATGCTATTCCTTGTTAGGCTATAGTGGACTCATCGACTATGTCAAATGGCCAGAGTTCGATGATGGCAAGCTCAATGATAGACCTGTCACTTATGCGGTTCAGGTTAACGGCAAACTTCGCGCTACAATCGAATGGAAGAAAGACTGCAGTGAAGAAGAAGCCGAAGAACTGAAGAAAGTCGCACTGAATGATAGCCGTGTCTTACCTCATATCGAAGGAAAGACCATCGCTAAGGTTATCGTCGTCAAGAATAAGATCGTTTCTATCGTTGCTAAGTAAATTGTTAGGCTGCTCGAATATCCTCTAAGGTATAAAGCAGCCTTTTTGTTACTTGTTTTCATGAAAACAAAAAGAGGCTGTCGCTTGATAGCCTCTTTCTATTGGATATAAGTTGTTTACTTCATTATTGCCCAGAGAGTATTGAATACAGACTGTTCTTTGACGGTGGATTCATCATACTTCTTAAGGACTTCGGCATCGACGTATTCTCTGCGGACAAACACCTGATAGACATAGTCATCGAACCATTTGTCAGACATGATGAAGTAACCTTTCTTTCCGTTATCTTCACCCCAGGAGTTCTCGACTTTCCATCTTTCCGTTGTGTTGTCATCAAGGATATTAACGCCGGTAAGTGTCATGGCATGATTGCAGAAGGAGGTACGGAATGTTGCTCTTTCACTCTTATCAGTCTTGTACTTGAGAGAGAAGAGTTCTTTTCCTTTCAACAATCCGGAAGCGAGAAGACCTTCCTTTCTCAAAGACTGGGAAGAGACATCGCTAGCAAACCAGAGCGGTTCACCGTTTTTCAAAGAGGCAACAGAGGCATCTTTCAAAACCTGTGTCGGAACATTGAAGAAGATGATGGGATCACCGCCTTCTACGTTGTTGACATAATGAGAAGTGTATTTCTGATAAAGATCCATGCCTACAATCGGTGCGTCAGATAGGCAGATGTATTGATCAAGGTCCTTTTTGATGTATTCATCATAGAAGGAATGAGGATTCAGGTTCTCGATACGATGATATTTGTTGTCCTTGTCTTTGTATTCCAAAGTGAAGGTATCGACAGGTTTTCCCAAAGAGAGGGATAACACGCGATAGATATCGTTCAGATATCCTTCCTTCATCGTATTCAAAACATCGTCTTTGGCACCGCCTTTTTTCGCATCTCTCAATTCTTTGATGGCATGGTTGACATAGTCCTGTAGAACGACATTGAGCGTGGATGTGTCTTCGCTTGTTGCTAAATCAGGCATTTCGCTATGAGGGACAACACCATATTTCTTCACAAGGTTTGTGAACATGACGAAGTGACCGCCATCACCGATTCCAGAATCGATCAGGAAGACATTGAGTCTAGAGTCAATCGGTTCATCGGCAAGTTCGATTGCTCTTTCTAAGACGAAATTGCACTTCTCAAGTTTGTCATAGAACTGAAGATAGGCCTGGGAAAGTTCAAAGTTAGATACATTCAATTCTTTGATGAGAATGGTGCGCAAGACATTGAGTCCGGCAAAAAGCCAGCAACGTCCGCTTCTCTTCTGATTGGTGACATCACCCGTGTTCAAGTCGATTGAGAAATAGTTCTTCAAACTCTTCACGACTGTTTCGTCGATCATGCTGTTCTGAATACCATTTTTAGCAATGGCATGACGAAGAACACAAGAGGAATCTCTATCCTCTGTGTCCTTGTCGAAGAGAGCGATATCTTTTAAAGTGATTTGTTTATCCATAAAGTGCCTCCGATAAAGATTATTATGCTAACAAATCGTTGTCAGTTTGAAAAGGAAGAAAAATAGGATGAAAAATTAAAAGAAACTAGCAAACACCAATGATTTCGGTACATTTCATAAAATGACGGAAACAAAATCAAGCATAAAAGCGATTACATTTATAGAAGATAGGTTTTCGAAGAAAGAATACTTCCAATTGTGTTAAAATCATTTGACCATGATATATTTAGATTATTCCTCCAATCATCCTGTCGAGGATGAAGTATTGAAAACCTTTGTTTCCGTTGAGAAGAAATATTACGGAAACTGCAATTCACTCCATGAAGCCGGAAAAGATTCACTCGCTTTTTATAATCAACTGAATACTTCCATCCTTTCTCTTCTATCTTTGGATGAGAAGGAATATGAGATTATCTATACTTCTTCTGCGACAGAGAGCAACAATACTGCCATCAAAGGTATCTATGACTCCTATAACGGATTTGGAAATAAGATGCTATCGAGTGAGTTTGAACACAATTCCGTCAATGCCACCTTATCGTATCTAAAGAATAAAGGGGCTGATATCTCTTTGATTAAGACAGAAAAAGATGGAAAATTATCAATAGTGGATTTGAAAGAAAAACTGACAAAAGATACCCTTCTTGTCTCAACTGCCCTTGTCGAAAGTGAAGTCGGAACAATACAGGATTACAAAAAAATCCAGTCTTGCTTAGATGATTATCCGAATACTTTCTACCTTTGTGATGCAACACAGGCAATAGGTAAGATTCCGCTTGAATTATCCGGAATTGACTTGATTTCCTTTGCTCCTCATAAGTTTGGTGGCATCATCGGAACAGGAGTTTTAGTCAAGAAGAAAAACATCGTGCTGACTCCCTTATTGCATGGTGGAAAAAGCGTATCCCAGTACCGTTCCTCTACTTTTCCGTTGGGACTATTAGCAAGTACTGAAAAGGCTCTTTCTCTTAGCTTAGCAAATGAGAAGGAACGATATCGCTATGTTCTCTCTTTATCGACATATCTAAGAAGTGAAATAAGTAAGTTCAAGAACACTGTGATCAATTCATTAGAAGGAAATCCCTATATACTTAATTTCTCCATTTTGGATAAAAAGGGATCTGAAACGGTGGAATATCTTTCTGAACACGGAATCTATATCTCACAGAAAAGCGCCTGTTCCTTAACGAACACGCCATCGAAGCCGGTAATGGCAATTTATCACGATAAGAGAAGAGCGTTAACGAGTGTTAGAGTGTCACTGTCCTATCTCACAACGACAGAGGAAGTGAAAACATTGATTGAAGTTTTAAAGGAGTATACGAGATGAACGATAAGAAACTAGAACAGCTTACCCTAGGCGAAAAGGCAGAGCATTCTCTGATAACGACATACAAATTCCGCATCTGGCGAATGTTTACGAAAGCGATAAAAGTCTATGACCTTATAAAAGAAGGCGATAAAGTCTGCGTCTGTATTTCCGGAGGAAAAGACTCCATGCTGATGGGGCTTCTTTTTAAGCATTTACAGGAATACTCTGACTTTCCTTTTGAAGTCAAATACCTAGTCATGAATCCAGGCTATAACGATATCAACCTTCAGATCATCAAGAACAATCTAGCTACGCTTAAGATTCCGGCTACAATCGTTGAGACAGATATTTTCGATATTGCCAATAACACCGATAGAAAGCCTTGCTATCTCTGTGCCAAGATGAGAAGAGGTGCTCTCTACCGCATCGCCAAAGAATGGGGATGCAATAAAATCGCTTTAGGTCATCATTATGATGACGTCATTGAGACAACTCTCATGAATATGCTAAATGCCGGTTCATTCCAGACGATGCTTCCTAAGCTTCATTCTGATCATTATGAAGGCATGGAAGTCATCCGACCAATGTATCTCATCCGTGAGAATGATATCATCGATTGGAAGAAGATGAACCGTCTTACCTTCATCCAATGCGCCTGCAGATTTACGGAAAACTGTGCTATCTGTGACAATGGCGGTGGCGGAAGCCAGAGATACGAAACCAAGCTTTTGATCCAAAAACTGATGAAAGAGTACTCGCCCGTTGTCGAGAAGAACATTTTCAAGGCTGCATCCAATGTCAATCTTGATATGATCTTAGGATATAAGGAAAATGGTGTGGAACATTCATTCCTTGACGATTTTGATAAAAAAGGCAAGGAAATCGATGCTACAATCCGAGAGGAACATCTTGAGGAAAAGGCATTGAAGAAGGCTGTTGATGAACATTCTAAGTTCATCTATGATGAAAGTTTCAATTACCTTTTAAAAAAGGAAGAAAAAGAAGAAAAGTAGTTAGTCGAAACAAAGGCTCGACTATGGTATAATAATCGCATGAAAAAAACGCTCTTTGGATGTCTCTTATCGTTGGCTGTCCTTGTAAGCTGTGGAAACTCCATTTCCTCTTCTCTCAGTGAGGAAAAGGAAAAATTCAAGGCGCAGGAAGATTTTTGTGTGGATAATCAAGGGAACTTCTCTGACCGACTTGCCTGTCAAAAGTCCAAGGATGTCTATCTGATCTCCTATGTCATCGACAGCGCAAAGCAGGATTATCATAATGTACGTGTTCTTCTTTCTCCGAAGAAGGATTCGTTTTTCTTTTTCGGTTATGATTCCTCTTACACACTAGTCAAGGACAAAGATAGTGCTGATAAAAGCAAAGACATCATTTACGGCTTAAACATCAATTTCCCCTCCATGGTGGAATTGAATACGCTTTATGCCTGGTTTTATTCAGATGAATTATCTTTTTATTACATGGTTAACTGTTAGGAAGGAAAACAAAAATGGATATCAATAAAACAATCGCTCAGGAACTCAATCTCAATCTTGAAAAAGTCAATTCCGCCATCTCTCTTCTCGATGAAGGCAACACCGTTCCTTTTATCGCCCGTTACAGAAAAGAAGTGACAGGGGGTCTTACGGATGAGAACCTTCGTCAGTTGGAGGAAAAATTGGTTGCGTATCGCAATCTTGAAGATAGAAAGAAGACGGTATTCAAGTCTTTGGATGATCAGAAGATCGATGATCCGGAACTCAGAAAAAAGATAGATGAAGCCATGACCATGGCCTTGGTGGAAGACCTTTATCGTCCTTATAAGCCAAAACGTGTCACCCGTGCTTCAAAGGCTATCAAGGCAGGATTAGAGCCATTGGCTGAATTTTTGCTTCACGATAAGACCGGAACTTTGAAAACAGAAGCTGAAAAGTACATCTGTGAGGAATATAAGACCGGTGAAAAAGTCATTCAGGGCGCATTTGACATTCTTGCTGAACGCATTTCCGATAATCCGAATTATCGACTTTTCATCAAGAATCTTGCCATGCAGTCGGGAATCGTCGAATCGACAAAGACCGAAGATGCAACCACGGACGTCTTCGATAACTATGCTGCCTATCAAAAGAAGGTTTCACAGATCAAGCCGTATAACACATTAGCCATCAATCGTGGCGTCAATCAGAAGTGTCTGACAAGAAGACTTGTCTTAGACGATGAAGCGATATTGAAACATCTCTATACTTTTGAAATTCCGACTCGCACTCCTTATCAGAAAGAGTTCGAAGAGATGATCAATGATAGCTATAAGCGTTTGATTTATCCTTCTGTTAGCAATGATATCTTCTCTGACCTGATGGATAAGGCAAGTGACAGCTCCATTGAGGAGTTTAAGACTTCCCTTCGTGCCACACTCTTATATCCGCCTTTGAAAGGAAGACGAATCTTAGGCTTCGATCCTGGCTATAGCCATGGATGCAAGCTTGCATTCATTGATGAAAACGGGAAGGTCTTAGACACCTATGTCTTAACAAATCCGTTTACCAACGATGGAAGAAAAGAAAGAGCAAAGCAAGAGATTCTAGGCTTGCTTAGAAAAAACAAGACACATACTATCGCCTTAGGAAATGGTCATGCAGGAAGAGAAAGTGAAGAGCTTCTCAAGCAGATCAAACAGAACACAGAGGATTTCAAAGACCTTGAAATCGTATTTGTCAGTGAAAGCGGAGCATCCATTTATTCTGCCACTGCATTGGCTCAGAAAGAATTCCCGGATTTTGAACCCAACCTCCGTTCTGCTGTATCAATCGCAAGACGATTGGAGGATCCGTTGGCTGAGCTTGTCAAGATTCCTCCGGAAAGCATCGGTGTCGGACAATATCAGTATGACATCGATAATAAGAAACTATCCTTAGCCTTGAAGGGCGTTGTGGAAGACTGTGTCAACTATGTCGGTGTCAATCTTAACACCGCATCTAGTTCATTGTTAAGCTATGTTTCAGGTATATCAACTAAAATTGCAGATAGCATCGTTAGCTATCGTGAAGAGAATGGTGCCTTTACATCCAGAAGTCAACTGAAGAAAGTTCCAAACCTTGGACCAAAAGCATTCCTGAATGCCGCTGGTTTCTTACGAATTCCCGAAAGCAAAGAACCGCTTGACAATAGCGCTGTCCATCCGGAATCCTATGCCGTTGCTAAGGCCTTGTTAAAGGAAATCCCTGGAACGACACATGAAGAGAAAGTCGAATCCTTGAAATCCTTGCAGGATACAGACATTCAAGCTTACAGCGAAAAGCTATCGGTTGGTTTCCCCACATTGAAGGACATCGTAAAGGAGCTGATTCAGCCTAGCCGAGATCCTCGCGATAAGGCTGTCACTGCCAAACTCTTGGATAATGTAACAGACATCAAGGATATCAAGACCGGAATGATTCTAGAAGGCACAATTCGTAATGTCGCAGGCTTCGGTTTCTTCGTCGACCTTGGCGTCGAAATCAATGGTCTTGTCCATATCTCGGAGATTGCGGATCACTTCGTTTCCGATCCTCATACGGAAGGAAAGCCTGGTGACATTGTCAAAGTCAAAGTCATCGATGTCGATTTGAAGAGAAAACGCATTTCTCTTTCCATGAAAGGTTTAAAGAAATAGGTGAAATTATGAACTATTATTCACAAAAAAACAATAACGGCTATCTCAATATTTCCGAAAAAGTCTTCGATGAGATTGCAACAGACTCCCTCAATGCCTTGATGCAGGATGACTTAAAGGATGTCGTCTTCCTCAAGAGTGGAAAGAAGACCGCCAAGGTTCATTCTGAAATCGACAAGAAGAATCATATCAAAGTCGATGTCGAACTCTTTCTATCCTCTGATTGTCAGGCTAGTGTAGTCTCTTCTGATATTCAGAAGGCCATCTATGACGACATCTATGATGCGACAGAACTTTCCTCTGTCAAAGTCAATGTCATCATCCTTGGCTTCATAACGAAGAAGTGATATGGATGAGCAGGAATACACAGGATTGAGAAAGAAATACGGGCTATTATGCTCGTTGCCGATCTTTCTTGCCATTGTCCATTCAATCGGACAGATTCTTCTTCAAACCTTTTTGAAATTCAATCTAGAGACATTAAGTTACAGTTCCTGCCCAGGATTAGGAATCATGTACTCATCATCCTTGTTGAGTTCACTTCTTTTATCCGGCAAACAGAATGCTGATTTGGTTAATTCCATCTCATCTATCATAACAATATGCTTTACTCTTATGATGATTCTCTTCTCCTCCTTTGCCGTGAAGGGTAAGAAGAACTACATCCTTGCTATTTTAATCGCCTATTCTGTTGATACTGTCTGTCTTCTTCCACTTCTTCTTGTCAACTATCTTGCCTCTCCCTTACTTAAGATGACCACTGTTGATGTGATTCTTTCTGTCATCCTTCATGTGATCTTCTTAGGGATTTGTCTTTTCCTATATTTCTTATCTAGAAAATTAGACCGCTACGAACAGGAGAACCAATAATATGAGCACTTATTCAAGACGCGATGAACGCACAAAATCCATGCAGGCATTCTATCAGCTCTTCTTGGCACTGGAAAACAAAACAGAGTATGATGCCACAGAGATGCTTTGCAATATCTATGGAGTGGATAACTATGAAGATTGCCCTCCTTTTTCTCAAGCCGTTTACGCTTTAGGAATTGAGCATTTCGATGAAATCAAGAAGATCATCTCCGAACACCTTGTCGGATGGACCTTCGAAAGACTCGACAATGTCTGCAAAGGCATCCTCTTTGTTGCTCTTACAGAAGGTCTCTATCTGAAGCAGGCTCCTAGAAATGTAGTCATCAACGAAGCAGTCACGATCAGCAAGAACTTCTTGAAAGAGAATGATCATAAATTCGTTAACGCCATTTTAGATAAGGCCATTCCAACCTATGAGTGCAAAGGAAACTAAACCGTTATCCGTATCACAATTATCCAATATTCTGAAGGCCTGTTTTGAGAATCCAATGTTCTCCTCACTAACAGTCTATGGTGAAGTCTATTCCATCCGTTTAGGAAAGTTTACCTATATCGACTTAGGTGACCAAGGCCATAAGGAAACGAACTCGCCTTTGTTAAGGTGTGCTTTCAATTGCTATTACGGAAACGATTATGGCTTAGAGGACATTAAAGTAGGCGACGTCATTCAAATCACCGGAACACTCTCTTATTATGCGCATGGTTCATCTTTGACCTTGTGGGGGAAAAGAGTTGAAATGCTGCAGACTCAGTCTGGAAAAGCGCTCTTAGAGAAGAAAAAGACATTAGAGAAACTCGACAAATTAGGCTATCTCGACCCGAAGAGAAAAAGACCAATACCGAGATTTTGCAAAAAAATCGCGATTCTCACAGCAGAGACCGGTGCCGCCTATCAGGACATCAAAAAGACACTTCATGATCGTTTTCCTGTTGATACGGTTCTCTTTCCGACCATCGTACAAGGTGATGGTGCCGCGAAAAGCATCGTAACGAATCTAACCCGTGCTTCGAAGATGGATTTTGATTGCATCATTTTAGGACGAGGCGGAGGAAGCAAAACAGACTTATCCTGCTTTGATGATGAGAAAGTCGCAATGGCGATTGCTGAAAGCAAGATTCCCGTCATCACTTGTATCGGACATACAATCGATACTGCGATTGCTGATCGTGTTTCCGATGCTCAGGCTATCACTCCAACTGAAGGCGCTAGTCTAATCAATCCAAGCTTAGAAGATATCCATGATGAGCTTTCATCAATCAAAGAGAATTTAGATGACCGTTTTTCAAGCATCATGAATAGCGCCTGTTTTACATTAGAACAGAGAAAGAAAAGACTCGAATCCCTCTCTCCTTTGTCCATTCTAAAAAAGGAACTGAAGAAGATTAAAGCTTCATCATCCAATCTCAACTATTGTCTTACTAGCATGATTCAGAAAATGAGTTTGCAGCTTGATAAACAATCCTCATTATTGGATTCCATGCTTCAGAACTATATAAATAAGAAGAGAGAATCCTTATTGCGCAATGAGAAAGAATTGGAGAAATATAACCCATCTCTACTAGAGAATAAAGGGTATGCAGTCATTATGAAGGGCGATGAAAAAATCACATCCTCAGCCATGCTTAAGAGCGGTGATGACATTGAAATCACCTTCATCGATGGTAGAAAGACGGCAAAAGTCAAATAGGAGGCAAATATGGCAAAAACAACTAAGAATGTTGACGATTTATCAACAAAAAGTTACGAAGAGTTGGAGAAGATGTCAGAAGATATCATGGCCGAATTGTCCAAGGACAACATCGGACTAGATGATGCTAGCGCTCTCTACTTGAAAGGAAAGTCTGTCCTAAAAGAGATGGAAAACCGTTTAGCTAAGTTATCGAAAGAGGTAAGCGACACAATTCAGGATGACTGATTTCCGATTTCTAGAACGTTATCAGAAATATTGCAAGGAAGCCAGAGAAATCAGAAAGAAGATCATCGACGCCGTATATGATAATGGTGGACATCTGACTTCGAATCTTGGTGTTGTCGAACTTTCCATGGCCCTTGTCTCATCCTTTGACACAGTCAAGGATGATATTCTTTTTGATGTGGGTCATCAAAGCTATGCATATAAGTTATTGACAGGAAGAGAACTGACAAATCTTCGTCAGATCAACGGAATTTCGCCTTTTACACTAAGAAGCGAATCACCATCTGACAAGTATGATAGCGGCCATTCTGGAGACGCTTTAGCGACTGCTATCGGTATTTCCATGGCCAAAGAACAAGAAGGAAATACATCCTATACAGTTGTTGTCATAGGAGACGCATCTTTTAAAAATGGTCTTTCTCAGGAAGCAATGGATGTTTTATCCAATCGCACTTCATTAAAGAATATCATTGTGCTCATCAATAAAAACGGCATGGCAATACAGAAGGAATTTGATTCAATCTCTTTAGAAGATGATAAGATCCGTGAAGACCGTATTGCTTATCGTGAATCTCATATAGAAGAATACGAAGAAGAAACCTATCTTTCGCATGTTAAGAAAATGAGAGAGGATTCCATTCAGGAAGGTCTTTATCCAAATCTATCCTATCTAGGAAAAGTCGAAGGTCACGATTTATTCGCTTTAATAGAAGCATTAGAAGAAGCAAAAAAACAATCTCACAAAAAGCCGGTCATCATTGAAGTTTTGACTCGGAAAGGCTTTGGAACAAAAGAATTCGAGAACGATGAAAAAGGATATTACCACGGTGTGAACCCTGGATTTATAAAAGACGATATCCATAGTGATTTTGCTTATGAAAAAGAGAATATTCTCCTTGAAATGATGGAGAAGGATAAAGACATCTATGTCCTTACACCCGCTATGGAGACTTCTTCTTCTCTCATTCGAGTGTTTGATAAATATCCAAAACGAACACTGGATGTCGGCATTGCTGAAGAGTGCGCCTTGACTGTTGCAAGCGGTCTTGCTTTAAGGGGAAAGAAACCAATCATTGACATCTATTCTACCTTCTTCCAACGTACCATAGATCAATTATCGATGAATCTATCAAGACAGGAATTGTCTTCTCTTTTCCTTTTGGAACGAAGTTCTTTAGTTGGTGGGGATGGTTCTTCCCATCATGGCATATTCGATGTCGCATTATTACGTTCTGTTCCGAATGTTTTATGCTACATGCCCTATGATCAGAACAGTCTTCATGTACTGATGAAGGAAAAAGGGTTCCAGGACAAAAAGAGTGTCTTCATTCGTTTCCCAAAGGAGAAGATGCCTTATTTTGCTATGCCATTTGAATATGATGACATTCATTTTCTCTATAAAGCTCATGAGAAGTCACTCTTGCTTTCTCTTGGACCAAAAGGCTTAGAACTCTTAGAAAGGACAATCGATGTCCCCTGTGATAAAGCCTTGATGATTTCCTTACTTTCCTTTGAAGTAAAAGAATTGCTTTCGTATGATACGATTCTCTATTATGATCCCTATTCCATTGAAGAGGGAACTTCGAATCTATTGAAGGAAAAACTCTTTGACAATGGATTTAAAGGTAACTACCATTCTTTGACACTAGAAAAGAAATTCTATCCGTACGGAAAGAATGAGGACATTGAAAGAGTTTCTCATATTGATGTAGACAGTGCAATTGAGTTTGTTAAATTGCACTGTTAAGAGCTTTTGAATATATATAATAGTGGGAGGATACCATGTTAGAGGAACTTCATATATCGAATTTGGCTGTCATCGAAGATACCACACTCAACTTTGAAAGTGAGTACGTTGCTCTTTTAGGTGAAACAGGAGCTGGTAAATCATTGATTGTCTCTTCCTTGAATCTTCTTCTTGGTGAAAGAGCTGATTTTTCACTTATCCGTGACAAGGAGAAGAAAGCAACTATATCTGCCTTGTTTTCCTTGTCTTCTGACTTTATATCCAGACATGAGGAAATTCAGGGATACGTCGAAAACAAACAGCTGATCTTGAAAAGGGTTCTCCTTCCCGATCATACGAGCCGCTGTTATATCAATGATGAAATCGTCTCTCAGAACGAATTGAAGAAAGTATCGATGCATTTGATCGATATCCATTCACAGAATAGCAATATCGATATATTAGATGAGAAGAAACAGCTTCTATATGTACTTGGTTTTCTTACGGAAAGCGGGAAAAAGTCTCTTTCTGTTTTCCGAAAGAAATACGATGAATACCGAAGCAAAAAGAAGGAATACAATGACTTCTTATCTTCATATCATGACATTGATGTTGACTACCTTACCTATCAGATAAATGAGATAGAAAAGTATCATCTTAAGGAACATGAAATCGAAGATCTGAATGAAGAATTTGAATCCCTCAAGGAATATTCCAAGATTCAGAATGACTATGAAGCGTTTGATAAATCCGTAGAGAATGATGAATTCTCCCTCTCTTCTAGTATCTCTTCTGTTTTACATGCCTTAAGACCCTTAAAGGAGACTTCCTTAGGTGAGAAAGCAACAGAACTAGAAGAAGCCTTGAACCAGGTAAGAGAAAGTTATAATGAGCTTTCTAATGCATTCCGTTCCCTTGATTTTGATCCGCAGAGAATCGATGAGATCAATGAACGCTTATTCTCTTTGAAGACACTACAAAGAAAGTATGGTAGAACAAGTGATGAAATATTAGCAAAGTATCAGGAATACAAGGGTAAACTAGAGTTCTCTACGACGTTCCAGATGGAAAAAGAGAAACGCGAGAAAGAGCTAGATAATCTATATTCCGAGTGTGTCAAATGCGCGGAATCTTTCTATGTCGAAGAAGAAAAAGCAAGTACTAAACTAACCGAAGCAATCTCAAAAGAGATGTCAGATCTTGGTCTTAGAAAGAACGGATTCTTTATCGAATTCGAAAAAGGCGAACTGTCCCATACTGGCCTATATGACTGTCATTTCCTTGTGCAGCTCAATGACGGAATTGAAAAAGCAACTCTAAGAAAAGCAGCATCAGGCGGTGAAAGTTCACGCCTCATGCTTGCACTTAAGATTGTTCTGAATCATATCAATCCTTATGACCTAGTGGTCTTAGATGAAATCGATACTGGTGTCAGCGGCAAACAGGCCTCATTGATTGCTAAGAAAATATCCATGCTTTCCCTTACAAGTTCTGTCCTTGTCATTTCCCATCTTGCCCAGGTTGTAAGCAGTGCAAAGTCTGCTATCTACATTCAGAAAAAGACAGCTGACGGCATTACAAAGACGACTGCTAAGAACATGTCGGAAGAAGAAATCATCTCCTTCATTGCAAAAATGCTATCTGGAAACAATATTACAGAAGCAGCAAGAAAGCAAGCTGAAGAACTGAGGAATGAATACAGGTGATGGATAAGATTATCGTCCATATCGATTTAAACTGCTTCTTTGTCCAGTGCGAAGTCAAAGAGGATAGTTCCTTATTAAATAAGCCGGTTGCCATCGGATACGACGGAAAAAGAGGTGTCATCTCCACATCCAGTTATGAAGCTAGAAGATTAGGCGTATATTCAGGCATGCCTGTAAGCACCGCGAAAAACAAGTGCCGTGATTTAATCTTAGTGCCACCTCATTTTTCCTTGTACAAACGAAATTCCGTTGCTTTCTTTTCCTATTTGAAAAAGAAATATCCCATACTCGAGCAAGCATCCATCGATGAATGCTATATCGATATGACAGATGTTGCTGATAGAGAACATCTTCACGACTATCTTTTTGATTTGTCCATGGAGCTTTATCGAGCCACAAAGCTGAAGTGTTCTATCGGATGTGGATGGACGAAGTTTCTCGCCAAGATGGGATCTGACTACAAAAAGCCATTAGGCATCACAATATTCACAAGAAAGAATTTCCAAACTATGCTCTTTCCTCTTTCCATCGATAAACTCTTTGGTGTCGGGAAAAAGACCGCTCCGAAACTGATCGACTGCGGAATCAATACGATCGGTGACTTCTACAATTACCAATCTCCAGAGGGAAAGAAAATATTGGGGAGCTATTACCAGGTTCTAAAAGATCATCTTAACGGCATAGGAGATGACTTTGTAGACGCGTCCGAATTCAATCCGAAAAGCATCTCAGCAGAACGCACCTTCCCAAGTGATGAATCCAATGAGGAAGAGATATCCGAGATGATTTACCAATGTGCAAAAGACTGTCAGAATGAACTTGTCCGGTATCAGAAGAAAACGGACTGCATTGGATTAAAATACCGCACCCCTGATTTTGTCACGAAAAGCAAACGAATATCCTTAACAAAACCTACCGATGAACTAGAAGTCATATATAGCAGTGCTATCAAAGTCTTCGATAGCATCTACCATGGACAAAGTTTCCGGCTGATCGGCGTCATGTTAGAAAGAGTCGAAGAGAAGAAGGAAAGCATGAAAGCTGATGCTACTGATATCCTTTCTCTGCTCAACGAAAAACTTCCTCTGGACAATCAACTTACAACATTAAGGAAGGCGAAAAAATGACCGTTTCTGATGCGATTAACGAATATTTAATCTATCTTCTAAGCGAGAAAGGACTCTCGGAAAAGACATACGATGCTTATTCTAAAGACCTTGCTCTTTTTAGTGAGCTTTTCGGTAAGATGGAAATCAAAGACTTATCGGAGAAAGATTATTCCTTGTACCATCAGAAATTATCCGAAAAAGGATATACGTCTTCTACTATCACAAGAAAACTGACATCCCTGCGCTGTTTTCTTTCCTATCTGAGAAGAGAAAAAGGAATCGATTTGGAATTAGAGAAAGTATATCTTCCAAAAAGTGAGAAGAAACTTCCTGTCTACTTAACACCAGAAGAGGTGAAAAGCATATTAGACCAATGTTCTTTAAATGAAGAAAGAGGATTATTAGACTATACGATGATACTTGTCTGCTATTCCTTAGGACTCCGTGTCTCCGAATTGGTCGGCTTAAGGAAAGACCATATCTATCTAAAAGGCCAGTATGTCAAAGTATTTGGAAAAAGAAGAAAAGAAAGACTCATTCCTCTTAGTGAAGAGTGTGCATCTACCATGACATATTACCTTCAAAACTACCGAAATAAGGTCAAAGATAACCCACTACTATTCTTTGTCCATCAAGATGGAAAACAAGTCAGCAGGCAGTACTTTTTCTTGCGATTAAAGGAATATGCCCTTATGGCTCACATCAACAAGAAAATATCACCTCATACACTTCGTCATTCCTTTGCTACTGCCTTGCTTTCAAATGGCGCTGATTTAGTGCAAGTGAAAACTTTGTTAGGACATGAAGATATCAAGACCACGGAAATATACACCCATCTAACGCAGAAAAAGGAAAAGGAAGAATACGATAAGGCGATGAATGAGTCTAGGAACAAAAATCTAATTCATTGAAAGACTCAAAAGAAAAGGTTAAAATGGAAGAAAATAAGGAGACTACCATGAAAAAATTCAAAAGAATGTTTGTCATTGTCATGGATTCAGTCGGTATCGGTGCAGAACCTGATGCAGACCGTTTCTATAATGGTGATCACAATGATGTCGGATCCAACACTTGGGTCCATATTGCAGACAAAATGAATGGACTGAAAGTTCCTACGATGAATGCATTAGGCATTCATGACTTAGCGGATATCAAAGGCACAGAGAAAGTCTTGCATCCACATAGTTATGTTCAGACCCTTCGTGAAAGAAGCAATGGAAAAGACACTCTCACCGGACATTGGGAGATGATGGGAATCTTGACTGAGAACCCTCTTGTTACATTCACGGATACCGGATTTCCAAAAGAGCTCATGGATGAACTTTCTAAGAGAACCGGAAGAAAGCTTATCGGAAACTATTCTCAGTCTGGCACTGTGATTCTCGATGAATTAGGAGAAGAATCTATCCGTGAGAAAGCGTTGATCGTCTATACATCAGCCGACTCCGTTCTTCAGATTGCCGCTAACATCGATGTCATTCCCTTAGAGGAATTATATCGTGACTGCGAAATCGCAAGAGAGATAACGATGAAGAAAGAATGGAAGGTTGGAAGAATCATCGCCCGTCCATTCATCGGAACAGAAAAAGGCCATTTCAAGAGAACAACCGATCGTAGAGACTATTCCCTTGAACCCGATGGCAACACATCCTTGGATGACTTGATAAAAAACAAAAAGGAAGTCATCGCAGTCGGAAAGATTCATGATATCTTTGCAGGACGTGGCATGAATGAATCCTATCATATCGATAGCAATCACGATGGAATGATGAAGACATTGGAAATCGCTAAGTCAAGAGATTTTGAAGGCCTTTGTTTTGTTAACCTTGCTGACTTTGATGTTCTCTATGGACATAGAAGAGATCCAATCGGATACGGAAAGTGCATCGAAGAATTCGATACCGACTTGAAAGCAATTCTTGATGTTCTGAAAGATGATGATTGCTTAATGATCACAGCCGACCACGGAAATGATCCAACATGGTGGGGAACCGATCATACAAGAGAAAGAGTTCCGCTTATCTCTTATTCGCCTTCTTACCAGAACGGACGCCTTATCTCTGAACGTGATACCTTCGGTTGCATCGGCAAGACTGTTCTTAAGAACTTTGACGTAGCTCCAAGCGACAACGAAATCGGTGAAGTCATCACGGAACTACTAGAAGACTAAATAGTATTAATTTAGTACTAAATAATAACTAACAACTAGAAATAAACTTAGTTGTTATTTAGTACTTTTTTATTACTAATTTTAAAACGGTTTGAATTTAGTAGCTTTGGACACAGAAAAAAAACAAAATTTCAATTAGTACTTATATAGTACTAAATAGATACTATTTTCCTTATTTTGATTTTAGTCCTTAACATAATATCTATTATACGAATAAACTTAGAAATATGAAAAAGGCCTGTTTCCAGACCTTTATTAGTAATATGCGTTAATAAAATATAAAAGTAGAAAATTTATTGTTAGTAAATTATTAGTACTAACTTAATACTAAATCTATACAATTGTTAAAGTGAGTATTTGTCTTACCTTCACCCAAAATAAGAATATTATAAAATAGTATTAATTTAGTACTATTTTATAACTAATGCGGATGAGACCATTTAGTATAAATCTAGTACTATTCTTTTACTAAATACTGAATTAATGAATAAGCAAGCTCACCTGCTTTATTGCTCGCGGCAACAAGTCGTTGATTGTAGGTGTCTTTGTTGGATTCATTGTTGGGATCATCTGAGATGGTGCGTATGATGACGTAGGGTTTCTTGGCCATATGGGCAACTTGTCCAACAGCAGCAGACTCCATGTCACAAGCGACAGGGTTATCAAAGTTCTCATAGATATCTGAGTTCAAGTTATCGCGAGTGACAAAGACATCGCCAGATACAATGACACCACTTTTGATTCTTTCATCGTTCAAGGTCGAAGCGAATTCAAGTGATCTTGAATCACATTCAAAGTATAAAGGCATCTGACACATTTGTCCCTTCTTATATCCGAAGGCAACAACATCCACATCGTGATAACAGCACTTTGTTGCAATCAATGTATCAAGAGGAAGGATATCTTTGCTGATACTTCCAGCCACACCGATGTTGATGATTTCATCAATATGGAAGTTTTCAAGGAATGCACCTAATCGGTAAGCCATGCTGACTTTTCCGATTCCGCCGATCATCCCATAAATCACATAGTCGTGTTCTTCCAAAACGAGAAAGTCAGACATTTTGCGGACTTTCTTCATGTCTTTAAAAAGACCGTCGAGTTCTTCTTTCTGAGCAGCAACGACTAAAAAGTGCTTTGGGATTACCATTCTTTGACCTGTTTCTTTCTACGTCTGTAGACGGGTTCTTCGGTGACTTTGACGATTTTGTGCGGAACGTCCTTGTAGAGTTGATCAAATCCAACTCTTTCCCTTTCTTCTTTGCTGAAGAGCTGAACGACGATGTCTTTGCAATCGATGAGAATCCAGTTGGAATCATTTCTTCCTTCGACATGGTCCACTTCATGATAATTATCATAAATGGTGTCTTTTGCGCTCTGGACAAGAGCCCTTAATCTTGTTTCATTCTTCGCGCTGGCGACAACATAAAAAGAGACAAAGGGAGAATTGTTTCTCACATCATAAACGACAACATCCTCTCCAAAATTGTAAGAGAGGTCCTCTGCCATATGAAGAGGTCTCTTATTGGTGATGGAGCCTTTGTCCGTAAGGACGAATTTCTGGTTAGTGCTTTTCTTTAACATTGGTTTTACTCCTTGTTTTTCAGATAGTATTGATACTTCTCTCGAGTGAGAAAGTATTCGTTGTAATCGATATGACGGCTTTTGAAATATTCGACCTGCTTCTTTACGAGAAAGAGGAAACCGTCATCTAGGTTTTCCATGCATCTTCTTCTTTTTTCTTCGGTTTCAAATTCACGTAATGGTTCTACTTCATCGGCAGAATAAAGACACTTCATATACCTTGTCATTTCCGCCTTTCCTGTGCAGTGATACTGAATCATGTCTACCACATCCTTCGGAACATGATAGTGAGTTTTTGCAAGGTATGCTCCGATAAACTGATGAAGAGCAAACTTAGGACAGGGTAGAAAATCCCGATACTCATTATTCATGATTTCCAAAGCCTTCGAATCATCGTAATCCTTAGCCATATCATGAAGAAGTCCGGCATGGTAGCAAAGAAGAGGATCCAATCCGTTTCTACTTGCCATCTCATATGCGGTCTTTGCAACGGACAATGAATGCATATAACGGTGCGGAGAAATCATTTCTTTGATGTCCTTCATAAAATATAAGCCATTCTCTCCGATGAGGTCTAAGACCGGTTTCTGTGTCCATAGATAGGTTCCGTTCCGTGTCTCAGTTCTTTCATTCACTCCTTGATAACGGATTCGGGAATGAATCGGAGATATCTCCCCTTTGCAAAAGAGCATTAAGTCATTCGATGTAGAGTCTATCTTCTCTAACTCGGAGCCACAGACCTTATGATACATCTCCACATCCATGACAAGATAAGAAGAAGCATCCATCTCATCAACAAAGCTCTTAAGGCTATGTCGATTACAGATTATAGACACCTCGATCTTTGCATTCGGAATGATGGTTTGAATCATTTTTGTCTTGATACAATCCTCATCATGATTCATAGAATAGAGAAAAAATACAACATCGTTTTGAGCATTGAGAAGAGGAAAATAAAGAGCGGGATCGTTTAGGAACTTGATATCACTGTCGACAATGGGATCAAAAGAAGAAAGATAATAGATTTTAGACATTACTTCTTTACGCTTGTGCTTTCTAAAGATACTTCAACAGGCTCAGGAACATAGCAATCGATGGTTTGTCCTTTCTGAATGAATTCGACAAAGAGGAGACCATTGATGACTAGACGGGCAGTATCATTTCCATCCGCATGGAAAGTAACCTTCTTCAATGATTTCATCGAAGTGACTTTAGCAGTTCTTGCTTCGGAATTGACATTGTTTGCAATGCTATCAAATAGGCTATCGGCTTTATTGGTTTTGCAGCGTTGCAAAGTAAGGTCATTGGACTTGTAGAAGGTGAAATTCGTCTTGTCACCGCTTATGAAGTCGATGCGGGCTAAGTTAGAAAGGATAAAGGACTGGCCTTCTTTTGAAGCATAGGTTTCCGGTCTGACTTCACTTCTGGGAAGAACATATTTGACAATTTCCGGTTCAATGAAGGAGATGATAGATGAGGAATTGTAGATGCCAGGAGTGTCATATAAGAAGGAGTCATCATCTAATGGAATTGAAATGACATCCAAAGTCGTTCCCGGATAAGGAGAGGTTGTGATCATCTTTTCGGTGCAGTTTGTGTAACCCATCAAAAGGCAATTGATCAAAGAAGATTTTCCGACCTGATAGGCACCAACGAAATAGACGCTCTTGCCATTTCTGTTCTTCTCAATCGAAGAAATAAGAGCATCGATGTTGTTTCTATGGTTGCCGCTGGAAGTGATGATGATGTCAATCGGTCGGCTTCCATCCTTCTCCATTCTTTCCTTGACGCGGTCGATGATGTATTCGTCAGAATAATCCTTAGGAAGAAGATCGCGTTTATTCACGATGACTAAGAAATGTTCAGGAAGAAACTTATTGATTCCCTTTAGAAAGCTTCCCTCTAAGGAAAAAGCATTCAAGACATAACAGACAAGGGCATTTTCCTCTTTGGCACGAGAAAGGATTGTCACATAATCAATTGTGAAATCTCCGCTCGCTCTATACTTGGAATAATGGCGAAGCTTATAGCAGCGTTCGCAAAGATTTTCCTGGCCTGATTCGAGCTTTTCCTTTGGTATGTATCCGACTTCATTCGGATCCTGGTCCTGAAGGATGGCACCGCATCCATAACAGCGTTTGACGCGGATTTCTGCAGTGACGCCACTGCTTTTGGTTTTGTGGAAAAACATAGTATTTTCTCCTTTCTTTTCATCTATTCTATAATGAAACAATCTAGTTGGCAAAATATTTACTTTTTATTGCGTTCAAAGAGGTCGAATAACGATAACTGTGTATCGGCAACATCCGGTTTTGCACTGACTTTCTTCGTCTTTTGGACGCTTGGTTCTTCAACGAGAGTGTCTTTTCCGATGACTGAACCGAAATCATTGAAACCTAAGACATTCGATTTACCGAGCTTGTCAAGGTTCTCTCTCAGTTCGGAATTCGGTGAATTCGGTGTGAGTGCATCGATATTGACAGCAAAGGAAGAATCCAATGTAGTCACCGAAATCGGGTTGCGTTCATCCTTGTTGCGGCTGACCTTCTGAAGCGTGATGACAGTCCACGGATTCTTTTTCAGAATCTTGATGAGGTTTGTCTTAAAAGCAAGGCGCTCAGAGGTTTCGATTTCCTGTGAACGGATAAGTCTAGCGCCTCTTCTGTCACCGATAAGCAACAGCAAGGAAGCTTCTTTGCTATTCAAAGCGACAAGGGAGACAAGCGGGGCGTTCTCAATGCCAGAAGAGATGGCCTTAACGCCCATAGCGGATGTTGAAACGACCGGGATATCGCCTTCATTGAAACGGCTGACACGGCCTAAGGAGTCACATACGATGACATCGCTGTTTCCGCTTGTGATTGCAACATCGACAAGAGCATCATCTTTTCCTGTGATTTTGCAGGCTCTTAAAGGTCTTCTAGTCAGAGCGCTCTGTTCAAATTCACTAAGAGAAGTTCTCTTGATTTTGTTGTCTTTGGTGAGCATGACAACATAGAGGCCCGCTTTGAATTCGTCGATTCGGAATGCTTTTACGATTCTTTCTTCGGCTTTCAACGAAATCAAATTATTCAAATGCTTTCCTTCCTCTTTCCATTTGATGTCAGAGAGGAGATGAATCGGTAAGTAGGCATAGTTGCCGGTATTAGTAAAGAGCAAAAGTGATTGATGCGTATCGCAAAGTCCGTCATAGACTAAACGATCGCCTGGTTTCATCTTCGGAAGATTGAATGGATCATTCTCGTTCACGTTCTTTAAGGAAGCCTGATAGGATTTCACGCTAGTGCGCTTAGCATAGCCATCGTTTGTGACACAAACATAGACTTCTTCTTTGGCGATGAGCTTAGTCTGATCGACAGCATCAAAAGACTGTTTCTCATCGAGTATAAGAGTCTTTCTAGGCTTGGAGAACTTCATTCTCACTTCTTTGAGTATATCGACAATCGTTTTATCGAGTTTGTCCGGATTATTGAGAATTGCTTCGTATTTTGGAATTTCAACATTCAGAAGTTGATTTTCTTCATTTCTTAAAGCGACAATATCGGTGTTGCTAAGACGATATAAAGGCATCATGGCAATGGCTTCTGCCTGTCTATCAGTGAAGCCATAATCATTCTTAAGCATCGTCTTAACACCTTCTTTTCCAGAACATTTTCTGATCTTATCAATGATCTCATTGAGAATGGAGTAGGCCTTCATATAGCCAGAAACAATCTCAAGGCGGTCTTTGCAAGTCTTCAAATCGTATTGGTATGCCTTGGTCGAGACATCTCTCTGGTGATTGAGGAAAGAGTCGATCAGATCAAGAAGCGGCATCTTTCTAGGATGTCCATGGTCGATGGCTAAGAAGTTACAGCCGATGGTCGTTCTTAAAGCGCCTTTTGACTGAAGATAGGTAAGGATATCGTTAGGAGATGCACCGTCTTTGACTTTGATGACGATGTTGACATCGTCCTTTGCAGACTCATCGATAATCTCACTGATATTGTCAAGATGGTCGCTTTCCTTTCTCTTGAGAAGGGTAGCGACAAAGTCCTTCTTGACGACACCATATGGAATCTCGGTGATGACAATGCTGTTTTCCCCCTCATCAATATGGGTTCTGCAATAGAGATAGAAGTTTCCGCTTCCGGTCTCATAAAGGCTCTTTAAAGTTGCTTTGTCGTCGATAACGCCACCAGTCGGGAAATCAGGTCCCGGTATGAACTGCAAGAGGTCCGTAAGGGATGTTTTCTTGTGATTCAGACGGTAGATGCAAGCGTCGATTACTTCGGCGAGATTATGCGGTGGGATATAGGTAGTGCTACCGACAGCGATACCACTCGTACCATTGATGAGAAGATTCGGAAATCTTGCAGGAAGGACGGTCGGTTCTAAGGCCTTATCGTCGAAGGTGAGTACCATCTTAACGGTATTCTTGTCCAAATCCATGCAAAGGTATTCGCTAAGCTGTGAAAGTTTTGCTTCTGTATATCGGGAGGCGGCAGCCGGATCATCGTCCTGGGAGCCGTTATTTCCTTGGAAGGCGACAAGCGGAGCTTCCATTTTCCAGTTCTGAGAAAGGTGGACTAAGGCATCATAGATGGAAGCATCTCCATGCGGATGGAAATGACCCATGACATTACCGACGATGGTAGCGCATTTGATAGTAGGCTTGCTAAAGAGGTAGCCCTTATCAAACATATCAAAGATGATACGGCGCTGAACAGGCTTTAAGCCGTCCCTTGCATCCGGGATGGCACGGTCTGTGATGACTTCCTTTGCATAGCGGTTGAATGCCCCGATAAGGACATCGCTCATATCGCTATCGACGATGTTCTCTTGGTATACGGGCTTGGTCGTTTTTTTACTTTTCATTCTTCATCACCTCATTCGTAAATGAATCGACAACGGAGAAGTCAATATTGTTGTTGATCCAGTCTTTTCTGCGGTCAGCATCCTTTCCTAAGAAGAGGGATACCTTGTCTCCTGTGTCGTCATCATCCTTCAATAAGACTTTGAGAAGCTTTCTGTGTTCTGGATTCATCGTAGTGGAGGAGAGCTGAGTGTAATCCATTTCACCAAGACCTTTGTAACGGTTGATTCGATAGTTGTTTCCAATCTTCTTCTTCGCCTCTTCCAGTTCATTATCATCATAGCAGTAAATCTCTTGTTTGCTGTTGTACACACGATAAAGAGGCGGACAGGCAATATAGAGGTTTCCGTTCTCGATAAGAGGTTTCATATGGTTATAGAAGAATGTGAGAAGAAGGGACTGAATATGGCTTCCATCATCATCGGCATCGGTCATGATGATGACTTTGCCGTAATGGATATCGCGGACTTTGAATTCCTTTCCATATCCGGCGCCGATTGTATAAATCAATGTAGAGATTTCACGGTTTCCTAATAATGCCTTGGCATCTTCAATCTCGGTGGTATTCTTCGGTTTGCCACGAAGAGGAAGGATGGCCTGATGCTTCGGATCTCTCCCCTTTTTGGCAGAACCGCCTGCAGAGTCACCTTCAACAATGAAAAGCTCATTCTGCATATACTCCTTGCTTGAACATGGAGTGAGTTTAGTGGAGATTTCGTAATCGATGCTCTTGCCTTTGAGAAGGTCTCTCTCCTTCTTTCTTTCGGCTTCCGCCTTATCTCTTGCTCTCATTTCGTTCATCGTCTTCTTGACGACGGCTTCTGCCTCTTGCTTATTCTCAACTAGATAATAAGCAAGCTTATTCTCGATGACAGAATCAGTGGCATTGAGTGCCTCTTTGGTGCCTAATTTTCCTTTTGTCTGTCCTTCGAACTGAAGAAGATGTTCCGGAACCCAGACAGAGAGAATGGCGACTAAGCCTTCTCTTAAGCAATCACCATCGAGAGGTGAATTCGATTTGAACATCTGATTGTTGATGCCAAACTGGTTGTAGCAGCTGGTTATGGCTTTCTTTAAACCGGTGACATGATAACCGCCATCCCCAGTTCTAACGCCGTTTGCAAAGGCGATTATCTTCTCATCATAGGAGTCCTTCAAAAAGCCAAATACGACTTCAACTTTAATTCCGCCTTCGACACCCTCAAAATGCATAGGCTGTGTCAAAGTGGCCTTTTGGAAGACGTGACGGTTATAGTATTCGACAAGACCGTTCTCGTAATAGAATGTATTTTCGCGGTCTGTTCTTTCATCTTTTAGATGGAAGACAACACCCTTTGTAAGGCAAGCCTGATCATCTAAGTGAGTAGCAATTCGATCATAGTTGAACGTGATGTCATCAAAGATGGTATCATCAGGATAGAAGCGGACATCTGTTCCACGCTTACTGGTCTTGCCTAATTCTTTGATTCCAGAGAATTTGCTCCCGCCTTTTTCAAAGCGTGCAAAATGGTCGATTCCATCACGATAAGAATGAACTTCCATCCAAGTGGATAAGGCATTGGTTACGGATGCGCCGACACCATGTAAGCCACCGGCGCTTTTGTAGTTGGATTCATCGAATTTTCCGCCGCCATGGAGTGTCTGGTAAACAATCTGGAAACCGTTCATTTTTTCCTTGGCATTGTAATCGTAAGGAACACCTCTTCCTTGATCCTCAACTTCCAAAGAACCATCGCTATGAATGGTGACAAATATATTTTTACCATATCCTTCATTGGCTTCATCAACAGCATTGTCTACAATCTCCCATACAAGGTGATGTAGACCTAATGTCGATGTGGAACCGATATACATACCCGGTCTTTCTCTGACCGGTTCAAGTCCATGAAGAATGGTCAAGCTTTTTGCGTCATAAGTAGTGCCCATATTAAAAAAACCTCAAATAATATTTTACTTGTAAAAAAGTTGAAAATAAAGCATTTATCGATATAATAATCTTTGTTATTTAACACTCAATTATTTATGGAAAATTTATACACTGTTTTATTCGTTTTTATCGCAGCGATATTGTCCTATTTGATGGGAAGCATACCGACTGCAAAGATCATCGCTAGGAGCCATGGCGTAGATATCACAAAGGAAGGAAGCAAGAATGCTGGCGGCACCAATGTCGGAAGAGTCATAGGCAAGAAAGCTGGTATCCTAACAATGGTCCTCGATATGATCAAGTGCTACGTTCCCTGCCTTATCGTCCTTCTTCTTCTCACTTACGCACCTTTGAATTTAGTCGATTTCATTTATCGAAACGAGACCTTTGTCGCTATCGCCGCCCTCTTTGTCGCTATTGGGCATTCCTACCCTGTCTTTGGTCATTTCAAAGGCGGAAAATGTGTCGCCTGCTTTGCGGGTTATGTTCTCTTTGTCTCACCAATTCTTGCTATATTAGGAGCTGGCACCTTCTTCACCGTTTTCTTCCTTAAAAAACGTGTCTCGCTTGCTAGCCTTATCGGTGCACCTACTACGTTGCTTCTCTCCTGTATTCCAGCCATCCTAGATCTTACTGTCCTAAAAGATAAAACAACCTATAACGGTGGAATGTACTTTGCTTCGTCTTTCATGCTTCACTTAAGTTTCGTGACTACTGTCGCAATGCTGATATTAGTCTCACTCATTGTCATTCGTCATAGAACCAATATCCAGCGCCTTGAAAAAGGAACTGAGCCTGAAACACATTTCAAGAAAGACTGAACCTCATAAAATATTAAAATTGAGTCCTTATCTGCTAAGGACTCTTTTTTATGAATTGAAAGGCAAAAGAAAACCTCCTTGCAGCATTTTGCAAAGAGGTTAATCTTTAACGCTTTTTGTTACCGTTCTTCTGAGCCTGCATGACATTTCTCATAGCAGCATTGACCTGCGCTTCCGAGGGAGTGCGGCCCATAGAAGAATACAAGGCTCGAATCATTTCCTTGTTGATTGGTGGGTTCTTGTCCAATTCCTTCTTCACTAGCTTTCTGCAGATGAAGAGGCCTAAGACAGCACCAAGAATGAATGCGAGAATCGGAACGACAATCTGTGCCCAAAGTGGCATAATATCATTTCTCCTTTCGTAAAGAAAAATGCCGGATGAAAAGTCCGGCATTTCGATTTCAAAAATTAAGCTCTGGAATCGTAAGTGCCATCGGCAGTCTTGATCCAAACCTTAGAATGATTCTTGATGAACATAGGAACCTTGACTTTAAGTCCAGTCTCAAGAATGGCATCCTTGTTGGCTTTGTTGACAGTGTCGCCAGCGACAGCATTGTCATCAGTCTCAACAATTTCCAAGGCAACCTTATCCGGCAACTGGATACCTAAGATTTCCTGTCCATAATAGGTGATGATAACTTCAGCATTGTCAGGAAGATAAGAGAGTTCTCTCTTGATCTTGGAAATCGGAAGTTCAACCATATCATATGTTTCGATATCCATGAAATGGGCAAAGCCATCATCGGAAGAATCACGATAGGAAAGAACCATGTTCTTCTTATCGAGGAATGCTCCATCAACCTTATCGCCAGAGAAGAGCATCATTTCGATTGTAGCTCCAGAACGTAAATTCTTAGCTTTGATCTTATGTTTCATCTTTGCCATTGCAGTCTTGTTGTGAATGACATCGATAACCTGAAGAAGATCACCTTTATAGATGAAGATCTTTCCAGGATTTAATTCGCCCGCATCTAAAACATCAGCCATTTTAATTTCCTCCTAGTGTGTTAAAGAAATTTATTTCTTTTCTTCGTGAAGGGTCTTCTTATTGCACCAGGGGCAATATTTCTGAGTGTTGAAACGATCGGGATGAGCCTTCTTGTTCTTCGTCGTGATGTAGTTCTCGTGTTTGCATTCTTTGCAACGGAGAATAATATTTGCACGTTTTTCAGCCATTTTTATAAGTCCTCCTAAAAAGTAAGCCTACATATTATATAGAGGGATTGACAAGTTTTCAAGGAAAAGAAAGCAATTTCGACTCACTTTCGCATATGTTTTTCTTTTCAATGATAATTTATCCCTGCCTATGTCACTAGATTTGACATTTTTTTCAAACTCTTTGCAATAGTTTTCAAGATCTTTGTTTTTTTCGTATTTTGTCAACCAGTCAATTTAAATTCTCTTTCCTTTTTCTGATGATTGTATAAAATATAGCCATGAACAAATATCAATTTTATATTGGAAACCTTCTTATCGGAAACCATGCACCTATTTCGATTCAATCGATGTCTGATATCAAAACGGAGAGAGTCGAAGACAATGTCCTTTTGACCAACGACTTAACAAAACGCGGACTCGAAATGATGAGATTTTCCGTTCTTGATGAAAATGACGCCTATGCATTAAAGGAAATCAAGAAGCAAGTCAGCATACCAATTATAAGCGACATTCATTTTTCACCAAAGCTTGCGTTCCTATCATTAAAAAGCGGAGTGGATAAAATCCGTATCAATCCCGGAAATTTCCCTTCACTATCTCTCTTACGAGACCTCATCAATGAATGTAAAAAGGAAAATACAGCCATTCGTATCGGCATCAATGCAGGTTCCTTAAACGCCTATCGAGGAAAGTGTTCCAACACAGTCGATGATATGTTATGTGCCTTATCGGATACGATAAAGGTTTTTGAAGAGGAAAACTTCACCCACCTTGTTCTTTCTTTAAAGACAAGCAATCCGGATCTAATTGAAGAGTTATACACGAAAGCAGATGAAAGATATCCTTATCCGCTTCATGTCGGACTTACCGAAAGCGGAAGAAAACTAAACGGTGCCATCCGATCAACTTTTGCCTTAACGAACATTTTGAACAAAGGTATTGGAGATACGATAAGAATATCGTTGGCAGACGATAGAAAAGAAGAGATAAGAGCCTGTAAGGAATTATTGAAGCTTACAAAACGAAGAAAAGATATTCCTACGCTCGTTGTCTGCCCTTCATGCGGAAGAACGCTCATCGACTTAAAGGAAGTCTCAGAAATCGTTGAAGACAGACTCGACTTTGTCAATAAAGACATCCAAGTGGCTGTCATGGGCTGTCCTGTCAACGGAATCGGAGAAGCGAAAGATGCCGATTTCGGTATCGCAGGAAGCGGAAAAAAAGATGTCTATCTCTATTTTGAAAAAGGAAAAGAAATCGGTCTTTTTGATAAAGAAGAAGCCATTAACCGCTTATTCAAAGCAATCGAATCAAAAGAAAAGCCTTGAGACAAAAATCACCTCAAGGCTTTTATCATTATTTTTTCGAATTGGTAGGGCGATCCATGTGGAAGTCTTTAGCGTTTCCGCCGTTCTTGACGATATTTGTCAAAACGATTTTTCTACGATGCTTGAACTTGACTAAGTCGACAGCCTTTCTGACTTTCTTCTTATAGCCTGGCTTAACCTTTCTTGACTTGTTCTCATTCACGGCATGACGGATTTTCTTTTGAAGCACTTCGGAGTCTGCACGGTCTTTCTTACCGAGGTTTCTGAACTCATAAGCGCCCTTGTTCTTCTTCAGATTCTCTTTTGTCAAAGTAAAAGAGTCGAAAGAAACGTTTCTTCTGACAAGGTCTTTGACCTTCTTGACAGATTCCTCATCATCCATTGTATAGAAAACGTAAGAATCACCAGGAGCCGAAAAACGGCCAGCTCTACCAGCGCGATGGAAATAATAGTCCGAATCATTGGAAAGGTCTAAAGATAGAATGACTTCTACATCCGGGATATCTAACCCACGAGAGACGTAGTCAGAAGCTAATAATAAATTTTCTTCATCCTTGCGGAAGGTGTCCAAAGTCTTTTTGATTTCTCTTTTATCCAATCCGCCATGAACTAACAGATGATGGCGATGAAGCTTCTTCAGTTCTTCACTGACTCGATAAAGTTCCTCTTTCGTTGAGACGAATGCGATAGTCTTAAACGGATTCATTTCAGTAAGGAACAAATCAAGAGCCTGTGCTTTGCTATTGGTACGAATATCGACAAGATGGTGTTTGACGCTCTTTGAAGTGATAGCATCTCTGACATCGACTAAAGAATCAATCGAGAAGGTCTTCTTGACTCTCTTGATATCCTGTTCATTCAAAGAGGCGGAGAAGAAAGAAATCATGTGTGCTTCTTTTTGTTTCTTCAAAGATTCAAGAGCATCCTTAAAACCGTCGAAGGCAACCATATCGCCTTCATCGATGACAACTCTCTTGAGCTTATTGACCGGATAATGAGAACATAAGGAAGGATAAAGTTCCGGTGTAATCATGACTACATCGGGCTTGCTTCTCTTAAAGTCGTTCTGAGAATAGATAGCTTTGACAGCATCGGGCTTAAAGTTCATGCGAAGCGTGAACTCTTCAAAGACAGACTTGATCTGGTCAAGCAACGCGACTGTCGGAGAGATGATGACAGCCTGGACATATCCATTATCTTCTAAATCGTTCAAAATCGGTAAGGCATAGGCTAAAGTCTTGCCAGTGCCTGTCGGAGCGAGTGAAAGGACATTCTTTCCTTTCAACATCAAAGGAATCGTCTTAGCTTGGACGGGGGACATTGAAACAAAGCCATCTTCTTTTAAAATATCAAGAAGTTCTTTTTTCAATGAGGTTGAGCCAAAAGGCAATTCAGTATTCATAATCCACCTCTCTTTCAGAATAATTTTTATTCGGATTCTTTTTCAACCAATTTGATGCCAAGGATATCGGTATCCGCAGTCGGAACCTTGCTAGGGCAAGAAGACATCGGTTCAAAAGCCTTCAGATTCTTCGGGAATGCGACAACATCACGGACATTGTCAGTGCCGGCAAGTTCCATGGCAAGACGTTCAATGCCGATGCCGAATCCGCCTTCCGGAGGAACGCCGTATTTCAACGCTTTGACAAAGAAGCCAAAGCGGACATTGATATCTTCCTCACTGAGTCCTAATAAACTGAAGACTTTTTCCTGGATTTCAGAATCATAGATTCTTAAAGCGCCGGAAGAAAGTTCAACACCATTTAAGACGGTGTCATAAGATGTGGAACGGATCTTAGTTGGATCCTCATCCAAATAATGGAGGTCTTCATCGATAGGTCTAGTGAATGGATTGGAAAGGGAGACGATATTTCCTTCATCATCTCTTTCAAATAACGGCCAATTGATAACGAATAACGGCTTATAGTCATCCTTCTTGCAAAGGCCTAGCAACTGTCCATAGTAGCTTCTTAAAGCACCTAAAGCCCAGCATGCCTTATCTTTCTTATCATCTGCGCAGAGAATGACAAGATCATCCTCTTTCAAGGATAATTGTGCCTTCAGTTTCTCAACATTCTCAGCATTGACATTCTTTAAAATGTTTCCACTCAACTCACCGTTTTCATACTTCAGATGCGTGACGCCGAAGACGTGGAATTTCTTCGCGAGCATATTATCGCTATCCATCTGTTTTCTTGTTGTGACATTAGCGCGAGAAGGAACAACAAGGGCCATGATCTTCTTTCCATCATATGCCTTGAATCCACAGCCTTCTAATGAATCTGTGACATCGTTTAAAAGCATGTCGAAGCGAAGATCCGGTTTGTCTGTACCATAGGAATGAATGGCAACATCATAGTCAAGGCGGACAAAAGGAGGCAATTTCACTCCCTTGATCTTGATGAAAAGATAATCGAGAAGTCCTTCAATGACAGAGAGGACATCTTCTCTTGTACAGAAAGACATTTCACAGTCGATCTGCATGAATTCAGGCTGTCTGTCCGCTCTTTGATCCTCATCACGATAACAGTGAGCAAGCTGGAAATAGCGATCGCTTCCGCTGATCATGAGAAGCTGCTTGTAAAGCTGAGGAGACTGGGGAAGAGCATAGAAACTTCCAGGATAGATACGGCTAGGGACAAGATAGTCTCTTGCTCCTTCTGGTGTGGACTTGATCAAGGTAGGGGTATCGATTTCCTGGAAATCGTTCTGATAGAGATATTCTCTAGTATAACGGTTGATGTCATGACGGATAGCAAGATACTTCTGCATGACTGGTCTTCTCAAATCGAGATAGCGATAGAGAAGTCTAGTGTCCTCGCTGGCGTTGGTATCGTCCTTGATTTCAAAAGGAGTCGTCTCACTCTTAGAGAAAATCTTGATTTCCTTGACACGGATTTCAATCTGACCAGTAGGAAGGTTATCATTCGGCATCTCTCTTTTCTCGACAGTGCCAGTCACACTGACACAGTACTCACTCTTCAAGGGAGTCTTGTGGAACAAGTCGGTATCGATGTTGAGCTGAGTGATACCATACTTATCTCTTAAATCGACAAAGCAAAGCGAGCCTAAGTTTCTGACGGTGGATACCCATCCGCAGAGTGTCACTTCCTTGCCGACGTCTGTAAGGCGAAGTTCGCCGCAATTATTTGTTCTAAGCATATTGCCTCCAATCAACGAAAGAGTTCTTCTTCCGTGACATCATTCTGATTTCTTGTTGCCATATCCTTCAACTGAATGCGATGATCGTTTTCGACAATCAAGACAGCGTTAGCATGTTTTCTATCTGCCATCTTGAAGGCACCGCCAAGTGCTCTTGTATAAGAAGAGAACATGACGTTTTTACCCAATGTACGAAGTTTGTCAGCCAAATAAGATGCATAACCATCACGAGCGAAGTCGATGATGAAATAATCTAATGGATCCGTTTTCTTGATTTCGTTCTTTCTTTCATCCGACAAGGCGATGATGAGTCTTTCAACGCCTAATGAGAAACCGATGCCCTCCATATCTGGGCCGCCGATCTGCTTCATAAGGGAAGAATATTTGCCACCGCCGCCGATGGCACCAAGTGTCTTATTCTCCGTATCATAGAGTTCCCACACAAGGCCAGTATAGTAATCAAGTCCGCGGACTAGTTCGTCATCGACGACATATTCGATTCCGATTCTGTCGAGTGCGTTTTTGATGTTTTCGTATTCTTTTTTATCGTCCTCATTCAGATAATTGGTGATTCGGGGAGAGTCTTTGGCGATTATCTGATCCTCTTCGACTTTGCAGTCTAAGATTCTTAGAGGATTCGTCTGTAATCTTCTCTTGCAGTCATCACACATAGAATCAATCTTCGGTTTGAAATAGTTATATAGTTCTTTCTTATAGACCTCTCTAGATTCAAAGGAGCCAAGGAAGTTGATTTTAGCCTTTACCTTATGTCCAAGAAGTGCCTCACTGGCGCGAATAGAAAGAAGGAAAGCGTCAAGGGTAGAGGAAAGGTCAATCTTCGTATCGATGAATTCGACACCGAACTGATTGAACTGACGAAGTCTACCAGTCTGCGGTCTCTCATAGCGGAACACTTCGCCTAAATAGCAGAAGCGTAAAGGCATATCCGGAGAATTGTATAGCTTGTTCTCAATGACAGCACGGGAGACCGAAGCTGTGAATTCAGGACGGAGCGTATAGTTCTTGTCGCCTCTCTGTTCAAGGTCAAAAGTTTCCTTTTGAACGATATCAGAGCTCTCACCAACGGTTCGATGGAAAAGTCTATTCTCTTCAAACAAAGGAAGTTCGACTTCATCACATCCGTATTTGTGAGCTTCACCTAAGAGGATGTCCTTTAATCCAAGAAGGACCTTCTCATCCTCGCCGTAATAGTCTATTGTACCACGCGGTCTCTTAATGATTTGTTCTGCCATATGAAAAATAGCCTCCAAAAAATAGCATATTATTATATAACATGCTACTTTATAAGTTAAGTCCATTCGCTAGCAAAAGCGAAATCAATGCGTGACTCTTTGAATCTGGAAAACGGATTTGACACCCATAAGTGTGTGCATATAGTGTCCAAGCTGTTCCTTATCACGGCAAAGGACAGTCATATTGACAGTGGTTGTGTTATTGGAATTGTGGACTTTGGCATTGATTTTGATGACTTTGGCGTCACAGGCGGTCATGGAATTCAAAATATCAATAAGGAGATTGTTTCTGTCATGGCATTGAACAGCCAAATCGACAGGATAAGCGGCATCATTCTTCTTATCCGGGTTCCACATGACATCTATCAATCTCGACTTGCAGTCCTCGCGCTGTACATTCGGACAATCCATTCGATGCACCTTCACACCTTGCCCCGTAGAAACAAAACCGATGATTTCATCGCCCGGAATCGGGGTGCAGCAGTTAGCAAGAGCGATCATGACCGTATCGCCGTTTTTCAAAAGGACAGCATCACTGGTGTTTTTCTTCACCGTCCTCTGATTGATGCGTTCCGTAATCTGCTCTTCCGTCATCTTTCCATCGTATTCGATGTTCTCACAGGTTTCGATGATCTGATAAGGGAAGACAGTTTTATTAGCGACCATCAATAAAAGATCGTCGCTAGAATCGGCATGGAATCGATCTAAAACTTTCTTGGTATAAAGTTTAGAAGGCTCAATGGTGATTTTTCTTTCTCTAAGAGCATCCTGCAAAGTCTGTCTGCCACGCTTGATGGCATCTTCTTTGACATAGTCTGCATTCTGTTTAGCAAGATACTTGCGGATTTTATTTCTAGCAAAGTTCGTATGGGCAATGTTGAGCCATTCGGAATTCGGAGAGGCATTTTTGTTGTTGATGACCTCAACAATATCACCTGTTTTCAAAATGGTAGAAAGCGGTACCAAAGTTCCGTTTACCTTTGCACCTTGTAGGTGATCACCTAAATCAGAATGGATTCGATAAGCAAAATCGATTGGTGTTGCACCATTGGGAAGACAGACAACATTGCCTTTTGGAGTGAAGACATAGACATTCGCATCGAAGATATCGTGTGATAGTGTATCGACATATTCTTTGGCAGAGGAATCTTTTCCTTCATCCGTCATCGAGACAAAGTCTTTAAACCAGTGGAGCTGATTCTCAATTTCTTCCTGTTCCTTCTTGGCATCATAATGAGAACCCTCTTTATAACGCCAGTGGGCAGCGACACCGCCTTCTGCGGTTTCATCCATCTGCTTGGTACGGATTTGGATTTCAAAGACATGGCCCGTGTTTGTGATGACCGTAGTATGCAAAGACTGATACATGTTCGGTTTTGGCATAGCGATATAGTCCTTGAAACGACCAGGGACAGGTTTGAAATTAGCATGGACATAACCTAAAATCTCATAACAGTTCTGTTCAGTCTCTGTGATGACACGTAGTGCCATAATATCGAAAATCTGATCAAAGGAATAGTGCTTGTTGTACATCTTCTTGTAGATGGAATAAACCGATTTGACACGGTCTGTGATAGAGAAAGGTATCTTGCTATCGCCAAGGATCTTGGTCAATTCATTTTTCAATTGTTCCAAGGCGACATGAGCGTTCTGGATAGACGAATTCATCTTTTCTTCGATGTCTTTGTACTTTTCCGGTTCAAGATACCATAACGACAAATCTTCTAATTCTGTCTGGACATTGTAAAGACCGAGTCGATGAGCAATCGGAGCATAGACATCCAAAGTCTCTTTGGAAATTCGAATCTGTTTTTCTCTTGGCTGGAACTGAAGAGTTCTCATGTTGTGAAGTCTATCGGACAATTTGACGATGATGACTCTTACATCCTTTGCCATAGCAACAAAGATTTTGCGATGATTCTCGGCAGTGAATTCAACATTCTTGTAATCAGAAAGTCTTGTCACCTTTGTCAATGCCTCAACTAAGACAGCTACTTCTTTTCCGAAATTCTTTTCAATTTCCTCTTTGGTAGTCGGAGTATCCTCAATCGTATCATGCAAAAGTCCAGCACAGATTGTAATAGGACCTGCCTGAAGTTCAGCGAGGATTTCAGCAACACCGATGCAATGTGAAATATAAGGGTCACCGCTTTTACGAACCTGACCTTCATGTTTTTCATCTGCAAAGCGATAGGCTTTTTCAATCAACGCCAAAGAAGAAGCATCATGAATATACTTGGAATAGACTTCTTTGACATCTTCAAATGTGTAGATGTGATTTTGGATTTTCATAGGCTTTCCTTTAATTAATGACTATCAGAAAGATTCAAAAGGCTGCGACAGGGAAGACCGACTGTCTTTTCACCATGAAGCTCTTCGAGGTTGATCAAAGTGATGCATCCGACTGGGACACCGCCTGCCTGTTCAATCAGTCTCTTCAAAGCGAGGAATGTACCACCGGTAGCCATAAGATCGTCCACTAAAAGGACTCTTGCACCTTTCGGGAAGGAGTTAGCTGGAATCTCAATCGATGCTGTTCCATATTCAAGCTGATAGGAGACTTTATATGTGACTCCAGGAAGTTTTCCGGCTTTTCTAGCCATGACAAAGCCTTTGTGCATTTCATATCCCATGGCAGCGCCAAAGATGAATGCGCGGCTTTCTGGTCCACAAATGAAATCAGGCTGAAATTCCTCTGCGAGTTTTGACATATCCTTGATGCAAGAAGAGAATGCGTCGGGGTTTGCAAGCAAAGGTGAAATATCCTTAAACGAAATGCCTTTCTTCGGAAAGTCTGGTGTGACTCCAATATATTTTTCATAATCCATAAAGAGTGTCCTCCATTACTGAAATAGTATAACACCTTATACAATGTTTTTTAGCACAGATTTGTTCTTCCGGTGTTATCATAAAGCCATGGTTTATCTTTTAAAAGAATACGGCTTTTGTGCCGGCGTCAAAAACAGCATCGAAACTTTGAAAAAAGCATACGAAGAGAATTCTACTGCATCTCTTCTTTTGCCTTTGATGCATAACGAAATCGAAAACGAGAAACTGAAATCAGTGTATCACTTCAATTCAAGAAAAGAAGATATCAAAGATGACGATGCCATTGTCTTTCCAGCCCATGGACATACAAAAGAAGAAGGGGACATCTTTTCATCCCACAATTGCTACGATGCAATCTGCCCGGTTTTAAAATCACGATATGATGTGATTGAAAAGAACAGAAATTTAGTCTGGTACTATTTCGGAAAGAGAAACCATCAGGAAACCAAAGCGTTTCTCTCTCATTTTCCTTTTCTTAACTATATCGATCCAGATAGAGAATCTTATCCCGCTATTCTAAACCTGCCTTCTGCCCTTCTTGTTCAATCCACAATGTCAGAAGAAAAATCAACGATGTTCCATGACATTTTAAGCATGGAGGCTGAACTGAAAATCTATCTTCCACCCTGTTCTGTTTATCTAAACCGAAAAAAAGAGGCGATATCATTCTTGAACGCACATGATTTAAAAACATTTGACATCCTTGTGCTCGGTTCTAAAACTTCTTCCAATTGTACTGAAATGACAGTTTCTTTGAAGTCCTTGTTTCCTAATTGTTATGTATCACAAGTCAACTCTATAAGCGATATTGAATTATCACAGTTGATAAAAGAGAATGTATTGCTTGTCTCTTCCACTTCTATCAGTGAAGAATCCGTTCTCGAAATCAAACATTTTCTTGAAACAAAGAAAAAATCCGACTGAGAATACCTCAATCGGATTCATTCTATTGATCAGACTAAGAAATCATGTCTTTTAGTTTTTTCTTCGCCTCATTTTCTAATTGTCGGACGCGTTCCATCGATATGCCGAGTTTATCCGATAGTTCACGCAGTGTCCAACGTTTAGAGCCATCTGTGGGATAACGATGTTCAAGAATGTATTTCATCTGAGGCGTCAGAGTATTCTTTGCAACCTCAAGTTTTTCTATCTGCTCGTCTCTTTCACTGACTTCCTGTGGATTCATATCCTCGCTTGCGACAGTATCAAGATAACTAGTCCCATTATCAGAGTCAGGATTGTTATCGATTGGTTTAACTTCCACTCCATTGAAGATTAGACAGTTCTCTTCAATATCAGAAGCGGTCAATCCATTATTCAGATAGGATGCAATCTCCTCGAATGTCGGCTTAGCGCCTTTGGCTTTCATAATTTCATCCGAGGCTTTGACAATCAATCTATGACGATCTAGAATCTGCTGTGGAAGATAAATCATTCTAGAACTCGTATTCAGGAAAGCGTACATAGCTCTTTTGATATACGTCACCGCAAGAGTGGAGAAAGCACATCCACGATTCAAATCAAAATCTTTGATTGCTTTACAAAGAGCCTGGGAGCCTTCCTGTATCAAGTCCATTCTTAGGCCTCTCACATTCTTCTCGGATGAATTTGGAGCAGCATGAGTGGCAACTTCGATGGCGCACTTGATAACAAGTCGGATATTTCCTTCAACTAAGCAATTAAGAAGGTGTGTTTTTTCATCGCCTTCTGCATTCTGATACTCTTTGATCTTTTCAAGATTCTCTTTTGCACTAAGCTTTGGAAATCTTGAAATGGATTCAAGAAACATCTGATAGGCGTCTTTTCCATCCGAAGAGGAACCCTCATCTACATCATCAAGATCAAAGTCTTCAAAATCTTCATCTAACATTTTTTCGCTCATCAACCTTTTCCTCCTTTAACGAATATCGAAATACTTCTCAAAGGCAAAACAATCCAATTCAATCTCAGGTGCAATCTTTCTGATCGTACTAAACATGCCTTCTAAGAATCCAACCTCCTCGACCTCATGAGGAAGCTCGATATAATTCAATCCATATCTTCTCATTTCAAGTCGGGTATGATGCGGGCAATCTCCGGAAATATAGCAATCAGCACCGAAAGAAAGAGCATCGAAGTATGCGGTGGAATCTCCACCTGCAACTAGTGCAATCTTTTTGATTTCCGTCTTTGTGCCTTTCAAATAGAGAAGGAACGAAAGATGGAAGCGTTCTTTAATCAGATCGATCAACTCCTCTATTGTAAATGGTTTATCTAAGTCAGCCATTCTCATCAAACCATCAGGAGCGGTAATGATATTTCCGACACCCAAAATAGAAAGAAGGGTATCGTTCATTCCATTCACACCTTTGTCAAAGTCAGTATGATAGGAATAGAGGGAACAATTAAGTTTTTCGACTTCATTTGTCAAATAGATTTTCTTAGCATCGCTAAGAAGAACATCTTTCTTTTTTCCGAAAAAGAAAGGGTGATGGGTCAAGATGAGATCAGGATGAAAACGATTTGCTTCCTCAAGGACATCCTCTGTAAAATCAAGGCAAAGAAGAACTTTCTTTACTTCTCTTTTCGGGTTTCTTTTTCCGCATTGGAAGCCAGGGAAGTCCCATACCTCAGATGAAGACGGAGGAAAATAGGAATTGATGCGACGAATAAGAGTCTGTTCATTCATAATACATTAATCCTTTCTCAATCATTTGAAGTTCATCTTGCTTTGTTTTCTTGACATCTTCCGGAAAGGAAAGAATATGTTTTTGTTGTGCAACTAAATATTCTTTCAAAATTCTATCTTGTGAACGTAGAGGAACGATACCAAAGAATAGTTCGACTTCATTATATTTCATTTCACTGTCTTCTTTTTTCAATAACAGCATTGGATAATATCGTTTTTCAAAAACATAGTGTCCATCGACCACATGATAGTTTCGATCAAGAAGATATTTCAAAGGAAGAGTAAAATCGCTTTGTGGTTCAATAAGAAGATATTGAATCTGACCAAGTTTTTCCTCATGTCGAGAGAGAATATCATAAATTGTGCCACCACCCATCCCCATAAGGGAGAGGGTCGTGACACGACTAGGCAATATATCAATACCGTCTGTGAAAATGCATTCCAATCCGTATTGTTCTCTTTCAAGAAGAGTGTTGTCACATAAAGCCTGAAAAGGACCTTTTTTGTTTTCACTGGCATAGACCTTGACATTGCTTCTAGACAACTCTTTGGCTAATAGTCCTCTATCAGCACCGATATCCATGACAACCTGATTTTTTGGAATCATCTGATAAGCGTCATATAGGCGCTTAGACAAGTCATTAATCACAGAAATCCTTCAAGAGCTTGCTTCTGGCAGGATGGCGAAGCTTCTTCAAAGCCTTTGCTTCAATCTGACGAATACGTTCTCTGGTGACATTGAATTCTTTTCCGACTTCTTCCAAGGTATGTGTTCTTCCGTCTTCTAATCCATAACGAAGACGAATGATGCGTGCTTCCTTTTCTGTGAGTTGGCTTAAAACCTCATTGATCCTTTCAGTCTCCATGGCACGATTAGCGTAGTCATAAGGTGAGATGTTGTCCTTATCCTCAATGAAGTCACCAACATGGCTGTCTTCTTCTTCACCGACCGGCTTTTCCAAGGACAAAGGATCCAAGGCAATCTGCTGAATTTCACGAATTTTGTTAGCGGAAAGGGTACCACCGAGCTCTTCTGAAATTTCTTCGGCAGTAGGATCGCGATTCAATTTCTGGACAAGTTTTCTCTGAGCACGGGTAATCTTGTTGATGGTCTCAACCATATGGACAGGAATACGAATCGTTCTGGCTTGGTCAGCTAATGCACGAGTGATAGCCTGACGAATCCACCAGGTCGCATATGTAGAGAATTTGAATCCTCTTGTATAATCGAACTTATCAACAGCCTTGATCAAACCAAGATTTCCTTCCTGAATCAAATCCAAAAAGTCCATACCACGATTGACATAATGTTTGGCGATGGAAACAACAAGTTTAAGGTTACAGGTGATAAGTTGATCTTTTGCCTCCTGGTCATGTTCTAAGACACGTTTGGCAAGCTCAACTTCCTGTTCCTTGCTTTCAAGGACCTGATATGTACCGATGGAGTGGAGATACTGTCTGACAGGATCGGCATTTTTGACATCGGTAGCGACATAATAGTCATCATCGTCATCATAGTCGGTGTCATCCTGATCATATGAATCGTCATCGCTGAAATCATCGACATCCTCAACCGGCTCAAGGACCTCATCGTCAAGGTTTTCATCATCTGAATGAAGATTATGATCGATAAGGAAGTCCTGAAGTTCAGCCAAATCATCATCGTTTAAATCAAACTTTGATATATATTTGTCAAACTCAGTCTGTTTATATATTCCGTTATTCTTCTTTCCAAGTTCAAGAAAATGCTGCTTGATATCGTCAAGACCCATCAGTTCCTTATTCTCGCTAGCGAGTTCAGAAATGGTTTTCTTGCCCTTCTTGCCTTTGGACTGTTCGATGTTCTTCTGAACGAAATCATCGATTTCCTCATCGCTGACAATGTCGTTTTCATCCTCAGCAAGAGTATCAACGACCTTTTCCTGAATGTCCTCTAATTCTGTGAATTCAGACTTTTTTGATTTTCTCTTTGTTGTCTTCTTTGCTTCTTTGACTACAGCATCAGAAGCCTCAACCTTGGAAACATTTTCTTTTTCGATAGATGAGTCAGCTTTCTTTTTAGCCTTTTTCGGTTTCTTTTCTGTCTCCGTTTCCTTGTTTTCTGTTTCGATATTTTCTTCTAATGTTTCATCTAATTTTTTCGTTTTTTTCATTTTCTGTCCTCACTAAAAATAGTATTATTGATTTTTACGGTTTTTCAAGAAACTGAAGTTATTTTTTGAAATCCGTGCTTTTACCGCCATATTTGCGGATTTTAGTCTTCAACTGCAGAATTTCGAGTTCTTCCGCATTCGTCAAAGTTCCGGATAGGCTTTTCTTCTTCTCTAATTTATCCCAAGAGACATAAAAAGGATGGAGAATGAGATTGCTCTTCAAGGCATCCATATCGAAGCAATCATCACTTAATAATTTGATTTTATCAATGAACGAAAGCAAAAAATCAGTCTCTTCCTTGGTAAGATTATGATAATAATCTGTTGAGGAAGAATCATCGCTGAATAATAATAGAGGGTCATCACTATCCGCGTTGGTTTTATCTTGATTGTTATGAGAGGTGATTTCACGACAAATCGCTTGGTAATCGAGTTCCTTAAAAGGTTCCTTATTACCGGGGTGTCTTAAATATTCATCACCAATAAAATTGACAAGTTTCGATAGCGGCTCGAAAACAAGATCTGTACGAGCGTTCTGAAGTTCCATGAAAGCTTCAAAGGAATGAGTAAGAACGACAGCGATGGAGCATTCATTCTCAATCAGCTGTGGAAGGTAACCTTGTGCCTGTGGACAATCTTTCACCATCTCCGTCAATGAGAAAAGAATCTCACTGAGCTGATATTTTCCGCTCCAAGAACAATGGATATTATTTGCAAATGGAACTGTATTCCTCTTTCGATAAGAACTGTTTCCAGTTTTTTGCTTATATGGAGTCTCCTGATATGTATTAGAAGTAGAAGCAGGAGTCAAAGAAGGCTTTGTAGCGGTAGAGAGATTCTTCAACACATTCTGAAGCGTATTCTTATCCAAAGAGCAAACTTGAGAAAGCAAATCCAAATCTCGTGCCTTGGATATATCATCCAAAGCGGCATAATAGGCATAATGCTCTCTCAAAAACTTCTGAATCTCAGTAGAATCCGTCAGCCTATTTCGGTTTCCTAATGTTCTTCTTAAGAAAAATAGGAAAGGATCTACTAATCGATTCAATTGTTTAAGAAGAATCTCAGCCCCCTTTTCCTTGCCATTCGTCAAAACTTCATCGGCATCTTTACCAGAAGTGAATTTACGGACAATACGGAACGGAACGCGATTCTTCAACAAGGCTTCGGCCGCCCTTTCCTCGCCTAACTGACCGGGTTCATCGCTATCTAAACATAGACGGACTTCAACAGATAAAGACTTCAAAGCATTGATATGTTCTATAGTCAATGCGGTTCCCATCGTGCCACAGACCGCATAAAGACCGGAACGCACAATCGCGATGACGTCCATGAAGCCTTCGACTAGATAAATATATCCTTTTCTTTTCGCGTCTTCTTTTGCCTTCGAAAAATGATAGAGTATCTCATTTTTCTTAAAAAGAGCGGTCTCCGGGTAGTTTACATACTTAGAGGGGCTTTGGTCTTTTGTTAGAACACGGCCAGAAAAAGCAACAAGATGTCCAGAATTATCATGAATCGGAAACATGATACGATGATAATACCTATCCTCAAGGGTTGAGGAATTCGAAAGAATGCCAGCCCTAGAAAGAGTAGGAACATCATATCCTTGTTTTCGAAGACTATCGATAATCATCTTGGGATCATCAGGAGCATATCCAATTCCAAAGTGTGAGATCACATCGTCAGCAAGACCACGTTTTTCAAGGTATTCCTTCCCTAACGTTCCAGACTTGCTTTGTAAGACAAGCTGGTAAAACTTATCAGCGTCTTCCAAGGCATGAAGCTCTTTTGGGAATTCCTTCTCAATGCGAGGAACAAACTTGTCAGATGAGAAGTCTTTCGGAAGCGAAATCGAGCAGATATCAGAAACAATCTTTAATGCTTCAATCGGTTTGACATTTTTGTACTTTTTGACAAACTCTATTGATTTTCCTTTTGAATCACAAGCCCAACAATGGAACGTATTTCGTTCAGGGTTGACTTGCATGGAAGGGTTGGTATCGTTATGGAATGGACATAGAGCATAGTAAATATTCCCCTTCTTCTGAAGGTTATTGAACCCCAAAAAAGTGGATACCACTTTCACGATATCCGCTTTATTGTCTACTTCCTTGAAGATGTTGTTTTCAGAACCCGGATTAATAGCCAAGATGACTCTCCTTATTTGACTTCATTCTTATGCAAGTAGGCATGAATATAAGAATCAAGATCGGCAATCTTAATTCTTTCCTGACTCATCGTATCTCTATCACGCACAGTGACGGTCTGGTCTTCTTCGCTCTGGAAGTCATATGTGACGCATAACGGAGTGCCGATTGCGTCTTCTCTTCTGTATCTCTTACCGATACTGCCAGTCGTATCGAAAATAGCATCGTAATGATATCTAAGACTATCAAAGACCTTCTTTGCCTGATCAACAAGCTTATTGCTAAGAGGCATGACAGCAACAGAGTACGGAGCAAGTTCCGGGGCGAAATGCATAACGATACGAGAATCTTTTCCATCCTGTAAGGATTCAACATCATAAGCATCGCAACACAAAGCGAGCATCAAGCGGTCCAAACCGAAAGAAGGCTCTACGACATGAGGAACATATCTCGTATTTGTTTCCGGATCTAAGTAGGTAAGATCCTCTGTCGAATACTGCATATGCTTAGAAAGATCATAATCACCACGGCATGCAATACCCATCAATTCACCCCAGCCAATAGTTGGGAAGAAATATTCGATATCCGTTGTCGCCTTGGAATAGAAAGCCAATTCAGCAGGCTCATGGTCGCGGAAACGGACCTTTTCATCCTTCAAGCCAAGTTTCTCAACGAAGGACTTGCAGTTTTCCTTATAGAATTCAAACCATTTGTCATCCTCTCCAGGTTTGAAGAAGAATTCAATTTCCATCTGTTCAAATTCTCTAGTACGGAATGTGAAATTGCCAGGAGTGATTTCATTACGGAAGGACTTACCGATATCAACAATACCGATAGGAAGTTTTCTTCTTGTGGTACGCATGACATTCTTGAAATTGACAAAGATACCCTGCGCAGTTTCCGGTCTTAAATAAACGACCGACTGCTTATCTTCAGTGACACCGATAAATGTCTTGAACATCATCTGGAACTGACGGATAGGAGTGAACTGATTCTTTCCACAGCTAGGGCAGGTGATTTCACCAGACTGCATCACTTCGTTAAGCTGTTCCTGTGTCATGCCATCAACATCAAGTTCCGGTTTCTGATCATGGATGATCTGATCGGCTCTGAAGCGGGAATGGCAATATTTGCAATCAACAAGAGGATCATGGAAGTTTGCAACATGTCCAGTCGCTTCCCAGACCTTTGGATTCATGATGATGGCAGGGTCGATCTGAACATTATATTCAATGCCACGAACAAAATGGCGTAACCATAAGTCCTTCACATGATTTTTAAGCAATGTTCCTAACGGACCATAATCCCAAGAATTGGATAACCCACCATAAATATCGGAACCCGGATAAACAAAGCCACTTGTGATGAGATGGCTTGTGACTTCTTCAAATTTGATTTCTTTGTCTGACATGATATGTCTCCTTCTATATACGAATTGAAACGACACTATTCTACCACAACAGTCTAATAGGTAACCTATCCAATCGCTTCTAATAGCATAGAAAATGAACGGATTGGTTTTAGATCAAAATAATGGATAAGATGATGAAGCAATTCCGATAGGATTTCCTTTCCTTCCACTAGAGGAACGTTTTTCTTTAGGAGATCATCCGTTATTGGCATGAATGAATACTTCAATATGTAAAGTTTTGTATCGGAAACCGAATTTTCATCTCCTTTGCAGTCTTTGCATAGAAACCCGCCTTTCTCAAGATTATAGGAAACAATATTTTTCGTTTTTCCACATATAAGACAAGCGTTAGTTGTCTCATCAATACCTAAAGAACGATAGAAGATCCCCATCAGCAAAATGGAATAGGAAAGAATTTGATCATGATGTTTTAAAGAGGATAAAAGATGATAGATTTCAGCGCTTGGATAAGAATCACCGAAACGAAATAGCGACAAGGATAGTTCCTGCAAAAACATCAGGAAGCAGGATTTTTGATAATCATAGGAAAGAAGGGAATTATCTTCGACAACCTGAACCGAAGTTATCAGATGGACACCGGATGCTGTTTCCCGATAATCCAGTTTAACAAGATTCGGAACAATCAAGACAGGCTTCAATGGGCTCTTGGGTTTATAGACGCCTTTCGCCAATCCTGAGAATATTCCATTCTCGCCAACAAATGTAATGACAGCAGAATCTTCTTGATAAGCAGTGACGGATAAAACAAAGCACAAGGATTCCTTTAACGGAAGAGAGATCATTGCTCGTAGCCGAATTTCCTAAGATACTTATCCTGATTTCTCCAATCAGGAATAGCCTTGACTAAGAGTTCGCAGCGGACTGGCATTCCAAAATAGGAGGAAATGGACTGTTCCGAATAGCGGCATATCTCTGAGATCATCTTTCCGCCTTTTCCGATGACAATCGCCTTTTCCGATTCTTTTTCGACAATGATGTCGGCAAAAATCTCCATGCCTTCCTCCGATTCCTCGACATGTCTCATATCGACATAAATAGAATGCGGGACTTCTTTTTCCAAAAGTCTCATGCACTTTTCGCGGATGATTTCAGAGATGATATATTCCTTTGGACGATCCGAAACGATATCTTCTGGGAAGATGGCTTCTCCTTCCTCAAAATGAGACTTGATTTCATCCAACAATTCTTTAACTCCATATCCTTCCTTAGCGGACATACGAATAACCTTTGCACTAGGAAGATATTCTAAATAACGTGCAAGTCGGCTCTCACCGATATCAGCCGAAACCAAGTCGACTTTATTGAAGGCAAGAATGACAGGAATCTCCTGCTTGGAAAGCTTCATGGCTAGTTCGAAATTTGGAACTTCGCTCGCATCGATGACATAGACGATGACATCGACTCCATCTTTTGCGCTTTCTGCATCACGCAATAAGATGCTACCTAATTTTCCATGGGGTCTAAAAACACCAGGAGTATCGACAAAGACAATTTGTGAATCCTCATCGTTATAGATGGCATTCACATTGTCTCTTGTGGTCTGAGGCTTAGAAGAGACCGGTAAAAGCTTGAAGCCCAAGCACTTATTGATAATGGTGCTTTTACCAGCGTTAGCACGTCCATATACACAGGCAAAACCGACTTTTTTCATGCGTGATAATCCTCCGAAGTAAACATATAAGGCAACAGATCTTTGACAGTCGTGAACAGATGCTCCGACTCGTCCTTGTTATAAATATAGACAGGACAATTGACATTCATCAACTCACTCATAACCTGACGACAGCTCCCACAAGGTGTTCCGACATTCGTAGATGAAGTGATCAAAGACAAAGAAACAATATCATCTTTCGTATAACCGGAGGCATAGGTGTGGAACAATGCGCATCTTTCCGCACACATAGAGACACCGAAGGCAGAGTTCTCGATGTTGAAGCCTCTATGATATTTGCCGTCTTTTGTCAAAACAACTGCGCCGACTTTGAAATTGGAATAGGGGGAGATAGAGTGACTCTGTGCTTCTAATAGCAATTTCTTTACCTTCTTCTGGTCCGTATAGAAGTCATATGGCAAAGAGTTAAGGATTTCATTTTGCAAAGCAAACATTTCTTCCGCTTCCTTTTCGCTTCTATGATGGTCATAGCCAAAGGCGTGAAGCAGGCCGTGAATGAACAAGAATGCCAGTTCTCTTTCCAATGGATGAGAATATTCTTTCGCCTGTTTCTTTGCGATGTCGACAGAGAGCATGATGTCACCTAAATCGAAGATAGGTTCGTCAGAAACAAAATCAGCTTCCTGATAGGCGAAGGTCAAAACATCAGTTGGACGATCAATGCCACGATATTTCTTGTTGTATTCATGCATTTTATCAAGTGACTGAAGTGATAAGGAAACCTCATAGGCTCCCTCTTTTTTCAAGTAGGACAATGTATGGTCAAACACCGTTTGAAACAAGTCTTTCCAAGAACGTTTCGATTTTACGCATGATACATAGTCAAGAATATGGTCATTATTCATTAAAGATTACCCCCGATATACTAAAAGTATATAGCAAAGTAACCTTTAAATTAAGCATTTCTTGTTCAATTCATCTCATTCATCCCGCAAAGCATTGATTTCCTTTGCTTTATTCTCCGGATATTCAAGAATCTTCATCATGGACTTCAATGAATAAGAGAAGGATAGACTGATACTTGTAGTGAAGAGTATCGAATTGATGTTTGCGCTTTTTGACATCGTGAATATGGCAAAGGAGAAAATCATAAAGGAAAAGGCCTCAAGAACCCAACTGAAAATGATTGTATAGAGAAGCATTTCGCCTTTTCTTCTCATCGATGAATAGATTTTTCTAGCTTCATCTTCTCTCCCGTTCTCAATTTTGGAAAAGAAATATTTCTCAGAAATAGAGCAATAGCGGTTGGTAGCATTCCTTTCTTCATCGATTGGCATACGTATCAGATGGAATAAGATAGAGATGAGTATCAAAAAAGCAAGATAATATGAATTGATCAGAATCAGAATAATCAAGCCTACCATCAAAACAGAATAAGATACTGCATTGGAATAGCATTTGACTGTCTCCGTAATCAGATTGTAAACATGACCAAATCGATTTTTATCGCCGACGCTTTCTAGCCCATTCAATATCAGCTGATTTTCTAAACGATGTCTAACTAATCGATTCAACGAATTCTGTAAAAGCACAAAGATGAAGAAGACCAGTGCGGAAATCAAGCATGGAAGAAATGGTTTCTCTTTTCCTGTGAACAATAATGCAGAACAAATGGATGCTGATTGAAAAAGAAAGCAAAGAGCGTATCCAATGTATTCATAGGCATTCATCAGATTTCGTTCTTTTTCTGCTTTTCTTCTTTTTCCACACGACCTGAATATCATCAGTTTCCCGGTGAACTGGAAAAGGAATTCTTCGATGCTTATCGTCATTTTTCCAAAACAAGGATCTAGTATAGAAACCTTTCGTCTTGTCATAGATAAAACGATGATAAAATGATATAAATCACCATGTATCATCTGACAAATAATAGGAAACATTTCCTTTTTTATATCAGCGATGTCATCGACGTGACACGACTGATAAACAATACCATAGCGTTTTAATTCTTCTCGTATCTCATAGAAACTAGAGCACGTAGTCTTTAGTTTTTCCGTATAAAAGCCTTTGTCGTGAAACAATATAGAAAGCAGATTGCGGACAACTGCTTTCCCACAATCAGACTCCTTGCTTTGTAGTAGCATAACTCACTTCCTCCTACTGAATATATAGTCAGAAGAAAGTGAGTGTACAAATTAACGCAAATCTAAATCTTGAATCACAACCAATCGGAATAAAGAATCGATTCCAATCTTTAAATCCTCTTTTGTGAACGTCAAATGCGTATTTCTGTAAGTGATAGAGGAAAGAGGCTTTGGCTTGGCTAGCGATGCAAAATTAAGTTTTCCATCCTTGGTTCTTTCCTCAAGCAAAGGAAGAAGGAATTTTTTCACTCTTTCATCATCTAGATAAGGAATCTCATCGAAATTCTCAAAAAGAACGACATCCGCTTTTTTGAGAAGAATGATTTCCTTTGAAGCAACATAGGACAATTCAGGATTATTTGAAAACAACTGTTTGAAATAAGCATCTGTCTTGATATAGGAAACGCGATATCCGTTTCTTGCATATAAATAAGCTATAAGACGAAGTAAGGAAGAAGATAGTTTCTCTGTGGCATTGACTGTAGAAAAAGCAAGGCCACTTTTCATTTTCTCTTTTTTATTGATGTCATTCATAACAGAAAGAAAGACGGAAGCAAGGCCCTGTTGTTTCTTGATATTGTCACCTTTGAACAAACATTCCAATAAGGAATTGGCATCCTCAACAAGTGTGGTCGTACCACAGTCACATGGTGAGATGCGTTCTAAGACACGGTTCATATCGACGAGATAGGGGCATGCGACGTACTGAAAACGAATACGGTCATCTTCTTTTACATAATATGGTTCTAACTGATAGCCTTTCTTGTCTTTCTTTGGACAGGAAAGCAGTTTCTTCCCACAAGAAAGACAAAGCTTACGATCCTGTTGATAGGAATATAGATCACCAAGAGAATGAGAAAGAGTATTCTCAGTCTTGAGATAGGATTTTACTTTTGAGAAGGCATAAATGTCATTCTTTAAGAAGTCACGAATGTTCTCTTCGAGACTTTCTAAGTTTTTTGAGTCTATCTCGACTGTGACATGACTGACTCTCTTAACGCCTGGCTCAACAACATCCGTTATTTTCATAAGCCTAATCCTTCCGAAAGTTTAATAAGATCTTCTTTTGTAACCTCTTCTTTTTCATCTTCCGCATCATCATTATTTGATATTTCTTTATTGGTCTTAGGAGTTGAGTTCTTCTTTTTCTTATTTTCTCCAGTCTTAAAATCACGAGTTTTCAATTGAACGATTGCAGAGTAACAATCATCGACTTCATTGGCGGAAAGAGTGCTGGCAACTTTATCGATCAACATCGAATTGAATTCCTTTCCTGTCTTTTTGAGGCAGTAATCAAGAATAACATTGATGACTCCATTGTCAAATCCGAATCTCCTTCTGAGATCCTCGACTTCTTTAAGCATATAGTCGCTAGGCTCCGCATGGAAAAAAGCCTGGAGATATCGCTTCGGTGTCGTGGATGTGAATATCTGAACAGTCTTAGAAGCATCACCTTTTCCGATGGAAGCTTTCACTTTGTTTTCCCTTTCATCGCGGATGTAACGATTTTGCTTACGTGCCTTTGACTCAAACTGATTGAGGTAGAAATTGAATTCCGTATCAAAAGACTCCTCGATAAGTTTCAATACGGTCTTCTCATCCAGTCCATACAATTTAGCGTCATCTTCAATCTGTGAAAGATAGGGTTTCAGTTTTTCAATCGGAAGGTTATCAGCCTTTAAATAGTCAAGCAAAACAGACGAGGAGAATTCAGCAATCTCTTTGTATCGCTTCTCTTCAATGTTGTTCTCTTTGCCAAGATCCTCTTCAGACAGATTCACAGAATAGACATCATTGAATCTTGCAGTGACGGAATCGTACCCATCAAGTATCTTCTCATCGTCTTTTTTGAAATAGTTAACTAGGCGATGATATTTCTTGTTTGAAACGCTTTGCAAAAGCAAGTTTTTAAGGATAGGATCAGAAAAGAACTTCTTCGGACTTGCAATCGGAATCACTCGATATACATACAAGACCTTGCTTCCAGAAGAATTGGTCTCTTTACGGTATGTTTCTAATAGACCGATTGCCTCTAATTTCTCTCTTGCCTTTAGAAATCGTACCGAATCAAAACCGGTCTGCGTGAAGAAGTCTTCATGAAGCATTTGGCCTTCTAAGCTAACCATCGGATTCAAACGATAGAAAATATCGTAAAGAAGATAGGCATCTGATTTGATGATAGGCAGATATAAAAATGACAAAACAGAAAAATCTGTCTCGGAGAGAGAAAAATCCATTTGAATGGAAAAACTGGAATCAGGTTCAATAATGTTCATACACTAAAATTATACCAAACTTTATTGTGTTAACACTACTTAATTAATAGATATCATCTTTAAAATTAGTATTCATGTTGATACAATATTATGGTCAGTTTCATATCATAAGAATTATGAAGGAGAACCTGCATGAATTACAGAATCGACAAAAAGACTAAAATTGTCTGTACAATTGGTCCCGCCAGTCAGGATAAGGCAATGATGAAGAAGCTTCTAGCCTCTGGTATGACTTGCATGAGACTCAATTTCTCACACGGCTCACACGAAGAACATCTTCAGAAGATCAGAACACTTCGTGAGATTGAAAAAGAAGAAGGCATGATCATTCCGATTTGCCTTGATACAAAGGGCCCTGAAATACGTACCGGCGAATTTGAAGGCGGTCTTGCTGAGTTCAAAAAAGGAGAACTCACAAGAATCTATATGGGCACTGAGAAAGTTGGAAACAACAAGGCTTTCGGTGTCACATATAAGAATCTTTATAACGACTGCAAAACAGGAAGCGTCATCCGTCTTGATGATGGTAACCTTGAGCTCATCGTCAAGGAAAAAGATCAGAAGACAAAAGAACTTGTCTGTGTTGTCGGAAACGATCACACCTGCAAAAACAGAAGAGGTGTCAATTGTCCTGGCGTTCATCTTTCCATGCCTTATCTTTCCGAACAGGATAAGAGTGACCTTATCTTCGGATGCGAAGAGCATGTCGATTTGGTTTCCGCTTCCTTTGTCAGAAACGTTCAGGATATCCGCGACATGCGTGCCCTTCTTGATTCCCATGGTGGAAAGAACATCTTAATCATTTCCAAAATTGAAAATACCGAATCCATTGAAAACTTGGATAGCATCATCCGTGAAAGCGATGGCATCATGGTAGCAAGAGGCGACTTAGCCGTCGAGATTCCTCCGGAAGAAGTTCCTACCTATCAGCGTTACATGATCAACACATGCCGTAAATTAGGAAAGCCTGTCATCACCGCCACACAGATGCTCGACTCCATGATTCACAATCCGTTCCCGACTCGCGCTGAGGTCAGTGATGTCTCCTTAGCTATCGATCAGGGAAGCGATGCCGTCATGTTGTCCGGCGAGAGTGCCAATGGTTCCTATCCTGTTGAATCCGTCGACATGCAGGCTCGTATCGCAAGAGAAGTCGAAAAACACTTCAACTATGAGACCTCCTCGCATCAAGCATTTGAAACATCCAACAAGAAAGTCAATGATGCAATCGCCGCTGCTGTTTCCGATACTGCAATCCTCATTAATGCTAAGCTGATCATCTGTTTCTCTGTCTCTGGTCAAACGGGTATCCGTATCTCCAAGACTCGTCCTATCTGCCCAGTCTTCGTCGTTTCCTCTGATCTGGATGCTTTAACTCATTCCATGCTCTATTACGCATGCTACCCTTATCACACGAAAAAAGTCCCTCAGTTCTCTGAGGAAATGGAAGTCCTTGCTCTTAAAATCGCCAAGGACTACGGCATTGCACCTGGCAGCCACATCATCATGACAGGCGGAACTCCTGTCGGCGCCGGTAAGACAAACTTCATGAAGGTTTTAACCGTTCATGACATCGACAATAATTCAATCTCGGAGGATGAAAACGAATGACAGACAAAATCATATCAATCGATTGTGGCGGAACGAATCTTCGTGTCGCTTCCATGGACAAGAATCTCAACATTATTTCCGTTAGAATCGTACCTTCCATCAAAGACAATCCAACCGCTTTATACGAAAAGATGAAAGAACTCATCCTCATTGTCAAAAACGAGGCAAAGATGGATTCAATCGATTCCATTGGCATGTCCATGTGCGGTGTCGTTCAGAACAATCTAATAGGTCGCGTTGGTAACCTTGGAATCACCTCATTCGATTTTGAATCACTTTTCAAGAAAGATTTCCCTGGCGCAAAGTTATATTTCGCAAACGATGGAAACTGCTCCGCATTAGTGGAAGCGGAATATGGTGCAAACAAAGGATTTGCTAACTCCGCCTTTGTAACGATATCCACTGGAATCGGACTAGGCGTTGTCCATAATGGTGAGATGATCGACCTTCCTTTAGAGGGAGGACGTATGTTTGTCAACTACAAAGGAAAAGACTATGAATCCGAGTACCTTCTTTCCGGAAACGGTATTGTCAATCTCGCCAAATTGAATGGCATACACATTAATAGTGCTTACGAATTCTTCCAAGGCATTCGCGAAAACAATGAGAAAATGGTTGCTTTATATCATGTTTGGATCGACATGCTTGCAACATGGTTCAGCAATTTACAGCTTCTCTTCAACGTCGATTCCTATGCGATATCTGGCGGTGTCATGAAGAGCAAGGATGTCTTCTTCTCCGACTTGGAAAGATTAGCCAACGAGAAAATCGCTGCCTGGAACTTCAAACCTATCGTTTTGAAATACGCATCCTTCACTCAGGATGTCGGTTTAGCTGGAGGCGCCGCACTTGCGTGGCACGCTTTAAAGAAGTAAAATACTTAAAGTTTTATTGAAAGGCATAAATATGAAAATCATTTTACCGGATAATTCCGAAAAAGAACTCAAAGACGGTAGCACCGCCTTGGAAGCATGCAAAAGCATCTCCCTCTCCCTTGCCGAAAAGGCAATCTGCTGCAAGGTCAATGGCAATCTTTTCGATTTGAATGAAGTATTGCCGGATAATTGCACGTTCGAAGCCATCACGAAGTCATCTCCGGATGCGCTCTCTGTCCTTCGTCATTCCGCTGCTCACCTTATGGCTGAAGCCATTCAGCACCTCTTCCCTGGCGTTCAGTTCGCCTACGGACCTGCTACAGATGATGGTTTCTATTACGATATGAAGCTTCCTCGTCCAATCTCAGAGAATGATTTCCCGAAGATCGAACAGGAAATGAAGAAGATCATTTCTGAAAAGCAGCCCATCGTCAGAAAGAATGTCACTGTCGCTGAGGCAGAAGAACTCTTCAAGGATCAGAAATACAAGCTGATTCACATCCACGAACTCGCTGACAAAGGTGCTTCTTTATCTGTTTATTCTCAGGGCGATTTCATGGACCTCTGCTTAGGACCCCACATGAAGTCTACAAAGGATATTAAGGCCATCAAGATTATGTCCACTTCTTCCTGCTATTTCCAAGGAAACAAGGACAATGACACCTTAACCCGTATTTATGGAACTGCTTTCTTCTCTCAGGAAGAACTCGATAAGTACCTCAAGCTCTTAGAGGAAAGAAAAGAAGCTGACCATAAAAGATTAGGAACACAGTTAGGACTCTTCATGTTCTCCGATTACGGACCTGGACTTCCTTTCTGGCTTCCTAACGGTATGATCATCCGTCATGAATTGGAAAGCTTCCTTTGGGATCTTCTCACAAAGGAATACGGATATTCTTTCTTAAAGACTCCTCAGATGCTCTCCCGTGAACTTTGGGAAACCTCTGGTCATTGGAAGAAGTACAAAGAGAACATGTACATCACCAAGGTTGATGGAAAACCTTATGCCATCAAACCGATGAACTGCCCTGGTGCCATCCTTGTCTATCAGAACAGCATTCATTCCTATCGTGATCTTCCTTTGCGTTATGCTGAATTCGGTCTCGACCACCGTCATGAAGCCAGCGGTGCTTTGAATGGTTTATTCCGTGTCCGCGCTTTCACCCAGGATGATGCCCATATCCTCTTAGCATTCGATCAGATTGGAGATGAAATCCGTAAAATGATCAAAATGTTCGGTTATGTCTATAAGACCTTTGGTCTTTCTTATTCCGTTGAACTTTCCACACGTCCTGAAAGATTCGTTGGAAAGATTTCCACTTGGGATAAGGCAGAAGCCGAATTGAAGGCCTGCTTAGAAGAGAATGGTCTTCCCTATGAGGTCAATGAAGGCGATGGCGCTTTCTATGGCCCAAAGCTCGACTTCAAGATCAGAGACTCTCTTAACCGTGTCTGGCAGTGCGGAACCATTCAGCTTGATATGCAGCTTCCTCACCGTTTCGGTCTTACCTATGTCGATAAAGATGGCAAGCTTAAGGAACCTGTCATGCTTCACAGAGCAATCTTCGGTTCCTTCGAACGTTTCTTAGGTATCATCACCGAGAACTTCAAGGGCGCCTTCCCGACTTGGTTGCATCCAGAGCAGGTCAGAATCATCGCTGTCAATAACGATGAGAAAGTTGTCAAACTTGCCAATGACCTCAACAAGAAGCTTTTGAAAAAGAATGTCCGCTGTAAGATCGATGATAGAAATGAAAAGCTCTCTTACAAGATTCATGACTCTCAGGTCATGAAGGTCCCATACACTATCGTATTAGGACCGAAGGAAGCCGAAGAAGGAAATATCACCTATCGTCTCTATCACGAAACCCTTTCTAAGACAGTCAGCGAAAAAGAGTTCCTCAAGATTATCGAAACCGATATCTCCACCAGAGCTCCGTATCGTCATTACTAAGTCATATATCAAAGATGCCATACAAGCAGTTTTAAAGCGCTTGTATGGCATCTTTTTGTTTTTGCCGATAAAACACACATCCCATGAATCCGTGCATTCCTAAACGGCTAAAATCAATCGTTTTTCATTTTCAATTCAAAGAAAAAGAGGTTATGGTTGTCTACATTACACCATAGCCTCAATTTCATTGCGTATTATAGGGTATTTGAAATTATTGTCTATTTGATTACTTTCTATTGTAGAGTTGGTTGGAATCATCGTTTTCTTTTTCAAGATAATCGATCTGTGCAGAATAGTTGTCGATTTTTTTCGACATCTCGCTATTCTGTTTTCCGTAGATAGAAAGCACTGCGATGGATGAAGCAGAGACGACCGCAGTAAAAGCAACCATCAAAAGCATGGCAGTCTTCAAAGAATGTCTTGGCTTTTTCTTATAAGTTCTTTCGATACGGTCCTTCATATGCTTAAATCCTTTCTATCGCCCTAAGAATCGATGGCTTGCAACGATTGTTCATTGCTATCTCATCCTCAGTAGGCAGAAGCGGTTTCTTGGTCAGAGCGATGTAACCACCCGTTTTAATGTCTGCTTTGTATTTATCGACATGTTTCTCAACGACGTATTCCTTGAATGTGTCCTTTACGATTTTGTCCTCTTCACTGTTGAATGATATGATGACAAGTCGTCCCTTATGATTCAGGAATTCAATCGCTTGCGTGAGCCCTTTTTTGAGCTGTTGTATCTCACCATTGACTTCATAACGGAGTCCGAGGAAGAACTGCTTCGCTGGATGTCCTTCTTTTCTCAATTCCTTATTCGGAAGTGATGACTTTATGATGTCAACAAGTTCGAATGTCGTCTCAATCTTCTTCTCTTCCCTTACCTGCATGATTTTCTTTACGACAGGATAATAAATCTTGCACTGTCCTAAATCGCGGAACACCCTGCAGAGACTCTCTTCATCATAATGATTGATGATGTCTGAAGCTGTCAGTCTATCTTTCTGATCCATCCTCATGTCGAGCGGTGCATCATATCGATAGGAGAAACCTCGGCTAGGATCATCGAACTGTGGGGAAGATACTCCGATATCCATGAGAATGAAGTCTGCCCCTTCGAATCCGCTTTTTTTCAGCGTCTCGATGCATTCAGCGAATGTCGAATGAAGAAAATACTGTTTGACAGTCTTTGAATAGGGAATCAGAAACTTCTCGCAATAGAGGAGGGCGTCATTGTCTCGGTCAACACCGATGAATGTGCTTCCATTCCCCATCTTTTTGATAATGTTGGAGGCATGACCGGCTCTTCCTAAGGTCATATCGAGATAGGTCATCTTCTTTCCGGATGGAACGAATGAGAGGACCTCATCTAGCATGACCGGTTTGTGTTCATTGAACTCGCTCATGCTTTATCCGTCCCTTCTAAGAGTTTCTTCGCATTGGAGGAATAATTCTCTTCACCTTCCTTTTCGCTTTCGTAGTAAGCGTCCTGATCCCATACCTCAAGATGATCATAGACACCGACAACGACAACTTTCTTTCCTAAGGAAACCTTGTTCATTAGAAGCTTTGGCAAGAGAATGCGATTATGGGAGTCAATCTGGATGTTGAATGTGTTACCCATGAAGATACGTCTGACATCTCTTGCTTCCTTGGAGAATTCGGAGAGTTTCATGATCTCCTCGGCGTTTTTTTCAAAGGTATCTTTCGGAAACAGCTGGACACATTTGTCCATACCTAAAGTAGCAAAGCATGTGCTCTCTGTGAAACCGTCACGATAGATTGAGGGTAGAACGAGTCGATACTTGTCATCGAGTGTCAGTTCTTTCTGTCCATAAAACACGATTACTTTCCCACTTTCACCCACAATTATAATAACTTATCCCACTTCGCGCAACACTTTTTAAGTTTTTTCTTTAAAATATCTACTTCCACTATTTCTTCTAAAAAGTAAAAATCATTAAAAATGCCCTAAACTAAGGGCATTTTTAGTGATGATTCTCTTTTGGTGGGTGAATGTGGTAGCTGTGGTGTAGAAGTGGGACAATTTTTACCTTATTTCAAGAAAAAGCCCTTGGATAAACCAAGGGCAAGGACTAAAAGTTGTTTTGTTTTAGAGATCCGAGAAGGCGTTAGAGCGCTTTTTCTTCTCTGCTTCATATTCTTCCTCTGACATCAGTACATAGTTTTCATGCACGATTTTCGTCAAAGGCACTTCCGAATAATTCTGTGGGATGCTGTTGAAGAGGATAGCCAATATCGAGCCTCTTAAATCATAGAGTCCATCATCATCCGGAAGGATATCACTGTTTTCATCATCGTCTGTAGCGATTGTGATTTCAACACTGTCATCAAGATGATAAGTGCGTTCAGCGCCGTCATGAGCATCCAGAAGCATGACATCGCCAACGACTGAGACCACAAGAGAACTAAGTTTACCTAAAGACAACACTTCAAGAACATATGAGCAGTCATTGAGTGAAAGAAGGTTTGGAAAATATTTCTTTTCCTTTTCCGTCAGTTCAAAGTCAAGATCATAGGCGTTTCCTTCTTTTAAGGAAAGGAGATCAATGGCGATTCTATTCTCCTTGATCATCTTGTATATATCCTTTCTTGACCATGTCGTCTTTGACTAAAAGCATCAGTCTACGGATATCGAAGTGAGCATGAGGATCAGTGCGGAGGAAGAAGATTTTCTTCCATTCCTTAAGATTGCATGTCACCATGATGGAAGCCTTCAATGAATTAGGCAAAACGGCTCTTGCCTCATCCGGAGTCGCACCAGACTGAATGAGTTCAAAGTAGGAATCGGCGCATTTCTGGTAGAAAGAATCATAAGTTTCCTTTCTTTCCTCGTATTTGCTCGGCTTCATGAATGTAAGACAAGCATCGAACTTGTCTTTGGTGTAATTGCAGTAACGAGTAGATTCCTGGGCAAAGGAGCAGACACGATGACGAACTAGTTCGTGTGTGACACCACGGTCAGTGATGAGATGATATGTGACATAGGTGAAGCGGTCATAGATTTCAGATGGTATCTTCTCTTTGTTCTTTTCAACGTCGAAGAGTTCGACTTTCTCATGGGACTTCAAATCCGGAAGAAGAACAGAGGTCACTTCAGAAGGAAGAGAAGAAGCTAAAAGCAAGGCCATATCCTGTTCAAGGACATCTTCACTATTGAGGTTTTCAAGGATTGGTCTGATCGAGCAGGAAAGAAGATAGACCATCTCTTTGAAGGTTCCTTTTTCACGCATGTATTCACCTAATTCATAGAAAGGATTATGTAATTCCAAAAAGCTATGATACTGTTTTTCATTCAAAACGAATGCGAAGCGATAATGTTCCATCATTGCAAGATGGCCGCTTTGGACAAGCCTTTGGATGAAGCCGATATTGCTGGTATGGTCCTTTTCCTTGACCTGATAGCAATTATGGGCTACAAGAGCAATCTTATCGAAGAAGTCAGTGTGATTCACTTCATCGAAGGAATTTTCAATCAAGCGGAAACTAGCCATGTCATTCACCTCTGAGAGTAAGTCCTAATTCAGCTTTGCAGGCCTCAGTGATTTTCTTGATGGATGAAGTGATTTCACTGTCCTTCAAGGTTCCGTCTTCCTTACCTAAGAAGACAGAGATTCCAAGATATGTGATGGATGTGACCTTATCGACAAATTCGTCGAATAGACAGACATCCTGGACATTTGTATCCGGGACATGAAGGATGGTTTTTCTAAGCAGAGCATAATCGACTTTTTCATTCATGCGGAAGGAAAGATCTCTTCTGACTTCCGGGAAGGAAGAGAATGGAACGAACTTCGTGTTCATGCCTTTCAAAGCCAATAATTTACCTAAATCGAGTTCAGCGACAAAAAGTTTATCCTCATAGAAGGAAGGATGAAGCTGACCGAAAGTGCCGACTAAATCCTTGCCGACAAAGATATCGGCGGAACAGTTCGGATGGAATTTGCAGTTTTTGGAATAGCTGATGCGGAAACGGGAATCGGAAAGTCCGATTTTCTTCAAGACCGCATATACATATCCCTTCAGATCGAAGAAATCATAAGGTCTGCTGAGATATTCATCTCTTCCCATCTTATTTCCGAATAAGGCAATGGAAAGATAGAGATGATTTCCTTTTGGCGTATCAATCGGAGAAATCTCAAAGAGAGCAAGATTCTTGTTCTGATGGGCTTTGTTGTAATCGACTGTGCTGATAAGAGAAGGAAGAAGGTCGGAACGCACAATCTCGTGGTCCTTTGTCATCGGGTTGATGATCTTAAAACCTTTATCCGATTGGAAGACACGGATTGATTTATCTTCCTTTTCACTGATTAAAGTGAAGGAGAGGATTTCATCTAAGCCGCGAGAAACTAAAAGTTCACGGATTTCTCTCTTTTTCTTCTGGACATCGCTAAGATGTCCATGAGTAATTGGGAAGTGCTCTAGGGAAGGAGTGATACGAGTGGCTGGGAAGTAACGGAACACTTCCTCATCGATATCACACTGTTCATTCAAGTCTACACGGTCAATCGGAGCAAGAAGCTTACCGTCTTTTGTCTTTTCAATACGATAAGCCTTCAAAACCTGATTAATTTCTTCTTCTGTGTAGGAAGAGCCAAGTCTTGCATTCAAGGCGTCGACAGAAAAGTCAAAGGGCTTATTTGTCATCTCAGCACGATTGAAAGAGGAATAGCTTGTGACTTCATATTTATCCAAAAACTCAGGAAGCAAGGCGATTGTAATAGAGAGAGCTTCCGGAATCATCTTCGGATTTCTTTCCTTGGAGAACAACTGGGAAGAGAAGGAAGAAAGACCGACTCGAGATGAAGTATGACGAATGTTAGCATGATAGAAGCAAGCCGCCTCAATCATGATGTTCTTAGTGGAAGAGGTGACAGATGCCTTCTTGCCAGCCATAATGCCAGCGAGGCAAAGTGCATCCTCTTTATCTGAAATGACAAGATCGCCGGGTTTCAGCTTCAGAACCTTTCCGTCAAAGCAAGTGAATTCACCGTCATAATCATCCGAAACGATGTAGTCGTTTCCGGTATTGTCATCGGCATCGTAAAGATTCAACGGCTGACCGGTGAGGAGCATGGAATAGTTTCCAAGGTCAACGATTGGCGAAATGGTACGGATGCCATTTGCCATCAAGGTTCTCTTGATATAAAGAGGAGTCTCCTTCTTCGGTGTGACATTATCGATGCGAAGCATATCGATTCTGGAACAATTGATCGTCTTGGAACGGACATGGATATTGTCCTTCAAGGTCGAGAAATTGAAGGTCGGAAGAGGGAACAGAGTTCTACCCATCAAGGCAGAGATTTCTCTTGCCATACCGATATAACTAAGACAGTCTGGTCTATTCGGAAGAACATTGACATCGAGGATGACATCTTCCAAATCTAGATAATTAAGAACATCTCTTTCTCCGATAGGAGCATCATCAGGAAGTTCTTCAATTCCATCCAGTGAAGGGGAATTTTCAGGAAGCAAGTCTTTCGAAACACCAAGTTCCAATAAAGAACAGCACATGCCTTCGCTGACTTCGCCACGGATTTTACCCTTCTTGATGGTTTCATTGAGAGCAGGAAGGACACAGCCTTCCAATGCGACAATCACGTGAAGCCCTTTTCTGACATTCTTAGCGCCGCAGACGATGTGCTTGATTCCCTCACCGCCGCAATCGACAGTCAGAACATGAAGGTGATCGCTATCAGGATGATTCTCGCATGTGAGAACCACACCGATGACAAGAGCACTAGCCTGGGCAAGTTTTTCCATTCCTTCGACTTCGAAGCCGGAGAATGTCAGTCTATCTCTAAGTTTTTCGGGACTGATGGAGGACAAATCGACTAATGTAGATAACGTTTTATATGAAAATAGCATGATTATTACTCCTTTTTGAACTGAGAGACGAAGTTGACGTCATTCGTATAGAATCTCTTGATATCATCGATGTTGTACTTCAGCATGGCAATACGGTCAATGCCAATGCCGAAGGCGAAACCTTTGTATTTGGTGTCATCATAGCCATTCAAACGCAAGACATTCGGATGCACCATACCTGAGCCTAAGACTTCAATCCATCCAGTGTGCTTACAGAAATTGCAGCCTTTTCCGTTGCATTCGAAACAAGAGATATCAGCTTCAACGCTCGGTTCTGTGAATGGGAAGAAGGAAGGACGGAAACGAATCTCACGCTTCTCACCGAAAAGATGACGTAAAAGAAGAGTGAGCGTCTCTAAGAGGTTGCTGAATGTGCAATCCTCAGAGATGACAAGTCCTTCAATCTGACCAAACTGATGGCTATGGGTTGCATCATTGTCTCTTCGATAGACTTTACCTGGACAAATGACTTTGACTGGTCCTTTTCCCTGCATCTGCTGCATGACACGTGCCTGAACGCAGGAAGTATGGCTTCTTAAGACCGTTGTAGGATCGATTGAGAAGGAATCCTGCATATCACGTGCAGGATGATCTGCGGGAATATTCATCAATTCGAAGTTGTTTCTGTCGCTTTCGACTTCCGGTCCATCAGCAACAGTGAATCCCATTCCAACGAAGAAATCGGTGATATCATCGACAACAGCATAAAAAGGATGTTTGCTTCCGAGGGTCTCTTCATATCCAGGAAGAGTGATATCCACTTTCTCCTTGGCAAGTCTCTTATTGAGTTCCTTGTCCTTGAGTTCTTTCTCTTTTTCCTCAAAATAGCGATTCAGCTCTTCTTTCAAGGAAGTGAGCTTTTCGCCGAAGGCTTTCTTCTGATCCTGAGAAATCGTTCTCATCTGGGAATAAAAAGCAGTCAGATTACTCTTCTTTCCTAAGAAACGGCCTTTGAAAGCCTCAAGAGAAGCACGGTCTGTGATTTTCAGGCTTTCCTGTTTTGCATCTTCAATCTCTTTCTGGGAGAGTTTTTCGAATTCATTGAGTTCCATATTTTTTCTCCTTAGTACTAATCAGCATCATGAGGAAGAACAGTCGGTTCATCATCCTCTTCATCACTTGTGACAGTCTGTTCTACAGTTTCTTCCTCTTTGACTGAGGCTATCGCATTCTGTTCCTGAAGTTTCTTGCGTAAGAAGGAAGGAAGGACAGAGGAATTCTTTTCTTCCGTGCTGCTCATAACTTTTTCCTGTGCAGGTTTGGTATCAGATTCATCATTAGTCATTGTAGGCTGAGAGGATATCGAAGAGTTTTCACTGATTCTTGTATTGCGCAAGGGAACATCGCTGAAATCAACATCCTTGTTGAAATCAGTTGCGATGATGGCAATTGTCATCTCATCATGGAAACTAGGCTCTTGCATGACACCGAAGATGATGTTGCATTCTTCGGAGGAATCTTTGCCCATGGCAGCCTGATTGATGTAATCAACAGCATCCGAAGTTTCAACGAGTGTGGTATCCTTTCCAATCGTAAAGTTGATCAACATGCTTCTTGCGCCGCGGATACTCGCCTCTAGAAGAGGAGAATTGATTGCGTTATTGGCGGCATCGATTGCTTTGTTCTTGCCTTTTCCATGGCCAATGCCGATCAAAGCGATGCCTTTTCCGAGCAACGTGGCTTTGACATCGGCAAAATCAAGATTGATGATGCCATGTTTCAAAATGAGGTCTGTGACGGTCTTAACAGAAGAGCCTAAGATGTCATCTGCCTTGTGGAAACTTTCTTCAACAGTCATCTTGCCATCATTGAACATCAGCTTGTCATTGGAGATGACAATCAAGGCATCCACATTCTCCTTCAATGCATTGATGCCTTCTAGGGCGTTGGTTCTTCTCTTCTTGCCTTCAAAATTGAAAGGACGAGTGACGATTCCGATGACAAGACAGCCCACTTCTTTTGCCGCCTTGGCAATGACAGGAGCAGCACCTGTACCTGTACCACCGCCTTCACCAGCAGCGATAAAGATAAGATCTGAGCCTTCAACAATACGCTTGATATCATCAAAACTTTCCTCGGCTGCTTTTTTGCCAGTGGAAGGAATGCCACCGGCTCCAAGACCACCCGTGACTGTTCTTCCCAAGACCAATTTGTTGTCACAGGGAGAATGGCTCAAAGCCTGGCAATCCGTGTTGAACACCCAGTATTCGACAAGGTCTTCTTTATCGTGAATCATTCCGTTGACAGCATTTCCACCGCCACCGCCGACACCGATAACCTTGATCTTCGCGTTTTTCTTTAATTCCTCATCATCGATGAGCTCATGCAATTCATTATTCTCAGCCATAATTTCAGTCCTCTTTCTGTATTATCTATCAAACATCGTCATCTTCAGTTTCGTATCGGATTCATTCCTTCTAAAATCGTTGCGGGCCATCTGATAATTCTTGTTCGCGATATCGATAGCACCTAAGGCAGCATCGAATACACCGTATTCCGCTCCCATGACTCTTCCAATAGAAGCACGGGCCGGTCTCTTCAAGTAGAACTTCAAGGTGTAGATGATTCCGAATATGCTGTTGCAAGACCCGTTGACGACAAATGGAACATCGGTAGATATTCCTTCATCATCAATGACCTTCTGAATCTGATTGTAAATCGGCAAAAAGGATTTCAAAAGGGCATTGGATGTCTCTAGCAAAGTGAATCCTTCTTCTGTCTCATAGTCAAAGTCAAGACTTTGGAGGAAACCAAATGTCGAAATCAGTTCCTTCGCACGGTCCACTGTGATATTAAGAGATTGAGCAAATCTCGTCGTAGCATTGCTTATTGACTCCCCTAAAATATGAGAGGACATGATATGTTTGTCCTGCACATAGGTCAGATAAGTATAGTCCGATTCCATCTCTAAAAGCAGATAATTATGATCGGATTCCGATAAACCGACAAAATTAGCATTCGTATAAGTGGAAATCATCTGAAGATATACGCTCGCCTTTAGACCAGCGGAATAAATGATATCCTGATAGAAAGCAAGGACGTTGCGATTGATGAAATGAACGTCGCCTTCCACCTCTAAGCCATTTGAAGAACGGTTCAGCGGGAAATCAACGAGATTAGAGCAGTCATCAACGCCATAGTTGAATGGAACAAAATAAAGAGATTCTGTTTCAACTGGCGGTGTGACTTTCATCGCGCGAATACTGCAGGTTCTGTAATCATCTACGGTGATTCGATTCTCCACATTTCCGGTCATATTTGTCTCTTTGACTTCCATTTTTGCAAAGCCACAGGGAGGATAAAGAATGACAAGTGGTCCTAAATCAACATTCGATTGTTTTCTAGCAGTAGCGATCAATGTAAGCAGAGATTCTTTCAAATCGGAGCTTTTCGGAAATCCGTTTTCATCAACAGGAAGTTTCTCGCCTTCCAAGCATTGAAGAACATAAATTTGACCCTTCATCTGATATCCGCTCAATAATTTGATGCTATTGGGGGTAAATTCAATAACTGTAAGCTGTTTATCCATAATGAATCCTTTCTAATTTGAGCTGACGAAGCTCCAACCGACCTTTCCTTCCGTACCAAAATACGGTTTAAAGATATAGGCATCGATTTCATTCTCATCGTCTTTGAACTTATACTTCACGGTTTTGATGTTATCCGTATCTTTTGTTTTTTCATCGAGTGAAGCAAAGATGATATCCGGGAAAGCTTTCGAGGTAAAGTACTTATCAAAGCTATCAACGAGACAATCTTTCAGCACAAACCATTTGTTGTTGTAGGAAACGGCAAAGTCACAAACATTGTTCCAAGTGGCATCTCCACTATCATTGATGAACTGAATATCGTTAAAGACGCTGATTGCAGAATAAGAGAAGAAAGAAAGGGAAGACATGGCATCCTTGATGGATGAGTCATCAATGACAAAGGAAGATGATGGGAAGTGAACGAGAGGTATCTTCTCTGCATCCTTGTTCAGATTCGCTTTTATCTCTTCGATGCGCTCAGTAGATAATGGTAAAGAATTGAGTTTTTCCATCATAAGAGATGTTTCAATTCCAGAAAGAAAATAGGATTTCAATGTGTCGGTCTTGATTTTTGCATGTGGAAAGTCTTCAACAAGAGTCAGACTAGCCGTGATTCCATTGGAGGCATAGGAAGCGGAGAGAACAAGTCCAGCAGAAGAAGAGACAATATTCTGACTCGTCTTTTCCTTATTGAGGAAAAGAAGGGGAGAATATTTCTTGTTACCGGAAAGTGAAACAATATCACTCTTTGTCAGATTGACATTGCCTTGTATCGGAATGTTCTTGCACTGAAAATTCGGAAGGGTAAAATAAAAAACGAGGAGAAGAGAAGAAACCGAGAGTGAGAAGACGGATATCATTTTTCTTCTTTGGTTTCTTTTGCCCTTCAGCGCAATGGAATACTCGATTGTATCTTGACTGGCCAAAGTCTCTGTTTTGCCAGACTGATTAATATCTTCGTTCAAAAAAGCAGTCCTCCGACTGCTTACTATTTTATATTAATTGTCGGATTTATGAAAGCATTAACTACGCTCAATCACAAATCTTTTGTCCAACATGAACTTGCCGGAATTATCAAAAAGGCAAAGTGCAAGTTTCTTGGCTTTTTCAAGCTCAGTGAAACAGACTGTCGAGACAAAAACAGAAGAAACATGTGGATTCTTGTAGTAGACGATATTGAAATATCCAGCCGCACCGGGAACAAAGGCATCGACAGGAACAACAAGGGAGTAAACGCTCGGATGAACATTCAAACTCTTACATACATAGACAGCAATCTCAGTTATTGCATCAATCGGACGTAGTTTACTTTTCAAAAAGGAAACAACATTGTCTCTTAAGTAGATTCTCATAAAATTACTTTTCCTCCAAATCTACTCTTATTTTACGCTTCGTTTAATGAAAATTCAATCTTTATCGTTCACTCTTCATACGTAATCTTATCGGCCAATAGTTCATAACGAGTCACGCCATTGAAGATGGTTTTTCTAAGGGTTCCATGGAAAACGAAGACGGACGCGATGCTATCTGTAATCATAGATGCGTTTTTAAAGCAGCAGAGTCTTCCGTTTTTTCCGTTGTCTTTTGAGAAAATAGCGTTCCCGTTCTTAGAAAAGAAAAGATTTTCTTTTTCGACTGTCAGAGAGAAACGTGGTTCTTCAAACTCTTCACCAAAGGGCATAAAGGATTCATAGATGTCAAAGTTTTCTTTTGAAAGATCCTCTAAGACAATCGGAATCTCTTTCTTGCTTTCTTTACGATGGAAGGACTGTTCCATGGAATCACTCATAAATAGAGTTGCAACCTGATAATAGTCCTTCAAAGCAATGGTGACGCCAGCTGCCTTATTATGTCCGCCTTTTCGGATGAAATATTTAGAATGTTTCTCAAGGAAGGGTAAAACATCATAACCATCTGGCATGCGGATTGACCCTACTAGTGTACCCTCTTCCATCTCCGACTTTGAAAAGACGATGACAGGACAATCACTCTCTCGCATAATCTTATTCGCAACCGATCCAGTCAAGCCAGAATAAGAGACATCTTCACCGACATCGCACTGATAGACCTTCGAATAATCCGATTCAATAGGATTCAATAGGTGCATGCTTTTGACAAGTCTCTTTCTCTCTTCATTGATAGCAGTAAGTTCAGAAGAAAAACGAAGCATACGATCTGTATTCTTGTTCTCCAACAAAAAAGCAACAACGTGGTTTGTGGACATCACGTCATGAGATATACGTCCTGGAGCATTCAAGGTGGGATTGAGATTGAAGCCGACAGAATGATATGAAATATCATTATCCAAGAACCTCAAAAGATTCGGATATCTGTTTTTCTCTAGTGACGCTAGCATGATTTTGGCAAGATTGAGATTATTGCCAACAAGCGGCATAACATCCGAGAAGACAGCAATTCCTGCCAAAGTGGCATCATATTCATCAAAGTTTCCTCTTAGATAGGAAGCGACAAAAAAGCAGAGCGAAGCTGCCGAGCAATTATACGATAAGAATCCGCTATGAAATTGATGGAAGATATAGGGAGTGTCAGGTAGAGTTTGAAGGATTTCATGATGGTCAATGATGATGACATCCATGTTGAGTTCCTTTGCCATCGCAATCGATTCCAGGCAGGATACGCCGTTATCGACTGTGATGATGAGATGATATCCCTTTTTCGCAAATTCCTTCACCCTTTCTGAATTCAAACCGTATCCTTCTTTGTATCTGGATGGAATGAAGTAACCAGGGCAAAGGCCTTTTTCATCCAAGACTCTTTTCATGATGGTCGTTGCGGTGATCCCATCGACATCATAATCACCATAGATGACCGTCTTTTCATGATTGTCAATCGCTGTTTTGATTCGATCTACAACTGACAAAAAAGCAGCGTTTTCAAATGGTTTTTCCAAACTAGCAAAAGACCCTGGTACTTTTCTGGCACCAAGGTCTTTTACCGTCAGATGATAATATTCAAGCAACTGACTTAAGAATGACATAATTAATGATGGAAATCGTTGACGCCAGGAATGATCGTTTCATGCGGTCCATCCTGATCAACGTAGACAATACCATTCTGAGCTTTGACCTCTTCTTTCTTCTTACCATGTTTTTCACGCCATTTCTCGTGAGATTCAGCAATTTTCTTAAACGAGATATGGGTGGAGAAGAAGTAATAGAGAGGAACGGCATAGAAATACATCAAGAGCAAGGAGAAGATAGAGAAGAGAATTAAGGAAATGGATAAACCAATCAAGGCTGTATTGATGAAGGCGATTCCAATACCGAATAGAACAAGGAAGAGTGAGCAAGGAACAGTGACAAGCATGCTTCTATTGGCGACTTCATTGCAGATATCAGCTCTTTCTTCATTGGTAGCTGTCTTTTTGATTCCTCTTTCCTTAATGATTTCGCGATTGCCGGAGAGAAGAATGACAGAGAGCATATCGAAGAGTGTGACAACGGCGAGAAGACCAAATCCAGTGAAGGAAGTAAACGGAATACGGAATGCGACTAATGCGAGTAAACCAAGGGCAGAAAGGATTGAGCCATTGGCAAGAACTGTCATAGCGATATTAAGACTGAATCCATAGCGGAAGAGGAGATAAACAGCTGCGAAGCAAGAGAGGAGGAAGACAAGAAGAATCATAGAAGTGTAGTTATGAGTTACGTTAGTTGGAGCAGTAGCAAAGCATCCGACAGTCAACGAATCATTGATGTAATGTCCGAAACCAGCGAATGAGATATCGCCAGTGACACCGCTGACACCTTCAACAGCGCCAGATTCCATCGTCCTAGTGATGATGGAAACGACATCGCTTCCGTTTTGAGTCTTGACAGAGTTGAGGTCGCGATCAACGTTGACTGTGAAATACTGATTATAGTATTTATTGCCTTCTTCGTCTTTCTTTTCAACGATATTGACAAAGGCTGTTGTGGCATCATAGGTGAAGCCAACAGTACCATCGCCGATTTTGGAATCGGACATTGTGAAGGATTCATCATTGGCCAATGTACCGATCTTTTCAAGGTAAGCAAGGTAGATTTCCTTTGTGGAAAGTTTTTCATAAGACTGAGAATCACCCTGGAACATAATGTTGAGCGTATAACCAGAGGAGAAATCATTGCGGTTGTTGAAGAAGGAATTGGTATCGGATAAAGCATAAGAAGTAGGAAGAGCAACACCTAAGCCGACAGCAAGGACGATAGGAAGAACGGATAATAGTTTTGGAGTGAACTTCTTCTTATCAGAAACGACAACACGAGGTTTGCGTTCCTTCTTCTTGCGAAGACCGAAGAAGTAATTCTTGCCATCATCATGAATGTTGTTGCAAAGCCAGTACATCGTCCACTTGTTCACGTAATTGGTAATGACAAAAGTGAAGATGGAACCGATCATGAGGACACCGAATAAGGTCTTATAGGATCCGACTGCAATGAGGAAGGAGAATAAGGAGACAAGTAATAGGACAATAGAGCTATCCAAAGCGCCAAAGAAAGATTTGTGATAGCCTTCTTTATTGGCTTTTTCTAAATCGTGCTTTTTGCCGATTTCCGCTTTGACTCTTTCGAAATAATTCAAGGAAATCAACAGTGACTGACAGACCAAGACAGCTAAAGCCACAAGGGCAGCAACAGAGAATTCAAATCCAAGGACAGAGAAGAGGAAGAAGGAAGTAAGAAGTGAAGCAAGTAAAGTCAAAGAAGCAGTGACTCCGGCAAATCCATAGAAGATGATGAGAAGAGCGATGATGACGACTAGCAAAACACCTAACACAATGAAGGAAGCGATAAGGCCCTTGCTATTGGTTCCAAACGTGGCAGGAACGGTGTTTTGATAGAGGAATTCGACATCAAATCCATAATCTTCGCCGTTAAGCATATTGACGAAGGCACGAGCAGAAGAGATGTCGAAGGAATTGCCTTCCAAATCTGAAACGATGGAAATTCTTTCCGTGTCAGAATCGTAATTGTTCAAATCGATCTTAGCGATGACCTTGTTCTTTACTTCATCCTGAACGATTGTGTCATTTGTACCGAAAGCCTTAGCGTAAGTGTCATCCTTTGTCTTATTTGTCCAAAGGTAGACGGTTGTGGAATCATCAGAAGAGCTATCATCATCAGCGGATTCCGTATCAGCATAATAACGATTTGCTTCCGAAGTGGAAGAGCTGGAATCGTTCTTATGTGCTTCGCTTGCCTCTTTGGCCTTTTCCTTTAAGGTATCATAGTCTTCCTTTGTTACCTTGATGGTAGGATAAGGAGTAGTTCCGTTATAAACGATTTTGGAGAAAGTATCCGATGAGTAATCAAACAACTGATTGGCGGAAGCGTACATGACTGTATCGTCTCCGATTGTTCCCATTGAGAGGGAGCCTGTGATTCCAACCACTTCTTTAACACGGCCCAATTCGCTTTCATTGAGTGGAGAGAGTGAGATACGAAGCTGATACCCTTCCTGAGTTTCCTCATTACCTTTGACGATTTTAACATTGGCGTTTCTGACACCAGCTAAATCAAGACGGTTCATGATAGCAGACTCGATATCGATGTTCTGAAGATCTGAGAACTGGTTCTCTTCGAGTTTTGCATCTTCCGAATAGGAAGCGCTGTCTCTCTTTGTGACAGAATAATAAAGTTCCGTACCAGAACCGTATTCCATCGCATCAGTCTTTTGGTCCAAAACAGCCTGTGCATTGAATACCAAAGCACAAACTACGGTAAGCATCATGACAATATAAGCTAAGAAGCGACGCATGTGTCAATCCTCCTGAAATCTCGTGTATAGAAAAAGCACACAATTAGACAACAATTAATTTAACAAAAGTCATATGTTTTTTCAAGCATATATAGATAGTAAGATAGAAATATATAATGGAGAATAATAAAGCGGTTATTTTAAATCAGCAGGTAATGGCAAAGACAAGTGCTCGTATGCCTTTTTCGTTGCAACACGGCCCTTTGGTGTTCGATTGATGAGTCCAATCTGAACAAGATACGGCTCATAGACATCGGAGACATTATCTACCGACTCGCCGATAGCAGAGGCGATTGCATTCAAACCGGCTGGTTTTCCGTTGTATCGCAAAATCAGGCATTCAAGAACCTTTCTATCGGTCTCATCAAGGCCAAGGTCATCAATCTTCAAAAACTTCATCGCCTCATCACAGGATTCACGGTCAATGACAGCCTTTCCTTGAAACGTGGCAAAATCGCGAACGCGGCGGAACAAGCGGTTGACGATTCTTGGTGTTCCTCTACCACGCACAGCCAATTGATAGGCGGCATCTGGATGGATTGGGTAATGCAAGGCTTTTGAAGTTCTCATGACAATCTCAAACAATTCATCCGGTGTGTAATAGCGCATCTGAAGAATGATGCCAAAACGGTCTCGCAAAGGCGCAGAGAGATTGCCGGCATCCGTCGTTGCACCGATCAGAGTAAATGGAACAAGTGGAATCGTCAGCGTTCTAGCATCCGTCCCTTTTCCGACAATAATGGATAGAGAAAAGTCTTCCATTGCGGAATAAAGGACTTCCTGTACGACAATCGGCATGCGATGAATTTCATCGATGAAAAGGACATCGCCAGGAGCCAAAGACGAAAGAATGGCAGCCAAATCACCAGTTCTGACTAAGGACGACCCATTTGTCAGCTTAATTCCGGACTCTAACTCATTGGCAATGACATTGGCCAATGTGGTCTTACCTAATCCAGGGGGACCGAAGAAGAGAACATGGTCCAATGATTCCTGACGGGTCTTCGCAGCGGAAATCGAGATAGAAAGTTCTTGCTTGATCTCGCTTTGGCCGATGTAATCATTCAATTTCTGCGGACGCAAAGAAAGGTCGATGTCATCGACGTTTTCTTTAATTTCCTGAGCGATGATACCTTCTTGTTTTACAGAATCATCCATATATCACTTTGATAAAAGGGAGAGTGCCTTCTTCAGGTACTCTTCAGCAGAGAGATCCTTCTCTTGGATTGACAAAAGAGCCGTTTTGATCTCTTTGTCCTTGAATCCATAGTTTTTTAAGCCCTGCAAGGCTAAATCCATGTTCCTATTCAGCGTGATGTCATTCTCGCTTTCTAGCATAGTCAGTTTTCCTTTCAGATCTAAGATGATCTGAGAGGCTGATTTCTTACCGATTCCAGGAAGTCTAGTCAAGAATACCTCATCCGCCTGATTGATTGCGTCGCTAAGTCTGCCAACAGACGTCTGCCCCATGGCATTCAAAGCCGTCTTCGGTCCGATTCCTTTCACGGAAGTCAGGGCAAGATAAAGTTTCTTCTCTTCCAAGGTCTTAAAACCGACAAAGTACTGTTCGTTCTCATTGAAAATGTAGCAGACATAGACAAACATTGTCTCACCGATAGGAAATTCATCCGGATGGGAAACAATGACATCATATCCTACCCCTGAGCATTCCACGATGACAGAATTAGCAGTATGAAATGAAATCAGACCATGAAGATAGTAATACAAGAGATTATCCTCCACTAATATATTAATCCGCAAAACAGGATTTTAACAAAAATCATTCAAAATATTCGAATTCGAAGTCATCAAGAATAACGGTATCACCGTTTTTTGCACCAGCTTCCTTGAGTTTTTCGTCGATGCCAATGCCATCAAGATATTCGAGAAGTCGATCCATACCCTCATCGGTTTTGAGGTTGATAAGTTTTTTCGTTCTAACGACACGATCACCGACAATTTCAAAGAAACCATCTTCTCTACGGACAATACGGTAATCAGGAATTTTTCCGTTGTCGCTCATGCGTGCAGAATAGACTCTTTCCTCACCACCATCTTTGATAAGTTTCTTCTTTTCAGCCTCTTTGCTTTCTTTGACTAATTTATAGAGACGCTGATTGAGTCGATAAAGGCCTTTTCCGCTCTTTGCGGAAATCTCATAGATTTCATAGTCTTTTCCAATCTTGTTTTTGAATTCTTCGATTTTCTCAGCAGGAATATCCTCATCGATTTTGTTCAATGCGACTATCATAGGCTTATCCATAAGTTCCTTGCGGTAAGTGGATAATTCTTTATTGATCGATTCAAAATCTTCATAAGGATCATCACTTCTAGTCAAATCAACGATGTGGAGCAAGACACGGCATCTTTCAATATGACGAAGGAATGTATATCCAAGGCCTCTTCCAGAACTAGCACCATCGATAAGGCCAGGAAGATCAGCAATGATAAAAGACTTATCTTCCGTGAGGAAGCAGACTCCAAGCTGTGGCTCCAAGGTAGTAAAAGCGTAGTCACCAATTGCTGATTTTGCACGAGTAACTGCACTGATGTAGGTTGATTTTCCAACGTTTGGATAACCGACCAATCCGACATCAGCAATGAGTTTCAGCTCTAAATAAAGCACTTTTGATTCACCTGGCATACCGTTTTCAGCGATATTTGGTGTCCTCCTGACAGGAGACTTAAAAGTAGCGTTTCCTCTACCTCCCCTACCGCCTTTGACTGCCATATAGGTGTCACCATGATGATAAAGATCAGCTAAGACACGACCGTTTTCGTCTTCTATGACAGTTCCGACAGGAACATGAAGAAGAATGGACGGAGCATCTTTTCCATATTGAAGTTTTGTGCGTCCGTTTTCACCATCTTCGGCACGAAAAAGCTTTCCGAAACGGTACTCGGACAATGAATTGATGCCATTATCAGCAACAAATGAGACGTCACCGCCTCTACCACCATTTCCACCATAGGGGCCACCATTCATAATGGATTTTTCGTGACGAAAAGCAATGGCGCCATCTCCGCCTTTGCCAGAAACTACAGTTATTTTCACTTTATCATGCATAACACACCTCCATGAAGCATAGAATAGAAAAGGCTTCGGAAATCCGAAGCCTTTTATGCTTTACAACAAATTACTTAGAAGCGACTTCAGGCTTCGTCGGATAGACGGAGACTTTAAGTCTCTTGGAATCAAGTCTCTCGTACTTGACATAACCATCGATCAAAGCAAATAAGGAATCATCACCGGCTCTCTTAACGTTGTGACCGGCATGAATCTTTGTTCCGCGCTGACGATAGATGATGGAACCAGAATGGCACCACTGTCCGTCATAAAGTTTAGCACCTAAACGCTGAGCGTTGGAATCACGACCGTTCTTTGTAGAGGTAACACCTTTATGAGAAGCGAAGAGCTGAATATCAAGAACTAAATTCAGTTTCATATTTTACCTTCTTTCTTAGAGACCAAGAATTTGACTCGTTCCGGATAGCTTGAACTTATCGTTTCGAGTTGGCAGATGAGAGTCTCTAATACAATCGCATCATGCCCATTTGGTTTTGCTTTAGCCTGTACTATCGAGTGACCAGAAGTGATTTCAATGAAATAGTCCTGACCTTCCTCAAGAGCATTCAAAGCGCCTATCAGGCAGGAAGATACTCCTGCGCAATAGATGTCATAGCCTCTTTCTTCACCGCCATGTCCATCGATACGGAGCGAAGAAAACATGTTATGATCATATTCGACAACTACACTGATCATGATTAGAAGTTAATTGCTTCAATCTTGAGTGCGGTGTAAGGCTGTCTATGACCACGAGCAACTCTCTCATTGCTCTTAGCCTTGTAACGAAGTACACGAATCTTAGGTTCGCGTCCCTGCTTTACAATTGTGGCTTTGACAGTAGCACCATCAACGAACGGCTTGCCGACAAGAACCTTGTCACCATCGATAAAGAGAACTTTATCGAAAGTCACTTCCTGATCCTTTTCGCCTTCGATCTTCTCGGCATAGATAACCTGTCCGATCTCAGCTTTGATCTGCTTGCCACCAGTTAAAATAATAGCGTACATCTCTTTGCCTCCTTCCTTAATAAAATTTAAGTAGTACTAAGTACTCGCACGGCTGGTACTTGAACACAAGTTTTGAGACCAGTTTGTAGCGGTTGTAGGCTTCTGGAGGCCATACAACTGATATATTATATAAAATATTTTTTTCTAAATCAAGTGTCAAATATTAGATAAATCAAGAGTTTATGACACGAAAAAAGCGGCCGCAGCTATCTTCCCCCGAGGGGTATTTTCGCCGCCAGGCG